>CAVEAQ010000137.1:0-2008 GCA_963613775.1 bacterium | reverse complement strand
CTCCTCCACATTGTAAGCCACGAGGATATGGCCGGCGTCGTAGCGCTCGAAAGTCCGCGGCCTTGCCGCGCTAAAAGATTTGCTCATAACACATTGAATTTAATTTGTAACTAAGATTTCGTCCGTTACAGTGCCTGACCCAGCCGATGTAGCTGGCCAGCGCCTGCTTCTTTCCCTTGAGGCCCTCCAAGGCTCTGCTTCTCGCCGCCCGACGGCAGGCGCTCTGCTTGATGCTTTTGCGGAGGCGGGTGTAGCCGTGCCTGAAGACGAAGCCCACGAAGTCCACGCCCCGTGCGTCCGTCGGGAAGACCTGCCAGTTGCCCTTGACCTCCAGGGCGTAGCCCTCGCGTAACTCCGCCCGCATCTCTCCGAGCAGCGCGTGCAGCGCTGCCTTGTTCGCCCCGAATATGACCATATCGTCCGCGTAGCGGAAGTAATAGCGCACTCCCTTGACCTCCTTGAGCCAGTGGTCGAACGGAGTGAGGTAGAGGTTCGCGAAGTACTGCGATAGGTAGTTGCCTATCGGCACACCGGGAGCACTGTCAATGATGCCGTCAAGCAGGGCGAGCAGCCGTTCGTCCTTGATTTTGCGCCTAATTATCGTCTTGAGCGTGCCGTGGTCGATGCTCGGGTAGAAGTGCCGGATGTCGAGCTTGAGGCAGTAGCGCGTCCCCTCCGGGTCGCTCTGCAGGGCGGCGCGAACTCCGTCCTCCGCGCCCTGGATGCCGCGCCCCTTGACGCAAGCATAGGTCGCCGAAATGAAGCTCTTAACCCAAATAGGCTCGAGGATGTTCATCACGGCGTGGTGCACTATCCGATCGGGGTAGTACGGAAGCCGGTAGATTTCGCGCTCCTTTGGATCGTGGATGGTGAAGACGCTATACGGCGAGGTCCTGAAAGTCCCCGCCAGCAGCTGCCGCCTCAGCTCCAGCAGGTTACCGAGCCGGTTGCGGTCGAACCGCCGCACGCCGTAGGTGCCGCCCTTCCCCCTCCTCGCCCTTTGGTCGGCGAGCAGGAGGTTGTCAAGCGAGCAGATGCGCGCGTAGAGGTTGTCGTATCTCTTCATCGTCTAAAAATTGTCTTTGTTGGTCCTCGCGCGGGCCTTCGTCCCTGCTACCAGCGCGCGCTTTGCAACACTTTGTTTTCCGCCGAGAGGCGAGGCCCCGGACCAAATGGCTGTGCGTTTCATTTTATCGTATTCGTCCAATCGGGACCAATATAGGTGAGAGCCATAGTTCGCATTCGTGTTCGTGGGCCTGTTATTCGCGTTCATGTAAGCGAAGCCGCAATTCGAGCTGTTATTCGCATTACCGCCGACCAGAAGCCCGCCGAGGTCCGTGCAACCTTGATTTGTCATATCTAATTGCCGGCCGACATCATTCAAAGTAGAGGCGCCCGCCCTCCCCGCTCTTCAGCGTGACCCGCCGCGGGAACTTACCGAGCTCCCGCAGCTTGTCGAGGACATACTTGATGTCCGCGCTGCCCGTCCATACCTTGCGGGCGTCGCTTTCGGCGTCCTCGAGGTTGAACTTCAGCTTGAAAAGGTAGCGGTCGTCGCTATAGCGAGAGCGCACATCGGCGAAGTAGTCGAGCACCCAAAAGGTCCTGCCGATGAGGTTGCGCTGCTGCTCCGGCGGGCAGCTGAAGCGCTTCCGTCCCGCATCCGCGGGGAGGTGGAGGCACTCCAGTGTTCCGTCATCCTTGATGTCAGTCAAATCTTGCATAATTCTCCCCTCCATCCGTTACTCCGCCGACCAACAAAGGCGAGAGCCATAGTACGCAAACGCGTACGCGGGCCCGTCACTCGCGCCCAAGAAAGCGAAGCCGCAACCCGAGCCGCCATTCGCATAACCGCCGACCAGAAGCCCGTAGGTAGTCACCGCGTGTGCCTGATTGTGGTAGTCGCAGAAGTAGGACTCACTGCTGCCGCTCGCATCGGTGCAGATGATATCTCCATAGACGCGCTTGGTCTGCGCAAGTGCCGTGCTGGTAGGAAGTATCGACTTCA
>CAVEAQ010000136.1:0-2204 GCA_963613775.1 bacterium | reverse complement strand
GGTCCAGCTCGCGGTCATTGCCCACCGTGAAGGCTTCGACCCTTTCGGTCGCGCTTGTGCCCTTATTCCATAGTGTTGCCATAAAAATCTTCTATGTACTTGATATATGTGTCGATAGCATCGCCTATCTCGCTTGCGAGTATGTATTCGTCCGCTCTGTGGGAGCGGGCTGAGTCGCCGGGGCCCATCTTGATGGCGTCCACCCCGATGCGCATCCAGTCGGATGTGGTGGGGGAGGAGAATGTCGGGATGCCGAGCCGGAGCGCCGTACCTAGCAGGGGAGAGCCGGCCGGGGTGGCGGAGGAGCGGTTGGCGAGGTTGCGTGCCTTGAGGCCGCTGCGGCACAGGGCCTGCAGCTCGCTGAGTATCTCCCCGTTGGTATATTGCTCCGTCGGGCGGATGTCCACGACGAATTTGCAGAGGTCAGGGATGACATTGTGGGCGCTGCCCGCCTCTATCTGGGTCACGTTGAGGCGGACTTCCCCCATCAGGGGAGAGTGCCGGGTGAAACGGTGTGCGCGTAGCGCAGCAATGTCGTCCAGGGCAATGTATAGGGCGTTTACCCCCTCATCCCGTGCGGCGTGCCCGCTCACTCCGTGAGCCTCCCCGTCGAGCACCAGCAGGCCGCGTTCGCTTGTGGCGGCGCGCATCCCCGTAGGCTCTCCGACTATCACCCAGTCCGGTCGCGGCAGCTCTCCGTCGAGGGCGAAAGCGCCGTCGGGGGCATAGAGCCACCTTGCCCCGTCGGGGCCGGAACGCTCCTCCTCGCGGGTCAGCACCAGCATCAGGTTGATGGGGAGCGGCATATCATAAAAATGACGGAAAGCGGCAATCATCGATACCACACTTCCGCCATCATCATTGGATCCGAGTCCATAAACGATGCTCCCGTCATTGCCCGGGTCAAACGGGTCTCTGGTGTAACCGCCGGAAGCGGGGACGGTGTCGATGTGGGCGTCGAGTGCGAGAGTCCGCTTGTCGGGATCGTATCTCCGGTTGAGGGCTATTATGTTGCCTCTGAGAACCTTGTATGCGATGCCCCAGCTCCCGAGCGCCCCGCAGACGACTTCGGCTGCCCCTTCCTCCTCATAGGAGAGGGAAGGTGTGCGGACCAGCTGCCTGAGCAGGTCTATGTAGAGCTCGTCGGTCATATCACCAATGTCGTGCCTGCGAGAGGGTCGAGTAACTGAGCGGAGTGCTTGATGGTCACTCCCGCAGCACCCGCCCTGAGGGCCGAAAATGCGTTGTCCAGCTTGGGAATCATCCCCGCGGCTATGCGACCCTCCCGCTTCAGGCTCGTGTAGAGACCGAAGTCAAGGCGGGGTATTACGCTTGAGGAATCATCCAGACTGTAAAGTACGCCATTTTTTTCGAAACAATAAAGAAGTTTCGCATTTATTGCTGAAGAAATTGACGCGGCGATGGTGTCGGCGTTGGTATTGAGCAGCTCCCCGCGGCCGTCGTGCGTGATGGCGCTGAATATGGGAACTATGCCCATATCAAGCAGTTGCCTGATCTTCGCGGCGTCCACTGACTCAGGGGTGACATCTCCCACCAGGCCGTAATCGACCAGCGTGACTCCGTCGGAGAGGAGTTTGGGTGCGCGGCGGCCGGCCCTGATGATGGAGGCGTCGCAGCCGGCGAGGCCCATTGCGTTGCATCCCCGGGTCTGGAGCAGGGCCGTGATGTGCTTGCTGCACCAGCCCGCATAGACCATAGTCACGAGCTGCAGGGTGTCGGCGTCGGTGACCCTGCGCCCCTCTATCATCTGCGGCTCCACTCCGAGGCGGCGCTGGAAGTCGCTCGCCATCTTACCTCCGCCGTGCACTAGGACTTTCGGCCCTTCGAGCGCGGCGAAGTCGTCGCAGAACTTCTCGAGCAGCTCCTGTGAGTCGATGACATTGCCTCCTATCTTGACGACGCTGATCATAGACTGCGGAGCATTCTGCGGATGACGGTCTGGGCGGAGACAACCCTGTTGGCAGCCTCCGGAATCACTAGTGACTGAGGGCTTTCGATGACCTCGTCGCTGACGATCATATTGCGCCTAACCGGCAGGCAGTGCATGAAGCAGGCATCGTTGGTGAGCGCCATCTTCTCTCTGGTCACCGTCCAGGAGCGGTCGCGGCTGAGCACCTTGCCGTAGTCCTCGTAGGAGGCCCAGTTCTTGGCATAGACGAAGTCGGCTCCGCGCAGGGCCTCGT
>CAVEAQ010000135.1:0-2315 GCA_963613775.1 bacterium | reverse complement strand
GGCCGGCTTATTCAGTGCTCGACAAGACCCTCATCAAACAGACTTTCGGCGTCGCCGTCCCTTACTGGACCGAGGGCGTGCGGAAGTGCGTGGAAGAGATGGTATGAGCGGCGTTTAGCGGCTTTCCGTCTGCAGGAGTATTCTCTTGGCTTCCAGACCGCCGGCGAATCCGGTCAGGCTGCGGTCTGAGCCTATCACTCGGTGGCAGGGGATGAGGATGGCTATGCCGTTGGCTCCGATGGCCTGCGCTACTGCCCGAACGCCCCGGGGATTACCCACTCGCTGCGCGATCTCCCTGTAAGTCCTTGTCTGTCCGTACGGTATCTCTGCCAATGCACTCCATACCTGCATCTGGAACGGCGTGCCCACGGGGTGCAGCGGTATATCGAAGGTCTTGCGGCGTCCCGCGAAATATTCGTCAAGCTCCGCTTTGGTCCGCTCCAGCAGCGGGGTGGATTCTTCCTTGAATTCTGCGTTCAGAAGTTTCTCCAGCCTTCTTTTGTCGCGCGCGGCTTGCGGCCTTGCCGTCCAGCCGCAGAGGCAGAGCTCTCCGCCCACGGCTCCCAGGACCATTTCCCCGCAAGGGGAGAGGTAATGTCGGATGCTGACTGTCACCGGTCTATAATTCGTCCTCGGCGTAGAGGTAGGGGAGGAGCGGGCTGTCATATTCGAAGTAGTCTTCCTCGCTGAAGAAGCGACTCAGTTCCGCCTGCGCGCTCTCGGGACTGTCGGAGGCGTGGATGATGTTCTCCTGGTGGCTCATGCAGTAGTCGCCCCTTACGGTCCCTGGCAGAGCCTTGCGGCCGTTGGTGCTGCCTGTCATCTCCCGGACTACGCTGACTGCATCAACCCCTTCGAGGCAGACGAGGATGACCGGGGCGGCCATCATCGAGGCCTCAATTATATGATAGAAAGGTTTTTGCGTCAGATGGGAATAGTGCTCGGCGCACTTCTCCTTTGTGAAGCGGTACATCTTGAGGGCGACAATCTTGAGGCCCTTGCGCTCGAAGCGGCTTAGTATCTCTCCTGCTAGCCCTCTCTGCAGGGCGCACGGCTTTATGATGACAAGTGTTCTTTCCATTGCTGATGGTTTTGCTTCGCAAATATACGCAGATTTCGGCGAACACGGCTCCCGACCACGCCCAGGTCAGCACGGCGAAGCCCACCCACTCCATGAATTCGCCCAGGTAGTTGGCCGAAGTCACATAGCGGAACATCCCGCCCTGCGGGAGATAGTGCCGCGTGTCACCGGGCTTGCGCAGGTGGCGTATAATATTGTCGGACTGGAGGTTGATGAACATCCCGGCAGCGAAAATCGACAGTCCGCCGATGAAGCGAGGGTCGAGAAGCCACTCGGTCGGGTACATCTGCGCGGCGCTCCGAGAAGCCCCGGAGCAGCAGCATCGCGACGAAGACCGGGGTCTCCATCAGAAACCAGCCGAGCCTGTTGCTTGCCGACGGGCCCCATTTGCTGGCGTAGAACTTGCCGTAACCTGTCACAAACCTACAGGCTGTGCAAATACCCGAACGCCCTGTCCCACCTGCCGAAACCGAGCTCGCTGTCTTTCAGGAGAATGTTGAGCATCCCGCAGCCATAGAAATCGAGCCCGGCTTCGGCATCGGAGCCTATCTGGAGCAGATTGACGCAGTCCGGCTGCTCCCTGCGCACCTCCCCGAAGAACGGGGTGCCGAGCAGTTTGAGCCCGTCCGCGGCGTCTTCGCAGCGGGAGAACTCCATCGCCAGCGGCTCCTCTGCGAGCTCGCGGTCCTCATCGTCCACGAGAATGCAGCTGTTGAAGGTCTCCATATTGATACTCCCCGTATATTTAACCTTGACGGCCTTCGCACTCCAGCGTCCGGGCGGGAAGTGCTCGGGGGACTCGTAGCCCGTGAAATCGTCGATGGCGGCGAAGAAGTAGAGCATCCCTTCGTGCGGGAGCCTGCCCTCCGGGTCGAGCGGGGCGATGTCCTCGCAGTCTATCTGACAGATGAAGGTCAGGGGATACTCGCTCTCCTGCCCGTCTTCGGTTATCTTCATCATCGGGTACGCCGCTCCCGGAGGGAGATCGGGGTTGCCCCACCACTTGCTGGAGCAGAAGAGGTTGGCTTCAGTCGCACGCAGTTTGATTGCTATTGCCATATATAATCGCTTTTGGTGCCCGCTGGGCACAAATCGTTGCAAGTTACTATTTTTTTGAGAAGAATACGGCTAAAAATATTTTAGGAATTTTATAAATTTGCGCTCTGTTAACATCTACACAAATGGAAGAAGAAAAGAAGCTGAACTTTCTTGAGGAGATCATCGAGGACGACCT
>CAVEAQ010000134.1:0-2330 GCA_963613775.1 bacterium | reverse complement strand
CTGAGCACGGCCTCAGGGGTGAGGTTGCGGAAGACTCCGAAGCGGACCTCGGCTCCCGCCTTGCGGAATGCCTTGGCGCTGTCGTAGTCGCAGTTCGTGCCGGGGAATACAGGGATATATACAAGCGGCTTCTGAACAGGGCCGCCTTCGTAATGCGGTTGCCTGTAGGCCGGAGCGGTGCATTTGACATTCAGCAGGCTCTTGTGGTTCGCAGGGACGCTCGCAGGATAAACCTTGGAGTATCTTCTTGCATTGGACTCCTGAAGGGAGTCCAGACTGATGCTGACTCCGTTGATGCGAAGCACGAAATCGTCTGAGTCTGAGACATTTCCTATCTTCTGCGCGGCCGGGAAATCGAGTTCGGTCTCGGACTCGACCACGATCGAGCCGGGAACGCAGCGGAAGAGTTCGTCTTCGGCGATGGTGATGTCGGCGCCGAACATATTGCCGAAGGACATCTTCGCGAGGGCCTCGGCCACTCCGCCGAAGCCGACCGCCCAGGCGGAAACGATCTCCTTTGCGGCGATCTTGGAGCGGATATAGCTCCACATCGCCTTAAGTCCCTGCACGTCAGGCATTTTGTCGGCGAGAGGAGAGTGGCGGAAGAGGTAGATATGATTGCCTCCCCACTTGAATTCCGGGGAGATGACTTCAGATGCGTTGACCGTCGTGATGCCGAAGGAGATGAGGGTCGGAGGCACGTTGATGTGCTCGAAGGTGCCGCTCATCGAGTCCTTGCCGCCGATGGACGGAAGACCGAAGGCGAGCTGCATCCGCAGCGACCCCAGCAGAGCCGCGAGCGGCTTGCCCCAGCTGTGCGGGTCGGAGGTCATCCTCTCGAAATACTCCTGGCAGGAGAAGCGCATATGCGACCAGTCTCCGCCTGCCGCCGTGACCTTGGCGCAAGCCTCGACCATCGAGTACGCGGCGCCGTGATAAGGGCTCCAGGAGGAGATGAACGGGTTGTAGCCGAACGCCATCATCGAGGCGGTGTCGGTGTAGCCGTCGGTCGGAAGCTTCTGTACAGAGACCTGAGTCTCAGTGGTTTGCATCGCTCCGCCGTAAGGCATAAGAACCGTGGAGCGGCCGATCGTGGCGTCGAACATCTCGACGAGTCCCTTCTGCGAAGCCACATTCGGCATATCCATCACGGAGAGCATCTTCTCTTCGAGGCTGTCGCCCTCAGGCTGCAGCGCGAACGGATCGCAGTCCTGCACGAGGCCCACTTCCGCCGAAGCGTAGTGCTTCGCGCCGGCGCTGTCGATAAACTCGCGGCTGAGGTCGGCGACCAGTTCGCCCGAGTTGTACATCCTCATCCTGCCGCTGCCGGTCACGTCGGCGACGTAAGTCACCTCGACGTTCTCGGCTGCGCAGAGCTTCTCGAACTCCTCCCTGTCGGAAGCGGCGATCACCACCGCCATCCTCTCCTGCGACTCGCTGATAGCCAGCTCGGTAGAGTTCAGGCCGCTGTATTTGACCGGTACCCGGTCAAGGTATATGTCGAGTCCCGGGGCGAGTTCGCCGATGGCGACGCTCACTCCGCCGGCTCCGAAGTCGTTGGATTTCTTGATGAGGCGCGTCACGTCCGGGCGGCGGAAAAGCCGCTGGAGCTTGCGTTCCTCAGGGGCGTTGCCCTTCTGCACCTCGCTGCCGCACGTCTCGATCGAGGCTTCGGTGTGCTCCTTGGAGGAGCCTGTGGCTCCTCCAATCCCGTCACGGCCTGTGCGTCCTCCCAGCAGGAGGATCACATCGCCCGCGGCCGGGCTCTCGCGGCGGACGTTCTCCGCCTTGACTGCGCCCACGACGGCTCCCACTTCAAGTCTCTTGGCGGTGTAGCCCTCGTGGTAGATTTCACGGACGTGGGTGGTTGCGAGGCCGATCTGGTTGCCGTAGCTGGAGTAGCCGGCGGCAGCCTTGCGGCTGATAAGCTTCTGCGGAAGCTTGCCCTGCAGAGTTTCGCTGACCGGCCGGCAGATGTCACCGGCTCCGGTAACTCGCATTGCCTGATATACATAGGCTCTGCCGGAAAGAGGGTCGCGGATGGCTCCGCCGAGGCAGGTCGCCGCGCCGCCGAAAGGCTCGATCTCCGTAGGATGATTATGGGTTTCGTTCTTGAACTGAAGCAGCCACTTCTGTGGCTGGCCGTCCACGTCTACATTTATATATATGCTGCAGGCGTTGTTCTCCTCGCTCTGCTCGAGGTCGTCGAGCAGGCCTTTCTTGCGCAGATACCGGCCTCCGATCGTGGCCAACTCCATCAGGCAGAGGCTCTTGCCCTCGCGTCCGAGCTCCTTGCGCACGGCCTTCAGCTCATCAATGGAAGCCTCGAT
>CAVEAQ010000133.1:0-2342 GCA_963613775.1 bacterium | reverse complement strand
TGCTGCATAGCGGAGGGCGATATTATATGAACTTCAACGGTCTCGGGCTCTACGAGGTGGCTGCTCCTCCGCTCCCCTCAGACGGCGGGCGGGCAGGCGTGGAAGCCGTCAGAATCGGAGGCTATGTCGGCGGCCGCATCGAGAGCTGCTTTCTGCACCGCGTCAGCGGACAGGATGTGGAAGAGCTCGTGGAGCCGTTCCGCCACAGGGACGAGACCTGGAGGTGGCAGAGCGAGTTCTGGGGCAAATGGACCCTCGGAGCTGTGGGCGCATACCGCTACAACCACGACCGCGCCCTCTACGACAAGATTGCCGCCTCTGTGGAAAGCCTGCTCGAGACGCAGACCCCCGACGGATACATCGGCAACTACGGCCCGGAAAGCCAGCTCCGCAAGTGGGACATCTGGGGACGGAAATACACGATGCTCGGACTGCTGAGCTGGTACGACCTCAGCGGAGACTGCAGGGCTCTGGATGCCGCCTCAAGGGTTGCAGACCACCTGATGAGTCAGGTGGGGCCCGGCAAGACGGATATCGTTTCGACGGGGAACTACCGCGGTATGGCGAGCGGCTCTGTGCTTGAACCGATTATGCTGCTCTACCGCAGGACCGGAGAGAAGCGCTTGCTGGACTTCGCCTCATACATAGTCTCCCGTCTGGACAGCGAGGACGGCCCGGGGTTGATCCGCAAGGCGGATTTTCCTGTCGCCCGACGCTTCCCGCACCCTCAGAAGTGGTTTGGCTACGACAACGGGCAGAAGGCCTACGAGATGATGTCCTGCTATGAGGGAATGCTGGAATATTACCGGGTCACGGGGGACGAGGCCTGCCTCGAGGCGGCGCGGAAGACATTCTCGCACATTCTTGAGGAGGAGATCAACGTAGCCGGCTCCGGCAGCGCGATGGAGTGCTGGTACGGAGGCAAGTCCCTGCAGACCGTGCCGACCTACCACACGATGGAAACCTGCGTGGGCTTCACCTGGATGCAGTTCTGCGATCGTCTTCTCTCCCTTAGCGGAGACTCGCGCTACGCTGACTGCATCGAGCAGACATTCTTCAACGCCATCCTCGGCGCCCTCAAGGACGACGGCAGCCAGATCGCCAAATACACTCCGCTCGAGGGCAGCAGAGTCGAGGGCGAGAAGCAGTGCGGACTCAATATCAACTGCTGCAACGCCAACGGACCGCGCGCGTTCGCCCTCATCCCGTCATTTGCCTACAGAGCGGAGGGAAGTGACCTGACGGTCAATTATTACGGCGATTCGGAGGTGGACTTCAGGCTCGGCGGGCAGGACGGCGTGAAGATAATTCAGAGCGGCGGCTATCCTCTCTCGGGGAATGTCTCTCTGGAGGTCTTACCGTCCGGAAGCGGGGAATTCGCCCTCAGACTGCGTATCCCGCAGTGGAGCAGTAAGACCTCGATCGCGATTGTCAGCGGGGCGGACACGCTCTCGATTGACTGCACCGGTCTCTCGGAAGGAGAATACGCCCGAATCAGCCGCAGATGGAATCGTGGCGACAAAGTGCTCCTGAACCTCGATATGACTGCGCGTCTTCTGGAGCAGAATGGCTGTCAGGCCATAGTCCGCGGCCCGATTGTGCTAGCCCGCGACTCCCGCTACGGCGACGGCTTCGTGGATGAGGGGGTAGTGATCGGCTCTTCTGCAGACGGCACAGTCGATCTCAGGGTGGAAGAGGGATTCGCCTGGATGAATTTCAGCGCTCCGATGGTGACGGGCACCGACCTCGAGTCGGGCGGCAAGCCGCAGAGGATCCGTCTCTGCGACTTTGCCTCCGCAGGAAGCGACTGGGACAGGTCGCACCGCTACCGCGTCTGGCTACCGAAGACCCTGAATGTCAGCAAAGGCGAGTACCGCGCCTACAACAGCGACTCAGGTGAGCCTGCAGGTCGATTCTAAGCGCCTCTTTTTCAGGATATTTTTGATTATTAGTAAACTAACTATCAATTCACGGCCTTTAAGTATGAATAGAACTATAAAACTTGTTATTTTCTTCGTCTTTTCCCTTTGTTTGCTGTCCGGGTGCAAGAAGGAGCCGGGCGAGATTCTCGTCGAATCCGTCAATCTGAACGAGCAGATGGTCAGTCTCCATATCGGAGAGACGGCAACGCTCACCGCGACTGTTTTGCCGACCAATGCGACAAACAAATCCGTAATCTGGACTTCGTCCAATCCCGAAATCGCAACTGTAAAGGACGGTGTCGTGACAGCGGTCAAGACTGGCACGGCTACCATCACCGCCAAGGCCTGCGACAAGACCGCGACTTGCGAAATTACCGTGGAGGCTACTCCAGTCAAGAGCATAACTCTCGACAAGACAAG
>CAVEAQ010000132.1:0-2400 GCA_963613775.1 bacterium | reverse complement strand
CGAAGAAAAGCGCAAATCGCATACAACATAGGAGGTAAGATATGGCAAGCTACGGCATCAAATTTCGTTTCAGATGGCGCGCAGCCAATGGCGCTGACTACGAGATTGACATCAAGGAAAAGGACTACTCCGGCGCGGTGTACGACCGGGCTATGGGTGCTGCGCCTGTCTTGAAAAGGGAGAACAATGGCCATATCTATGGCACGTCCCTCGACATCTACGCGGAATGCCAGGTTGACGGGGAGTTTTCCTCGCTCTATACCTCCGATCCGACAATGTATCTGGTGGAGCTCTATCACGGGCCTCTTGACGATCCTATGCTTATCTGGACTGGCTTTGTCAGTCCGGAACTCTACAGTGAGCCAGACATCGCGCCGCCATACGATGTTACAATCGTGGCAACGGATTGCCTCGGAGAGCTGAAAATGCACGATTGGGAGCCGGCCACAGCCTATCAGAGCATCCTTGCCCACTTGAAGTATATGGTGGCTTTCTCCGGCCTTGAAATCGCTTGGAACGCCATATCATCAGCGCGTACAGCGGAGACCACCGCGGTGTCTTTGCTGACTGAGGCGGGTGTCGACCTGTCCTATATGGAGGGCAAGACTTGCTATGAGGTGCTGGAGAGCCTGTTGGCATCATTTAACTTGGGCATTACCCAGCATAATGCACAGTGGCTGCTTTTCCGCCGGACTGACGCTGTTTTTACCGGCCACACAGCTGTCTCGGGCTCGCGCCTGTCGACAGGAAGCACTGTGTCATATAAGGTCAACCAGATAGGCTCTGCGTACAAGAGTGAGAGTTGGCCTGTTGGCCAGCTGTCTTCGGAAATTGAGCCCGCTGTCAAGATGGTGACGGTCAAAGCGCCTAATTATTATAGGGATTCCGCTATCAAAATTCAGGACTTCCGCCCCAATAGCCTCTGCGCTTGGCTTCCTGTCGATGAGACGCGCAGTCGCGCCTGTTGGGAGCTGACGGGTTTCAAGACTTATGTGGACCCTTCCTCTGGTGCCAGCTATCAGGACAATCTGGATAAGGCCGAACGCGGTATTTTGACGCAGTCTATTAGTTTCACCCAGGCTACACCGAAACTCAGCCTCGCCATAGAGGTGGGCTCGGACGCGAATCTCGGCTCGCGACTTGAGGTGCGATGCAAGGCCTACTATACAATTAATGGCACTGATTATTACCTTAGTAGAGCTCGTAATAACGAAGAGTTTGTATATGAGTGGCTCGCCCACGAGACCTCTTTCTGGGTAGTTGTTAGCACAGCGGAAGAGATTACAACTACGACGTTTTCCTTGCCACCGATGCCGGCGGGTGCCACCCTTACGGTAGTAGTTGAGGGCAGCCTCCTGCCCGGCAAAACGTCAAGCTATTTACAGTATACGACCTATCTCTATGGCGCATATCTTACCTATGCGAGCGAGTTCGCGGGGCAGCAGCTTAAAGTTAAACTGTCGAACAATGCAAGAGAGGATCTGACTGAGATCGAGTCCGCCTTTAGCACCTGGGACAGTGAAAATGGCAACCCTGATGCCTTGCAATTTTGTCAAGGCCTCATGGCTTATGCAGGGGTGCCTGTCACTAATTGGCAGAGCGGTAAACTCGGAGCGCAGGATTACCTCGGCTTCATCTCAATGGACTACGCCTTGGAGCACGCCCTTCCGCGCCTTATCAAGACGGGCAAGGTATTTTTCCCAAATACGGGTGATGATGGCTCCCTGCCTCTTGGCTTCTATGACGGCAACTACGACTACCTCATAGACACTTTCAGTCTTGACCTGATTGAGAGCGAGATGGACATCAAGATGACATCTCTCCCTGCGGCCTCTCTGACAGTGGAATCGCAGGACCGCACAGCTCTCGCGGAGCCAGGGCAGTCCTCTGCTTCGGGCAGCAGCTCTTCCTCCGGCGGGGGTGGCGGCTCCTCCTCCGGCGGCACCGTGACATCTGTGGCTATGACAGCCCCCCAGGGCTTTTCGGTTACGGGTAGTCCGATAAAGACTAAGGGCACTCTTGCCCTGGACTTTGCCGAGGGATATGAGCTCCCTACCTCAGCGCAGATCTCAAAGTGGGACTCCACATCCCACAAGCACGCTAATAAGGAGGCGCTTGACGCCATAAGCATTGATACAGATGACTACCTGTATCTCACGCAGCCAAACGAGGCAGGCGTCAAGACTACCGATAAGGCGAAGTCGGGCTATGCCGACAACGCCGGCAATGCAGACAAGTGGGACGACCAGCAGTTCGGCGATTACCTCGACCAGGCCGTCCGCAAGAAGGACATAGTAGAGTTCGCGAAGGTGGTTGCAGCCGTGATGCAGTCTCCGGACTTCCAACAGGGCATCAATACCGGCCGAGGTTGGCAGATCGGAGCATCCGGTGGTGCAGAGC
>CAVEAQ010000131.1:0-2403 GCA_963613775.1 bacterium | reverse complement strand
AAACCGGTCAGCGGCACCGCGCCGCCCGCCTCTACCGCTACGACAAGAAGGCCTTTAAGAAGAATATGATATAGCCCCTCCTGACAGGCGAAAAAACAAAAATAAACTAAACAATATGTATCTACTTGGTTATGACATAGGAAGCTCCTCAGTGAAAGCTTCCCTGGTGAACGCCGAAAGCGGAAAATGCATCGCCAGCGCATTCTTCCCTGAAAAGGAAGCCCCGATCATGGCCCTCAAGCCGGGCTGGGCCGAGCAGGAACCCTCTATGTGGTGGGACAACCTTGTCCTCGCCACCAAATCCGTCCTGGCCCAAAGCCAAATTGACAAGCAGGACATAAAGGCCATCGGCATCTCCTACCAGATGCACGGCCTGGTCTGCATTGACCGTGACCGCAAAGTCCTCCGCCCATCCATCATCTGGTGCGACTCGAGAGCTGTTCAGATTGGCCGCAAGGCCTTCGAAAACCTCGGGCAGGAGCAGTGCCTCAGCCGTCTGCTGAACTCACCGGGCAATTTTACCGCCTCCAAGCTTGCCTGGGTAAAACAGAACGAGCGGGCCATCTACGACAGAATATACAAGATTATGCTTCCCGGCGACTGGATCGCAATGAAACTCACCGGGGAGATACACACCACAGTATCAGGACTCTCCGAAGGAATGTTCTGGGACTTCCGCGATAACGCAGCGGCGGACTTTCTCTTAAAAGAATACGGCATCGACTCTGACGTATTGGCAGAAATCTGCCCGACCTTCGCCGACCAGGGCCACCTCACCCGAGAAGCCGCGGACGCGCTCGGCCTGAGCGAAGGCACCCCGGTGACCTACCGCGCCGGCGACCAGCCGAACAACGCCCTCTCGCTTAATGTCTTTGAACCTGGCGAAATCGCCTCTACTGCAGGCACTTCCGGCGTAGTCTACGGCGTCAGCGACAAAATTGCCTACGACAACGACTCACGCGTGAATATCTTCGCGCACGTGAACCACAGCGCGCAGAACCCGCGCCTCGGCGTGCTCCTCTGCATAAACGGCACGGGCTGCCTGAACTCCTGGATGAAGCGCAGCGTCGCTCCGACAGGCGCCAGCTACGACGAGATTAACAGCCTCGCCGCCGGCATCGCCCCGGGCAGCGCCGGAGTAAGCATCTTCCCGTTCGGCAACGGCGCCGAGCGAATGCTCTGCAACGCCGAGCCGGGCTGCTCCATCGAAGGCGTGAACTTCAACATCCACACCCGCGCCCACCTTCTCCGCGCCGCCCAGGAAGGCATCGTCTTCGCCTTCTGCAAAGGCATCGGCATAATGCAGGATATGGGATTGAAAATCAGTACCATACACGCCGGCCGCGCAAATATGTTCCTAAGCGACATCTTCCGCGAAACCCTCTCCCAGGTAACCGGCGCGACGATCAAGCTCTATAACACCGACGGAGCCGCCGGCGCGGCCAAGGGTGCAGGCATCGGCGCGGGAATCTACTCCAGCCCGAAGGAAGCCTTCGCCACGCTCGAGCAGGTCGGCATCACCGAACCTGACGAAAGCACCCGGCAGGCGTACCTCGATGCCTACAGCCTCTGGAGTGCCCGCCTCGACAGTAAAATGAAAGCTTAGCTCCGCCCGGCCGGCAAGCCGTCCAATAATAAAGCGGCCCCCCCGCCTGCCCAATCCCCAAGCAAGCAAACAAATACCAATTAAATAAACATATTAAAACTTAAAAATTATGGCAACAAAAGAGTATTTTCCACAGATCGGAAAAATCAAGTTCGAAGGTAAAGAAAGCCGCAACCCGCTCGCTTTCAGGTATTATGACGCTGAGAAGGTCGTCCTCGGAAAGAAGATGAAAGACTGGCTCCGCTTCGCTATGGCGTGGTGGCACACCCTCGGCGCAGAAGGCACCGACCAGTTCGGCGGCGGTACCAAGACCTTCCCTTGGGATGCATCCTCTGACACCCTCCAGCGCGCAAAGGACAAGATGGACGCAGGCTTCGAGATTATGCAGAAAATCGGCTTCGAGTACTACTGCTTCCACGATGTGGACCTTATCGACCCGTCTGACGACATCGCCGAATACGAGGCGAACCTCAAGGCCATCGTCGCCTACGCGAAGCAGAAGCAGGCAGAGACCGGCATCAAGCTTCTCTGGGGCACGGCCAATGTCTTCGGCCACAAGCGCTATATGAACGGCGCCGCCACCAACCCTGATTTCGACGTCGTAGCCCGCGCTGCCGTCCAGATCAAGGGCGCCATCGACGCCACCATCGAGCTCGGCGGAGAGAACTACGTATTCTGGGGCGGCCGTGAGGGCTACTCATCCCTTCTGAACACCGACCAGAAGCGCGAGAAGGAGCACCTCGCCCAGATGCTCACTATGGCCCGCGACTACGCCCGCGGCAAGGGCTTCAAGGGCA
>CAVEAQ010000130.1:0-2494 GCA_963613775.1 bacterium | reverse complement strand
TACAAATCACGTGCTCTGGCCACCTGAGCTACATCGGCAATGCCTATTTCAAAGCTCCCTTTCGATAAGGGATTGCAAAGATAGGAATTATTTCTAATCTTCAAAAACTTTTTTCAAACTTTTTTCGATTCCTTCCCTGTCCAGGCCGCAAGAGGCCAGCTGGCTGCTCTGCCTGTCCTGTGCGATGAACCTGTCCGGTACCCCTATGCCTTCTGCGCGGATGCTGTAGCCTTCAGACATAAGGAATTCGCACACAGCGCCGTATAGCCCGCCCTTGAGCGAAGCGTCCTCGACGGTGATGATGCGGCGGTACTTCCCGGCAATCTCCGCGAGTTTCTCCGTATCGAGCGGCTTGATGAAGCGGAAATTGTAGACTCCCACTCTTCCGGGATAGAGTGATGCGGCCTCCAGAGCCCTGTTGGTCACCGGCCCTGTGCAGACCAGCGCCACCTTATCTCCTTCGGCGAGGGTCTCCGCCTTCCCTGTCTCCAGAGTCCGGAACGGCGCCTCTTTCCAGCAGACCCCTTCTCCCATCCCGCGTGGATACCTTATTATAAAGGGACCGCTATCGTGGCTCCAGGCCGTGTACATCAGCGCCTTCAGCTCCTCCTCGTGGCGCGGCGAGCAGATTATGGTATCCGGCACGCAGCGCAGCGCGGCTATGTCCAGCAAGCCGTGGTGAGTCGCCCCGTCTTCGCCCACGAGTCCCGCCCTGTCCAGACAGAGCACTACCGGCAGCTTCTGGAGCGCCACATCGTGCACAATCTGGTCATATGCTCTCTGCGAGAAGGAGGAGTAGATGTTGCAGAACGGCTTCATCCCGCCCGCTGCAAGCCCTGCGGAGAATGTGACTGCGTGTTCCTCCTCGATGCCTACGTCGAAGAACTGCCCCGGACGCTCTGCTGCGAGCCTGTTCATCCCGCAGCCCTTGGCCATTGCGGGCGTCACTCCGACGACCTTGGGGTCCATCTCTGCAAGTTCCAGCAGCACCTGCCCGAAGACATCCTGGTAGCGGTCGCGGGTGTGCGGCTCGGAGAGCCTCTCGCCGGTCTCCGGCACGAAGTGCCCCGGCGCGTGCCAGGTGACGGGATCCGCTTCTGCGGGGCTGTAACCCTTGCCCTTGACCGTGATGCAGTGCAGTATCCTCGGGCCTCCGATGTCTTTCAGCCTGGAGAGAGCCCTCACTACCACCTCTATGTCGTTGCCGTCTATCGGTCCGAAGTATCTGAAGCCCAGTGCTTCGAAGAGGTCTCCTCCAGACTTCTTGACAGCCCAGGACTTGAGGCTCTTGACCCACCTCTGGATGGCGCCGCGCAGCTGCCGGTCTCCGAGCAGGTCCCAGACGTGAGTCTTGAAGCGGTTGTAGGACGAGCTTGTGGAGATCTTGAGCAGATACTCGTGCATCGCTCCGGTGTTGTTGTCGATGGACTGGTTGTTGTCGTTGAGCAGGACAAGCAGGTCCGCCCCGCTCGCTCCGGCATTGTTGAGCCCCTCGTACGCGAGGCCTCCGGTCATCGCGCCATCTCCTATCAGGGCTATCGCCTTGTGCTTCAGCCCCTGCATCCTCGCCGCCTCGGCAAATCCCAGCGCGGCTGAGATGGATGTGGAAGAGTGCCCCGCCCCGAAGCAGTCATATCCGCTCTCGCTGCGATTGGGGAAGCCGCTCAGGCCCCCGCCGCTGCGCAGCGTGGAGAATCTCTCCCTGCGCCCTGTCAGCAGCTTGTGGGCATAGGCCTGATGCCCGACGTCAAACACGATCTTGTCGTCCGGAGTGTCGAAGACGTAGTGCAGGCCGACTATCATCTCCACCGCGCCGAGGCTCGATGCGAGATGCCCCGGATTCTCGGAGCAAGTCTGTATGATACAATCTCTTATCTCGGCACAGAGCTGTCTGAGCTGAGGGATGCTGAAGCCTTTGATGTCAGCAGGGGAGTTTATGCCGTCGAGAAGTTCGTACATCACTTCTCTCCGCTTGGCCTGTCGAGAGCGAGCTCCGGATGCCTGCGGGATGAGCGCAGCAGCGCAGCCGCCACTATTCCGGCAAGCACGCCCAGGCCTATGAATATATATTCAGCCCTTGCAGCCGCTTCTACCCCCGTAAAATTCCTGAAGATGCGCCCCACGAAGATCGGCACTAGCAGCATCCCCATATTCTGTATCCAGTAGATCAGCGAATAAGCGGTGCCGAGGTTGCGCTCCGGCACGATCTTAGGCACGGACGGCCACATCGCAGACGGCACGAGCGAGTAGCCCACGCCGAGCACGGCAATCGAGAAATATCCCCAGAACGGCACCCCCTGCGGAGCGAAGCGCAGCAGCAGGTGGGCAGCCAGCACCATCACCGAACCGATTATCATCCAGATGGTTGCCTTGCCGACCTTGTCGACCAGCGCGCCGAAGAGCGGGGTGAATACCACCGTGAAGAACGGTATCATCGAGATCACCCACTTGGCGCTGTCCACATCCATCCCGAAGCGCGGAATCACAATCGAGG
>CAVEAQ010000129.1:0-2574 GCA_963613775.1 bacterium | reverse complement strand
TTGGGGTCTACCCCAATAGAATAACGGTCCCGAACCTGCCGAGGGGCTATGCGCGCTGGAGGAGGACGACGGCCCAGACTTCGCAGCCTTCGCGGCGGCCGACGAAGCCGAGACGCTCGGTAGTGGTGGCCTTGACGCTCACCTGTCCCGGGTCGACGCCCATCACTGAAGCGAGTTCGGCGCGCATCTGCTGGATGTACGGGGCGAGTTTCGGGGCCTGCAGGGCTATGGTGATGTCGGCGTTGCCCACGGTCCAGCCGTCAGGGCGGATGAGATCCATCACGCGTCGGAGCAGCTCGCGGCTATCGATACCCGCGAACTCGTCTGAGGAGTCCGGAAAGTGCCTGCCGATGTCGCCGAGCGCGAGCGCACCGAGGATGGCATCGCACAGCGCGTGGATTGCCACATCGCCGTCGGAATGCGCCACGAAGCCGTTTTCCGAAACTATATCCACTCCCCCGAGCCGCATCGGCAGCCCCGGGGCAAGCGCGTGCACATCGTATCCCTGCCCGATTCTGATTTCCATACCGTAAATGTTTTCCCCAAAATTAGTTCATAATTCCGATTTCTAAAACTTCCGGCCGAAAATCGCCTTTGTTGCCGCGCTTCTCCGGGAGCGTAGCGACGACTATATGGCCGAGGGCGAAGATGAAAATGGACTGGAAGGTCGCGTAATTTGTCTACAAATTGCTAACTTTGTGAGTTATGGGATTATTCAATTTTTTCGGTGACAACGAGCACCGGGTATTCAACTACAGGCCAATCTACTACAACCGGGAGGAGGACGAGCGCCGGCAGAAATTCGGCACGGTGGACGGCACCCTCGACAGGGAGAAGAAGGAAGGCACCTATGTACCCGGCTCATACATAAAGGGTTCGATGCGCGACGGTAACTACCAGCGCACCCGCACCCATATGAAGAAGACACAGACCATCATCGGCATCGTGACGATGCTGCTGATTTGTGCCGTGCTTTATATGGTCGCCAAATTCTACTCGCTGCTGTAGGGATGGGCGCTCTCAAGGTACTCCCGGCGCAGATTGCCAATATGATAGCCGCCGGGGAGGTGGTACAGCGTCCCGCGTCAGTGGTCAAGGAGCTGATGGAGAATGCGGTGGATGCCGGAGCGGACCAGATCGGCGTCGTCGTCACCGATGCCGGCCGCACCCTGATACAGGTCATCGACAACGGCTGCGGGATGAGCCCAGCAGACGCCGTGCTCTGCTTTGAGCGCCACGCCACCTCCAAGATCGCCTCCGCCGAAGACCTGGAGGGCATACTGACCTACGGTTTCAGAGGCGAGGCCCTGGCTAGCATAGCCGCGGTGGCTGAAGTGACCCTCAAGACCCGCCGCGAGGGCGAGCAGACCGCCACCCAAGTGCGCGTGGGCAGCAACGGAGAGACGATATCCTCCTCAGTAGCGGCGAGCGTGGGCTCCAACTTCGCGGTGCGCAACCTCTTCTACAATACCCCTGCACGGCGCAAGTTCCTCAAGTCCGACAGCGTCGAGCTCAAGCATATAATCGAAGAATTCACCCGTGTGGCCATCACCCGTCCGGATGTCGGCTTCAGCCTCAGCTCCAACGGACGCGACATCTTCGTGCTCAAGAAGGCCAAGTCCCTGAAATTCAGAATTCTCGACCTGCTCGGCAGCAGTGTCGTGGGCGACATCCTGGACCTGAGTGCCGAGACTTCGGTTGTCAAGCTCAGCGGCTTCGTGGGCCGTCCGGACAGCGCCCGCAAGACCCTCGGCAACCAGTTCTTCTTCGTCAACGGGCGCTACTTCCGCAGCGCCTACCTCCACAAAGCGGTGATGAAAGCCTATGAGGAGATGATTCCCGACGGGGTGACTCCGTCCTACTTCATCTTCCTTGAGGTGGACCCGCACGCCATCGATGTCAACATCCACCCGACCAAGACGGAAATCAAGTTCGAGGACGACTCGGTGATATTTCAGATCATCTATGCCTGCGTCAAGGAGACCCTCGGCCGGCACAGTTTCGGCGCGGACATCAACTTCGACACCGAAGGAGCGGTGGAGCTCCCGCAGCTCGGGCGCAGCTTCGAGCAGTACCGCGAGCTGGGCGCGCCGCAGAGCCAGATAGACCCCGATTATGATCCGTTCAGAACGATGGGAAGCGGATTCCCTTCCGGCGGCAGCGGCGAATTCGATGCCCCGGCCGGCGGCGGCGACTTCCCCACTGACAGGAGCACTTTCCCCGCAGGCGGGCAGCGCCCCTACAGCTCATATATAACCCAGCGCGACGACTACGGCAAGCTCTTCGAGGACAAGGTAGCCCCGACTTCGAGGGTCCTCATCCTCGGCAGCAAATACATACTCACCCCGGTTTCGTCCGGAGTGATGGTGGTCAATGTGTCCCGCGCACGCGAGCGCATCCTCTACGAACGGATGCTCAAAGCCCTCTCGGGAGAGGGCGGGCACGTGACCCAGACCGCGCTCTTCCCGGTGCAGGTGCAGGTGGGAGCGGAAGCCCTGACCCTCTTCGAGGGGCACGCGGAGATGCTCTCCGGGCTCGGATTCGACATCACCCCGTTCGGGACCGACAGCGTGG
>CAVEAQ010000128.1:0-2610 GCA_963613775.1 bacterium | reverse complement strand
CGTATGGTCAATGCCGTAGCACTTTGAAATGTCGATGCGGATGTTCGCTGCCATAACCTTATCGGATTACGATTGTCTGCTTCTGATTGATAGCCGCGCCCGCAGGGAGGGTCTCCTCCTTCTTCAGGGCGGTCTTGTCAACGGAGATGCTGACCTTCATCCAGGAAGGCAGCTCGGCGTTGATGGAGTCTATCATCGCCTTATATGGGGCGAAGAGGACATCCTCGTTCGTCTCCACGCTTGCGGACTTCTGATAGTAGATGCTGTGGCGCAGACCTGTCTTCGCGCCGCCAATCTTGTCCATAGAGGCTATCCGAAGAGCCTTGTCGAAGTTGTCCTTCCAGAACTCCTCGCTGCGCTGGAGGCGGTTGATTTTCGCCTGGATGCGGTCGTTGACCTTCTTCTGCTCCTCCTTCGTAGCCTTCAGCTCAGCCTCTACGACCTTGCGCTGCGCCGCCTTGTTGAGGGCAATTTCGGCATAAGCGTCAGAGTTGGCGATGATGTCGCCCATGACCTCGTCCTGGAGAGTCTTGATGTTGTCAAGGATGACCTGCGCCTCCTCGGTTTCCTCGGTGACCTCGCCACCGTTCGCTTCGTACAGGTCCTCAAGGAGGGCCTGCTGCGACTCATAGTAGTCGCTCAGTTCGGCAAATCTGCCGGTGAGATTGTAAATGTTTTCCATAAAAATTGAATTGTGAATTAGTTGTTAATGTCTCTTGAAAAAGCCTTCCTGCGCGCCTCATCCACTACTTTTTCGAACACGCCCTCCTCCCAGTCATATCCTGCGTGAATCTTGTCGAGGGCGGTCTGCGGGATGTCCGCGAGGCCTTTGTTGTAGTGCTGCACAAGCCAGTCTATGACCTTCTGCAGGTCACCGTTGGCGTACATGTCCATAGTCAACGCCATCTTCTCCTTCTGCGGCTGCTCGGCCTTCTTCGGTGCCGCCTTGCGGGAGGCCTTGTACTCCTGCTCTATCGCGCCCTGCTCCTCGGTCGTCAGCGGCTGTGGAACATCCTCGCCCGCGTAGATGGATAGACCGATGCCGAACAGAGCGATGTTCTTGGTCATGCAGCGCATTATAGTCTTGTTGATGTCGAACATATCTGCGGCCGCGACATACTTCTCGACATAACACTTCTTGAACTTGTCGTACACCTGGTAGGCGTGCGGCTCCAGGCGCATAGCCTTGTTGGACGCATCCATGACGGGCAGCCACATCTCCCTGGTGACGCCTCCGGCGGTGACGCGGGTGTAGACCATAATTCCCATCGGAGCTGCGAAGTACGGCAGACCGTGCTCGTTCTTGACCACCTCAACCACCGCGTCGGGATAGACCTCCGCGAACTTCGCCCACGCCCACGCCCAGGAGAGGTAGGAAAGGTTGCGGCCTTGGCCGCAATCCTTCTTCTCTATATACTTGCTGCAGTCCGTGGTATACAGTCTGATGAATTCCTCGGTAGTCATTATGCGATGGCGTTTTTAAGGTTGTGCTGCTGGATGGTGGAGATAACCTCGTTCGCCCTCTCTTCGATAGCGGAGAGCATCTCGTCAATCTTCTGCGTCATTGCCTCGTAGGTCTCCATGTTGTCGTGGAGGGTCTTATCGTCGCCGTAGTCCTTCTTCTCGGCGGTCCACTCCAGGCATACGCCGTCGGAGTCCCAGGTGTTCCCGTACTTCACCGAGATCGTGTAACACTCCTCGCTTTCGATGGATGTGTAGACCTTGATGGCTTTCCTGTTTCCGTCTACCTGACGGAGGGTGATGGTTTTTGCTGCAAGCAGACTTTGCTTGTCAAGCAGTTGCGTAAGTGTAGATTTTTCCATAACTTTGTCGCGTTTTTGAATTGTGATATTTATAAAACCTTGTTGTTGTATGCCTGCGCAGTGCGCGGGCATTCTTTATTATTCTCCTTCCTTCCGGCGTTCGATGTAGTCCTCCGCCCATTCATCCAGCGCATCTTCATAGCTGCGGCAGGCCTCCTGGAACTCTTCATCGGTGTCGTAGTCCTCCGGCTGCGGGTATCTCTTCGTCTGCATGGCTATTTCTTTTCAGGGGCGTCGGCGAGGCTTGCGACAAAGAAAGATAGTGCCGCGAATGCGATGCAGGAGAGCGACCAGCCGAGGTTGACGCTTCCGTCAGGGTTTTCAGCTCCGATGAGCATGACTGCGAGCAGACCGCAGATGAGGGCGATGCCTCTGACGATGTTTCGAATTGTTTTCATATTACCTTGTTGTTAATGTTGTTAGATTTCTGATCTCCAGTAGCGGAGGATGTCGTTTCCGTGGAACGCTCTGCGATTGTTGCACCGGCGGATAGTGTACTTTATCTTGCCCGTCTGCGCAGCCCTGGAGAGGGTGCTTCGGTCGATGCCCAGAGCAGCTGCCGCCGCCTTCAGCTCATAGAGTCCCGAAGGGCTGACTTGCGGTTCGGTCGCAATCATAAGCCGTGGTCGACAAGCACCCTGCGCACGCCGTAGTAGGACCTCAGCCCTCCGACCTGCCGCTTGGCGAGTTCGTTGATAATCTTGGTCTTGCTCGCGGTCGGATACTGACCAGTGAGCTTGCGGTATTCAGTGACCACGATCTGGTCGCGGTCGCGCCTTGCTTCCTG
>CAVEAQ010000127.1:0-2659 GCA_963613775.1 bacterium | reverse complement strand
TGATATGTTCTATCAGAGATACAAGTCCCGCAGGAAATAATCTCCTCGCGACAAAAAGGTTGAAAGCGCGTCCCCGGCAGCCGGAGGCGCGCTTTTTTACTGCGGATCCACGTCAGCGAAGCTGCCTTCGGGCAGGGAAGCGAGGATCTCGGCCTTGCGGGTGGCGAGGGAGGCGTCGCGGTGCAGGAAGTGGCGCTCGAGGACTTCGCCGCTGCCCTGGCGGCGCACTTCGACAAGGCGCGTGTATGGCGGGAAGCCGAACTGCTTCCTCTCGCCGAGAAGCGCCCCTGTGTCGCGCTCCGGAGAGAACCGCTGCGGCACTGCGCTCTGGATGATGAGCCGCGGGGAGAATTCCCTCAGCATCGCGACCATCTGAAGGGCCCGCTCATCGCTTCGGAAGTCGTCCTTGGAGAGCAGTGCATCTGCCTGAAGTACAGCGAGAAGGCTGGCTCCGGAAGCCCCGTCGCGCTTTAGCTCGGCAAGGGTGCTGACGCTGACTTCGATGCCCTGGAAGGCAGACTGCAGATCAGAGAGCTCCTCCGGCCTCTCCCAGCCGCGTATCAGCCTGAGCGGACCGCCGCAGGAAGCTGCGGCATCGATAAGTTTGCGGGAGAATACTCCGCGCATACCGTTCTTGCGCCGCTCGGCATTGATATCGATGATTTCCACGCTCCCGCTGGACTCCGAGTGAGTCTCTTGGAGAGTGTATTTGCCGCTGCTGCAGTTCAGCAGACTCTCGAGTGAAGGGCAGGCGGAGCCGAGCATCACCTGCGCACCGTGCAGACCCGCAAGATAAATCGCCGTGTCGCGCCCGCTGTATCGCGGTGAGGGTTCGCTCTGCTTGTAGAAACTGTCCTGCTCCTCGTCGATAATGACCAGAGCAAGTCCGTTGTAGGGGAGGAACACCGCAGAGCGTGTGCCGAGTATCAGGGTCGGCTCGCCGCTTCGGAGCCTGTCAGTCGCCTTTCGCCGCTGAACCGGGGTCTTGTCCGAGCTCACTACCGTGAGTTCATCTCCGAATTCCGCCCGCAGCGACGCTTCAAGCCTGTCGCAGAACGCCTTCTCCGGGGTCAGGAGCAGGGCCTGGCCGCCGCGCTCCAGCGCTTCATGTATATGCTTGATATAGATGGGTGTACGGGAATAGCCGCGAAGCAGGACCGGCTTCTTTTTTGTAGCAGTCCGCTTCACGGAACTTGGTGTATATGTCCTCGATGCTTCGGCGCGCCGGATCTGCGCGAGCAGTCCGTCCCTTACAGCCTCCAGTCTCAGCCGGACCTTCTCTCCGTGCTTGCCCTCCAACTTGGCATTGACGCTCTCCAGACGGCTCCTGAGCCGGGCCAGATTGGCCTCCGCGGCCTGCTCGCTCTGCAGTCTGAGGGAGGGCAGGGCTGCGGAGAATACTTCCCCGAGAGTGCAGAGGTAGTAGTCGGCGACGAACTCCCAGAGTCTCATCTCCTCGCCGCTTAGCGGCGCGAGGGAGTGCTCGATGCCTGCGATACGCCGGACCCGGTCCACTGTCGGCACGACATCTGTCCGCCAGACTATGCCCGTGTATCTGCGCCCCGAGAACGTGACGCGCACCGCCTGCCCCCTGAACAGCGGAATCTCCGTACTGTAGAATGGAATCCACTTCAGTCTGAGCGGCAGCAGTACCTGGCAGTACCGTGCTGCCATCAGTCGCTTGTGGTCTCAGATACCGTCTTCGCGAATTCGATGAGAGATTCGGGGATATGGCAATATCCTCCCGGATGCTTCTCCAGATAGTTCTGGTGCTCGCTCTCCGCGCGGTAGAAGTTCTTGAGCGGCTTGACCTCCACTGCGAGAGGCGTCTTCAACTCGCCTGAGATCCTGTCGCAGATCCTTCGGATGGAGGTGAGGTCTTCCGGATCGGAATAGTAGATGCCGGTGCGGTAGCGCGTGCCGACATCGTCCCCCTGCCTGTTGACGCTGGTCGGGTCTATGGCCTTGAAATACAGCTGGAGTATCCTGTCAAGCCCGATCTCCTCCGTGTCGTAGCAGACGTGTACCGTCTCGGCGTAGCCGGTGACATCGGTGCTCACCTCGCGATAGGTAGGGTGGGCGATGTTGCCGTTGGCAAATCCCACTTCCGTGCTCACAACTCCGTGAATTGCTTTGAGATACCGCTCAGCGCCCCAGAAGCAGCCTGCGGCCAGATAGATGTCTTTCTTCATAGTGCAAAGCCTATTTGGAATCCGCCTTGGCCTGGAAAGCGGCCTTGTTGATGATGAAGCGCTCGTGCATCCCCTCGCCGATGAGACCCCGCTCGTCGTGCGCGGACACCTTGAACACCAGCCTTCTGCGGTCTATCTCCACGAGCTCGGTATCAGCCCATACCCTCATCCCCAGCGGAGTCGCCGAGCAGTGTGAGACGTTGACAAGGGTGCCTACAGAGTCCTGACCATCCTCAAGATGCGGTGCGACCGACAGAACAGCCGCCTTCTCTATCAATGCGATCATCATTGCGGTCGCGTAGACCTTCACCGTACCGCTGCCGACGTTCTGAGCCAGCATCTCCTCCGTTACTGTGGTCTCCTGATGACCTCTGATACCTATCTGAACCATTTGTGGAGCATAGGAGAATCGAACTCCTGACCTTTTGAATGCCATTCAAACGCTCTACCAACTGAGCTAATACCCC
>CAVEAQ010000126.1:0-2869 GCA_963613775.1 bacterium | reverse complement strand
AGCACCTGACTCATAATCAGGGAGTCGCAGGATCATGCCCTGCAGGGACCACAAAAAATAGCAGCCCACGAGGCTGCTTTTTTTGTGGCCCACTCGTTCCCTTTTTAGTTAAAAATTTCGCGCAAAATATTCAAAAACACTCCGAAATCGGGCAGATGGTTCGGAATTTGCAGCACAACGGCATCGTGCCCCCGGCGGGGTCGGGAGCCCTAAGATGAAGTTAGTAACAACAAACTAAAACTGCGATGGCTGAAGTACGAGGTTACATTTCGCAAATCATAGGACCGGTAGTAGACGTCCACTTCGACATAGACAAGGCGGAAAACGCAAAGAACTTGCCTTCAATCCACGATGCCCTCAAGGTGGTCCGCTCAGACGGACGAGAGCTGGTCATTGAGGTTCAGCAACATATAGGCGAGGATACTGTGCGCTGCGTCGCGATGGACTCCACGGACGGACTTCGCAGGGGACTGGAAGCCGTCAGCACAGGACAGCCTATCGAGATGCCTGTCGGGACTCAGATCCGCGGCCGCGTGATGAATGTCACCGGCGAGAGCATTGACGGTCTCGGCGACCTCAAGATGGAGGACGCTCTGCCTATCCACCGTGAACCGCCTAAGTTTGAAGACCTCAAGACCTCGCAGGAAGTGCTCTATACAGGCATCAAGGTCATCGACCTGCTCGAGCCGTACCTCAAGGGTGGCAAGATCGGCCTCTTCGGCGGCGCCGGAGTGGGCAAGACCGTGCTCATCAAGGAGCTCATCAACAACATCGCCAAGAAACATAACGGATTCTCAGTCTTCGCCGGAGTGGGAGAGCGTACCCGCGAAGGCAACGACCTGCTGCGCGAGATGATAGAGTCCGGAGTCATCAAATACGGAGAAGAATTCGAGAAGTCTATGGCGGAGGGCCACTGGGACCTCTCCAAGGTGGATAGAAGCCAGCTTGAGAAGTCTCAGGTGGCGATGGTCTTCGGTCAGATGAACGAGCCGCCTGGAGCCAGAAGCTCTGTGGCACTCTCCGGTCTGACGCTTGCGGAGTCGTTCCGCGACAGTCACACTTCCGACGGACCTAAGGACATCCTCTTCTTCATCGACAACATCTTCCGTTTCACCCAGGCGGGTTCGGAGGTGTCCGCGCTGCTCGGCCGTATGCCGTCGGCGGTGGGCTATCAGCCTACCCTCGCCACCGAGATGGGTCAGATGCAGGAGCGCATCACCTCCACCAAGAACGGTTCCATTACCTCCGTGCAGGCGGTCTATGTGCCTGCGGACGACCTGACCGACCCGGCACCGGCCACCACCTTCACCCACCTCGATGCTACCACCGTGCTCAGCCGTAAGATTACCTCTCTCGGCATCTACCCGGCCGTAGATCCGCTGGAGTCCACCTCCCGCATCCTCGACCCGAACATCGTCGGCAAGGAACACTACGACACGGCCCAGAGGGTCAAGCAGATACTTCAGCGCAACAAGGAGCTGCAGGATATCATTGCCATCCTCGGTATGGACGAGCTCTCCGATGAGGACAAGCTCGTCGTGAACCGTGCCCGCAAGGTGCAGCGCTTCCTCTCCCAGCCGTTCGCGGTGGCCGAGCAGTTCACGGGCGTCAAGGGCGTGATGGTCGATATCGACGACACCATCAAGGGATTCAATATGATACTCGACGGTGAAGTGGACAACATCCCGGAGCAGGCATTCCTCAACGTCGGCACGATTGAGGACGCCATAAAGAAGGGCGAGCAGATGCTCGCGATGGCTTCATAGCAATGGCGGACAAGCAGCTCACAGTGACGGTAATCTCCCCAGAGGAGACGCTCTACGGCGGCGCGGCTCTGGCCGTGTTCCTGCCGGGCGCATCCGGACGCTTCGAAGTGCTCCCGGGGCACGCTCCGCTCATCTCCACCCTGGAGGCGGGCGAGACAGTCGTACGGGACACCGAGGGAGTGGAGCATCATATCGCCGTGCGTGGCGGAGTGGTCAGGGTCGGCGGCGACAAGGTCACAGCCTGCGTCGAAGCTGACAGGACAGGAGGCGAAGAGTGATGAAGTGGTGGAAGTTCATATTTGCAGCGCTGATGCTGACAGTCAGCCTGGGCCTTGGGGCACAGGAGAGCGCACCGGCACCGGAGGCCTCTGGGAAGGAGGTGCCCGGGCTGGATATGAAGTCCTATATCTTCGGGCACATAGGCGACTCCCACGAATGGCACATCACCACCATCAAGGGCAGGGAAATAGCTATTCCGCTGCCATGCATCGTGATTGACGGCGGTTTGCACATATTCATGTCCAACCATATGGCGGAGAGCGGCTACACTCTCAACGGGGATGGCAAGATCATCAACGCCGCCACCGGCAAACGCCCGCTGGACCTCTCCATCACGAAGAATGTGCTCGGTCTGCTGATCGACTCGGCGCTGCTCGTGTTCCTCATACTCTCCTGTGCCGCCTGGTACCGCAAGCACGATGTGCTCAAGGAGAAGCCTACCGGCATCACGGCCCTGCTGGAGCCGGTGATAATGATGATCAATGACGATGTCGTCAAGGACATAATCGGACCGGAGTATAAGAAATATGCCCCGTATCTGCTGACGGCGTTCTTCTTCATACTGATCAACAACCTGATGGGCATATTGCCGATATTCCCGGGAGGAGCCAACATAACAGGCAACATCGCCGTGACGCTGGTGCTCGCCATCTTCACCTTCCTGATGGTCAATCTCTTCGGCAACAAGCACTACTACAAGGATATTTTCTGGCCTGAGGTGCCGCTCGCGCTCAAGGCCATCCCGATAATGCCGGTTGTGGAGGTTATCGGAGTCTTCACCAAGCCGTTCTCGCTGATGATACGACTCTTCGCCAACATCCTCG
>CAVEAQ010000125.1:0-2884 GCA_963613775.1 bacterium | reverse complement strand
GAGCTGCCAACTCTAAAATTGTAACTTCCATTGTAATTCTAGTTTGGAAGTTTTGCCCTTCGGCAAGGATTTATCGGCATCCTTGCCTGTTCGACAGTTCGAATTGAAAACAGCCGATAATACTTGTTTTCAAATTCCAACGGCGAAGATGGGGGTATTGTGAGTCGGCATCAAACGACTAAGAGCGGATAGCCGTCAAATTTTGCAACAAATAGGTAACCACTTGTGAGCAAGTGGCTTGCAAATGAAAAATCTAAAATAATCTAAGAGACTTATCTGGTTTTCTCTAAGGCTGCGACGATAAGGCTTTCAGCTCGTTTCACGTGTTCCTCTCCGAGCTTGGGATTGGTGGCGAGGGAGTTGTCGGAATATGCTTTGATATTCATGATACTACGGCCGAAGGAAGCCATAGCACTCTCTTTGCAGACGGCGAGGGTACTGGTTGAGAATGCTTTCCTGTACTTTTTGGAATTGCGGAATAGCAGAATGACGGCCATCACCGTCTTGTCGGCAGCTTTGTCGTCTATGGTGCCGTAGAGGGCTTTCAGACTGTTGTACAGCGCCCGTTTCTGGGATGTGGCGTAGTTGCAGCTTGGGCTAAAGAGGTCGGCGAAGGTCTTGTAGCCAGAGTCTTTTGCGATTTCCTCCGGGGTGGCTTCATCGTAATTAAGCTCGAGCTTGATAGCTATGGAAGTCCCGAAGTTGTTCTTGCATGACCGATACCACTTGCGTATTCCGTATGCAAAATTATAGATGTTTTCAAGCTGACGCTCCTCGCTCTTGCGGTTTAGATTTCCGAAAGACTTTGCAACCGCTGCCATCGGCTCGATGTTGATCTTTTTGACTTTTGCGGCAAGCATTGTATCCACGTGAACCTGAATGTAGTTCGTAAATTCGGCGATATTATTGCGGTTCAGCTGTTTGTCCGGGTCTATGTTGGACCTGCTTCCATAGATAGTCTTCGTGAAGCGAATCAGCCTCCTATAGAGGCCGACAAGGGACGGGTGCTCCGGTTCGATGAGCTTTGGCTGGGCGGCGTCAATGTCCCAGAGTTCGGCTTCCTTGCGATAGTCGTATTTGTCGAGATAGTATGAGACCATAGAGGCTTCTTCGGAATATTCTTTCAGGGTCTCAATTATGTCTTCCGGGTTATTCATATTAGTGTAATGGCTATTTCGCAAATATACGAAATATCATTGACACAGGCTTTTATTGACTAAAAAAGCCGGCGTTGACCGGCTTTTGGATGTGATATTCCGCTAATCCAGCAGATCCGTCATTTCCCTGACCATATCGTCGTCGATGTCGCGGTAGCGTGCGAATGCCTTGGAGCCTTCGCAGTGGCCGGAGAGCTTGCCGACGAGGTTCGGGTCTTTGACTTTCTTGTAGAGGTTGCCGATGAAGGTGCGGCGGGCCATATGGGAGCTGGCGATGTCGCAGATGGGGTGCTGCTCAGACTGCTTGGTGCGGGGGTTGACGATGGTCACGACGCGGTCTATTCCGGCTTTCTTGAGAGCCTCGCGGATGAGATGGTTGAGAGTGCCGGTGGAGTAGTAGGGGAATATGGTGCGATGGTTGCCTCCGATGTATCTGTTCAGGATTTCGAGGGCGGTGGGGGCGAGGTAGACCTTGACGACTCTCTGGCTCTCGTCTTTGGTCTTGGAGGGGATGTAGTGGACAGCTGTGCCTTTGTCTGAGGTGACGATGTTCTCGGATGTGAGGTCGAGGAGGTCACCGATGCGGCAGCCGATGTAGCATTGGAATATGAAGATGTCGCGGGCGGCTGCGACGTCCTTGTCGTAACTGAGGTCGGTCTTGTAGACGGTGTCGCGTTCCTCGGTAGTGAGGTAGTACGGCGTACCGAACTTCTGGGAGCCTACGGAGTATTTGCGGAACGGGTCGTTGCGGGTGTAGCCCATATCGATGCACCAGCGCCAGTAGGCGCGGATGGCACTCATATAGGTGACTATGGCGTTGTCGCTGCGCTCTTTCGGAGCTCTTTCGTGGGGAATGCTGTCCCAGATGGGCTTGTATTTGCGGATCGGCTGCAGGGTGTGGAGGTATTTCTTTTTCGGCGGCTCGAAGAAGGTGTGCTCGATGCGGAAGAATTCTTCGATGGCGACAAGGGTGTCGGCTGTCGCCTTGTCGAGGTTGATGGGCTTGCCGGCGTAGAGTTCGTAGCGGCGTATGATGTTGAAAATGGCTACGTAGGTATTCTTGCGGGCTTGGGAGATTTTCTTGTACTTGAGGAATTTGTCGAACTTGTCGAAGAAGTAGACTTCGTCGCTTTCCGTCTGCCGGTAGTTCTCGGGGAAGAGAAGGCGGTCGATGGTGTCCTGCGCCCAGTCCTGGGTGAAATCCTGAACGGGTTTGTCGTTGCCTTTCTCGAGGATGTGGTTGACGATGCGGTCCACCTGCACTTTGGCTTCCTGGGCTTCGCGGACTTCGTCGGTGATGATGCGGTTCTTGATGACGATTGCTCCGTCGGAGAAGAACTTCGGAAGGATGTAGGTGTGGGTGTGCGCGCGAAGGGCGACTTCGCGGGTGTTGCGGTACCGGAGGAGGACTTCTGCCTTGCCGGTGTCTTTGCTCGTGCGAGCGGATAAGGTGAGCGTCACTGATGCCATAATTCGATTCGTTAACTATGTGCAAAAGTACGAAAAACGGGGGACAAAAACAAGCTATTTTGTCCCCCTAATTGAGTCCTAATGAAATCAGTCGAAATGTCGGCTTTTTGGTTCGGCTTTGTATATGTGCTTATTTCAAGTAGTTACAAAGAAATTTGAAAAGATTTGTTTTCGCGGGATTTCCGTAGATTTCGTACCTTATTTTCCGATGCAGAAATTCTTGAAGATGTTGCCGAGGACTTCGTCGGGGGTGACTT
>CAVEAQ010000124.1:0-3008 GCA_963613775.1 bacterium | reverse complement strand
TCGGCGAGTTCGAGGGCAAGGTGAAGTGCTACAAGGGCGTCTTCGCCAACATCAAGGTCAACGTAGTAGCCGCCGAGTAATTCCGGCAGCGACACAGCCGAATATTAAGTTCTTATTAAAAGGCAGCCTTCGGGTTGCCTTTTTTTGTATTATTTAGTACCTTGGCCCTGTGAAAGTCAACGAACGACATATAAGGCTGGCGGTGGGGGTGCTGTACTATGCGGAGATTGCGCTGTGCTTCGCCCTGAAGCCGCCTCAGTCAACGGGCCTCGCGGCAGCGGTGCTGCTGCCGCTGGCGATGCAGCTGCTCTCCGGCATCTGCTCCAGGCAGTGGAACTTTCTAGCGGCAGCGTTCACCCTGATGCCGGCGGGGGCTGTTGCCGGCAGTATCGCCTGCGCCTCAGTCCCGCTCCAGCTCAGCGCGCTTCTGCCGGGGCTGCTGCTTGGTTGCGCGGTACGCATAGTCAACGGCCTGCGCCGCTGGCCGGACACAAGGCCCAACACCCTCCGCTGGACTGGCGCCGCCGTTGCGATGGTGACCTTCGCCGCCACCGCAGCACTCATCCTCGCGTAGCTTTCCACGCCCCGCTGCCCCCTCACTCGAGGGCCGGGGCATCTTCCCATCCCGCGGCGCGAACAAAAGTCTTGAGTTTTTCAAAACAAATCACTATATTGCAGGATAGTTTCGTCGCGCCACCGGGCCCGCAGGCCTTGCAGGGAAGCGGCCGGAATTTGCAAATAACTGATAAACAGAGATAAAATGTTCAAAGGTCAACCAAAAGGTTTGTTTGCGCTGGCACTCGCCAACACCGGTGAGCGCTTCGGCTACTACACGATGCTTGCCATCTTTATGCTCTTCCTCCAGGCCAAGTTCGGCTGGGAGCAGGCTGCGGCGAGCCAGGTTTATTCAATTTTCCTCGCGGCCGTCTATTTCATGCCTGTAGTGGGCGGATGGCTGGCTGACAAGATCGGCTACGGCAAGTGCGTGGTCACCGGTATCAGCGTGATGTTCCTCGGCTACCTGCTCCTTGCGGTGCCGACGGCTGCCAACACCTTGGGTGTCAGCCTGATGTTGGGAGCCCTGCTGCTCATAGCCATCGGCACTGGTCTCTTCAAGGGCAACCTGCAGGTGATGGTCGGCAACCTCTACGACGACCCTAAATACGCCTCCAAGCGCGACTCCGCATTCAGCCTCTTCTATATGGCGATCAACATCGGCGCGATGTTCGCTCCGTCCGCAGCCACCGCCATCACCAACAAGTTCCTCGCCAAGGCAGGACTCATCTACAAGGCTGACATTCCGGCACTTGCGCACCAATTCCTAAATGGGACAATCACTCCGGAGAACAGCGACAAGCTTGCCGGACTCGCCGCACAGATGCCTGGCGCGGAGGCCGCCAACATGAGCCTCTCTGACTTCTCGAGCTACTATATCGAGCACCTCTCCTCAGCCTACAATATGGGCTTCGCTGTAGCCTGCGTCTCACTTATAGTATCCATCCTCATCTACTTCGGCTGCCGCAGCTGGTTCAAGCACGCCGACATCAACGCCAAGCAGGCCAAGGCCGCAAATGTCAAGGTCGAGGAGCTCAGCCCGAAGCAGACCCGCGAGAGGATTGTGGCCCTCTGCCTCGTATTCGCCGTGGTAATCTTCTTCTGGATGGCATTCCACCAGAACGGCCAGTCACTTACCTGGTTCGCCCGTGACTACACCCAGGCCACAGCCGAGGGATTCACCAGATTCGGATTCAACATCTGGATTCTCGCCCTCGTGGCCATCTCCATCTACACCCTCTTCGGAGCCTTCCAGTCCGAGAGCGCGAAGGGCAAAGCCACCTGCGGCATCGCCACTCTGGCTCTCTGGGGCGGCGCCTATGCCATCTACGCAGCCATGCCTGCCACCCTCGACATCCAGCCACAGCTCTTCCAGCAGTTCAACCCGTTCTATGTGGTATTCCTGACCCCGGTCTCAATGGCCATCTTCTCCGCTCTGGCGAACAAGAAGACAGCCAAGCATCCTAACGGCCTGGAGCCTTCCGCCCCTAAGAAGATCGGACTCGGAATGTTCGTGGCAGCCCTCGGCTACCTCATCATGATTATGGGCTCCATCGGGCAGCCTTCACCTGCCGAACTGAACGGCACAGTGTCTCCGGATCCGGTGGTACCGATGTATCTTATCAGCACATATCTGGTACTCACCTTCGCCGAGCTCCTGCTCTCCCCTATGGGCATCTCCTTCGTCTCCAAGGTGGCACCGCCTAAGTACAAGGGACTTATGATGGGCCTCTGGTTCGCGGCCACTGCGGTGGGCAACTACCTCAGTTCCGTGCCTGGACTTCTCTGGAAGGCAGTTCCGCTCTGGGCCAACTGGGCTATTCTGCTCGCTCTCTGCGTGATAGCCGGTGCGATAATGTTCGCGATGCTCAAGAAGATCGAAGCCGCCACAGCTTAATATACAATGGCCAGATCCGGGAAATTCGGCAGCACGCTGATGTATTGCCTGACAAGGCCGCTTGCCATCCTGCCCCTCAGCTTCCACCGCAAATGCGGGAGGCTGATAGGCAGGATTGCCGGCAATCTGCTCAGGTACAGGCGCGATGTGGTGATGATAAACCTCGCGCGCAGTTTTCCGGACAAGAAATACGATGAGCTCTGCGACATCTGCAGGAAGTCCTACGCCCACTTCGGCAAGATCTTCGCCGAGGCGATGTGGTTCGGGGCACGGAGTCCCGAGACCCTGCGCAAATCCGGCATAGCCCGGATAGTGAACGTGTCCGAGGTCAACGCCTGCTACGACAAGGGCAGGAGCGTATTCGTGATGGGTTCGCACTGCGGCAACTGGGAACTCTTCGGGGGCTACCGCTCCTACTGGGCCGATGAGCCTTTCAAGTTCGATGAGACTAACATGTGCGTGGTCTACCGCAGGCTCTCCAGCCCGACCTGGGAAGACTTTATGAAGCGCAACCGCCTCAGGCCTATCATCGACAAGGAGCACTACGACGGCATGG
>CAVEAQ010000123.1:0-3223 GCA_963613775.1 bacterium | reverse complement strand
GCGAGCAGATCATCGGCAACGCCGCGCAGATCGTCGCGGAGTATATTTTGGAGCATCGGTAAGTCCCGCTCCATTATGTCAATAACTCCGCTTTGCTTTGCGGTGTAAATTTGCTAACTTTACGCCTTGAAGCCGGCCCGAAAGCCGGGACAGATGAAGAAGCGGAACTAATTTTTAACGATGAAAATAGTTAATCTATTCTATATCAATAAGTTAAATACTAAACGGGGGGGCAAAATAAGCTCTCATTGCCTTTTCCGCGTAGCTTCAAACTATTCTTTTACAACACACTTTATAGCCCGACGGCCCTCCGCCCGGGACGCTTTGCCGTGTGACAACCCGCCGGCAGCCTAAGCGCCGATAGACTTTTCGCCGAACACCTGACAAATAATCAAAAAACCAAATAATATGAAACATTTTTCAAAATTTACAACCCTACTTGCGGCTGCCGCCCTGGTACTTGCCGGCTGCGCCAAGACCTCTGACATCGAGAACCTTCAAGGTCAGATTGACGAACTGAAGTCCGACAGGATTCAGACCATCGAAGGCCAGATCAAGTCCATCCAGACCTCCATCACCTCCCTGCAGAACACCGACAGCGCCCTGCAGAGCTACATCACAGCGCTGCAGGGCCAGGCCGCAGAACTAGAGAAGACCGACTCCGAACTCGAAAGCGCCATCGCCCTCCTTCAGGCCAAGGACGCCGACCTGCAGAAGCAGATAGAAGAGCTCAAGGCCTATGTCAACGGTGTGATTCAGAGCACCAAAGACTGGGCGAGCGCAACCTTCGCCACCCTTGACCAGTATAACGCCACCGCCGGCATCGTGGCAACCATTCAGTCACAGGTTGAAGCGATCAACGCCGAGATAGAGGAGATAATGACAAACTTTGCGACTAAGGACGAGCTCAACGCGGCCATCTCAGCCAGCGAGAACTCCCTTAAGAACTGGGTCAACGAGCAGCTAACAGGCTACTACACAATTTCGCAGATGGACGGCAAACTCACCGCGCTCCAGACCGGTCTGGAAGGTCAGCTCGCCACGCAAAAAAAGGAGCTCGAAGCTAAAATAAATGCTCTTGAAAACACAGAGTCTGACAATTTCAAAGAACTGACCGCGCAACTTGACACTGTTAATGCTGCCATAGCCAAAAACTCTGCGTCTATAGAGCAGCTGAAGGCCGACCTGGCCGCGCAGAAAACGGAAATCACCGCTGCCTACAAAGCTGCCATCGATGAGGCTATCAACTCCATCGCCAACGGCAAGCTTGGCGGGGAAATCTCGGACAAATTTTCCGAAATCAACGCGACAATCTCATCGCTTGCCAGCCGCGTCAGCGCCTGCGAGAACGATATCAAGAGCATCAAGACTACGATTTCCTCTATTCAGCAGAGCATGGATGAGATGCAGAAGCAAATCAGCGCCATTCTCTCCCGCATCCAGTCCATCACATATGTGCCTAAATACTCCGATGGCAAGGCCGTGATGACATACACCGACGACGGTACCGTCATTACCGGCGGCACGGCGGTATTAGACTATCAGCTCAAGCCTGCAAGCGCCGCAGACCAGATTGCCGACCTTTGGAGCAGCACCGGCAGTAGCGACATCACGATGAACGCAGTCTATACAATCACCAAATCCGCACCGGAGTTTTTCCAGCTCGGCATCGAGTCCATTACAGCCGACAACGGCTTTATCTCCGTGACCGTCAGCGGCAAAGCCCTCAAGGAAGCATTTTTCAAGGGCACTTGCTCCGCAAATGTATCCCTCTGCATCTCCGACGGCAACAACGACATCACTACCAGCTATGTCCCGATGGCCCCTGATTTCGCTGAGTCCAAGTTCAAAGCCTTCTGCATAGCGAAGTTTGACGAAGATGGAGACGGAGAAATCTCAGCCGCTGAAGCCGAATCCGTCAAGCAAATCGACTGTAGCAATTCAGGCCTTACCTCTCTCACCGGCATCGAGCGCTTCACCAATCTGGAAACCCTCAATGCCAGCAACAACTCCCTCACCTCGCTCGATGTGTCCAAGTGCACTTCCCTCACCTCGCTCAATGTGTCGAACAACACCGCGCTCAAAACGCTTAATTATAAAGAAGAGGTAACAATTACATCTGGTTTAGCAATTGGAAGATATATAAAGGTAAATGGAGTTTCTGGGGTAACATTCTATGTTTCAGGAACTACCACCAAGATAGTTTCAGTAGATGAGACTAACACTACTTGGAATTATTATACGAAAGCGGCACTAGCGACAAGCTGGGATGACGGAGCGGCCAATACCGACAAGATCGCAGCTGAATCCAAAGCTGCCATTTGGTGCAGAGCAAAAGGCTCCGAGTGGTATCTGCCGGCTCTGAATGAGCTTAAGGAAATCTACAAATGTAAGCCCGCCATCAACAGCACATTGTCAACCATTGGCGAGACCCAACTTGACAACACCTATTACTGGTCGTCTTCTGAGACCTATAGCGACCACGCGTACCTACTCTACTTCAGCAATGGCTACGCTAGCGACTACAATAAGTGTAACTCAAATAATGTGCGTGCAGTGCGAGCTTTATAATTAACAAACCACCTCAAAACAACAGTGACGATTATGGAAATAATGTTAAACAAGTCTTTCATCGGGAGCTGGGGGCTTGAAAGCGAGGATAACATCCCTCATGAAATTATCAACAGATACAGAAGCGATGGCGGGAAAGTCTTTCTCTATGTCCCTCCATACGGAGGGCTCGGGAACGAGCATGAAGTCAGGGACATTTTAATCACAAGCGACTGGCACGACAACACCACCGAAGTTTATTATTGGGCAACGGACCTGCGCAAACTTCACAATGGAGGGAAAAAGCCAAAAGATTTTGGTGACCAGGTTCTTAAGGACTTGTCTAAAATAATCAGAGGAAAAGAGTCTCTATACAATTTGGGAACGCCTAAAAAAGACGATATCAAATACGAAATCAAGTACGGCGGCGCCTATCTTGATGAGATCAAGATGTCATCGGATACTGTCGAGGATCTTGTCTTCCCATTGACTTTCGAGGCAGGAAAGATATACAAACCGAAATCTCGTCTGTTCATTACCTGGGGTAATGCTAAGGGAGAACTTCCTCAGGGGAAACATATAACCATCGCCTCAGACTATAAATATCAGCGTCAGACAGGCTATCTTGACAGAGAGGACGCACATAATAAAGAACTCGTCGATTGGCTTGACG
>CAVEAQ010000122.1:0-3375 GCA_963613775.1 bacterium | reverse complement strand
TATCGCGCCGCCAATAATTGACGCGCAGGCACGCGGCCAGTTTCCTGCAGGCCGCCGCCCGGTCGAACGAGGACTTGTCAATGCAGACCACGGTGCTCCCGCTGTCGTGCGTACATTTGAGCACGAATTGCTCCGGGAGCGCATCCCAGTCGATATCCTCGACCCGCTCCCAAACCCCGAGAGTCGGGATTATATGCTCCTCCCCTACCAGCGCGGCCACGTAAGGTTTCACTTCCACCTTATCCACCAGTCTGTGATACAACGGGTTACGGTCGTGGAGTTTCATCCATTGGAGTTTCTCGGTATAGCGGCGCGGCGCCTTGAGATCGAGAGTCTTGCCCATAGCGCTGAAGTAGCTGTCTTCCAGCGCAATGCGATCCGGGAAGCGCTGCCTTCCCAGCTTGCGCGTGACAAAGGCCCTCTCTCCCGGAGTGAGAGCGAGGGAAAATACCGCCACACCCATCGAAGCCCATCCCGCCGCAATCACGAGCACCGCCCTCAGCAGCCCTGCAGGCAGAAGAAGATACAGTGCAAGCGGCAGCAGCAGCGAGCAGACGCTCACCTCCGCTAGCGGCAGCACCACAGCTCGCAGGAACTTCCCGATCGGGAATCCGCTCAATCCCCGCACCAGCAGAAGCTTCAGCACAAGCACCGCGAAGTAGATGATAATGAATATGATATACGCCCACTGCGCCGGTGCGCCAAGTTTGAACGCCAACCAAACTAGCGGCAGGCAGAGATAGGACACCAGCCCCGTGACGAGGTAATATCTGCGCAACCTGCCGACAGCCAGAGTGAGAGTCAGCACAGAGTTGCCTGTGAGGTCGATCATCAGAGCAGTCAGCGAGAGCCGCACGAAGTCGGCGGCCAGCGGCGGCACCTTCACAAGCCACAGCCCCAGCAGGGCGTCAGCCTCGAAGAGGAAGGGTATAAAGAACGCGAATATGACGAGATACGAATACTTCGCCCCCTTGCGGACAAGCTCGAAGCAGTATTCCCTGTCCCCGCCGGCCCAGGATTTGGTGATCTGCGGGTTGAGTGCCGTGAGGAAGTTGGAGACGAACTGCCGGACTATGTTCTCAATCTGCAGGGCTACACCGCGAGCAGCGTTGAGCGTCACCCCGAAGAAGAGGTTCACCACCAGGTTCGCGCCCTGAGTGTTAAGCACATAGGCGCTCGTCCCGAAGAAGCTCCAGCCGGCAAATCCGGACATCTCCCTGACAAGGCCGCAGTCCCAGACAAGCCGCCCCCGGCTCTCCGGAAAATGCCGTCTGCAGTAGATTGAATATGAGCTCCTTACTATCACAGCGACGGCCAACATCAGCAGGGCGTAGGTCTCCAGTTTGTCGAAGACAGAGGCATAGAGCAGCAGCGCGACGGAGAGTTTGAGCGCCGCCTCCAGTATGCTGATCAGCGCAAATGCACCCATACGCTCGCGGGCAATGATGGTGGCGTTGTACGGCACGGCCAAGAGATTGAATATCAGTACACCGAGCGAACACTGGAGCACCACCATAGCCGCTGCCTCGCGCCCCGGCGGTATCACCATCTTCTCCCGGACGAACCATACGCCCACAGTCTCCACCAGCACCACGACCAACAGCGCGAGCGCAAGCTGTATGATCAGTCCCGTGCAGAACACCCGCCGCAGCCTCTCACTGTCACCTCTCCCGAGCTCGACTGATATGAAGCGGCTTATGGCAGAAGAAATCGATGCCGTGACGAAGGTGAATATCGTCACCGCCCCGCCCACGGCATTATAGACGCCGTAGTCGTCGACCCCCAGAGCGTCGAGGACGACCCTCGAGGTGAAGAGGCCGATGAGCATCAGCAGCAGCATCCGGAAATACAGCAGGAGAGTATTCTTGGCTATTCTCCTGCTGTTGTCGGATATTCCTGCCGCTTTCGGGGGCATTGCTTAACCGACTACTATGGTCGGGTTGCCGTCACCGCCCTTGAGGTCGTTGTAGAACGCGGCGATGCTCAGCTGCATATATGGCGTAAGCCAGATGAAGCCGATACCGAAGGTGATGCAAGCGAGGATACCCCAGCCAATGAAGCTGAGATAGAGATAGAAAAGGTCGAACTTGTGACCCTTCATCATCTCGCGGCTGCGGGTGCTGGCCTCCCAGGCTGAGATCTCGGGATTCTCTTCGAGGATATAAGGCGTCATCGCATAGGCGAAGCTCATTACCAGTCCGGGCACGATGAGCAGGCAGGTCCAGAGCAATACCTTGAGGGTCATAAAGAGCATTCCGAGCACCTTGTGGAGATAGTTGCTGGTGGCGAATGTCCACATATTGGCGGTTACGGCCACATTGCCGGTCTCGTACATCAGCCTGGTCGAGTTGGCATAGCCTACGCCCAGAGGGCAGAGCACAAATACCACAAGCACAGTGCTCACGCCGGACATCAGCAGGCTTCCGACCGGGAAGGCAGAGGTCTCAGTCCCCGTCTTGACCAGATCCAGCCCGGAAGCGAAGATGGTGATCAGGATGTAGATGATAGTCGCCACTATGACCGGAATCCAATTGCACTGAAGCCTTGCCAGTGCGGCATTCTTGTAATACTGATTGTCGTGCATAATCCAAAAAGTTAATTCTTGACAAGATAATGATTATTTCCTGAAAATGCCGAAGACGGCGGAGCCGCTGCCGGACATCGAAGCGTAGATGGCACCGCGGTCATAGAAACTCTGCTTGAGCTCGGCAATCTGCGGGTAGGCGGCGAAGACAGTGGGCTCGAAGTCGTTCAGCAGCACCTCTTTCCACTGCTCCACCGGATAGCCCAGCGCTTCGCGCAGAGGCACCCTGTCGGATGCGGGGCGCAGCACAAGGCCGGCATACGCCTCCCGGGTGCTGACGTGTACGCCCGCCGGGATGGAAACCTCCAGCCGATAGCCCTGCAGACTGATGGGATACGGAGTCAGTTTCTCGCCGCGCCCCTCCCCTATCATCGGACTGTTGTACACGAAAAACGGGCAGTCGGAGCCGAGGCGGGCGGCATACTGCGAGAGCTGCTCCTTCGGCAGGCCGAGCCTGAACATATCGTTGAGTGCGCAGAGCACGAACGCCGCATCTGCGGAGCCGCTTCCAAGGCCGGCGCCTACAGGTGCAGTCTTGTGGAGGACCAGCTTGAGCGGAGGCAGGCCATAGGTCTCGGAGAGCAGCCTGCAGGCGCGCAGCGAGAGGTCAGTCTCACTTGCCCAGTCGCCCCCGATGATCTCGATGCCGGTGGTGTGCCCCTCGCCCGGGAGGATATCGATGCGGTCTCGGATGTCGGGATAGGGGTAGAAGAGCGTCTCCAGCTCGTGATAGCCATCGGGACGCTTCCCGAGCACATTCAGCCCGAGATTTATCTTGACATTAGGATATA
>CAVEAQ010000121.1:0-3461 GCA_963613775.1 bacterium | reverse complement strand
CGTCAATTTTCATCTGCCGGCAATATACGAACTGTTTTCGACTTCTGCAAAATGCGGCCAACTCTGATGTAGGCCCTGACTGCGAGCTACCGGTCCCGGATGGCGCTCAGGCCGCTTCGGATGTAGCTCCGGGCGGCGTCGAGAGCATTTTCCCGGTCCTTGCTTTCGAGCCAGTCATCATCCCGGGTGCGGTGGTACTGAGTCAGGGCCCAGCAGGCATCGAAAGAATTTTTAAGCCCTATGCCGTACAGCACCTTCGCCTCGCCGGCTTGCCAGAGCGCGACGATGTCTGCATAACGCTTCAGCGACATCAGCGCCCTGATGGCCTGGAGCAGGTATCGGTCAGCGAGCCGCGTGCCTCTGTAGTCCAGCGCCTCGGAGAGTATTTCTTCCAGCTCGCTGTCTTCATTTGGCGGGTAGTGCCAGGGGTCGAGCATCCCCAGCCGGACTACTTCGCAACGCTTTGCAAGCAGCAGGTAATCAGCTAGTTCCTTGTCGTTATGCTCGTTTATGTAGCGGACGAACTGATTGTCGCTGCGCCGCTTCAGCAGCCCCTGCATATCTTCGAGGGAATAACGATATACAACCGTGTAGATATGTTTCCAACTGATGTCGGGCGAAGTCAGAGCGTGGTAGGATTCGCAGTTCTGCTTCACCTCCGGATTATCGAGGTCGAACTTCAGCCCGCTGTCTGGGTCATATACCCTGTATACATTGCACCTCCAGCGCCACGCGTAGTCGTACGGGGTGATGCAGCAATTTGCATTGCCTGCGCCGAGCAGCAGAAGCAGTAAAACGCTAACGGAGAATATGTTCAATCTCTTCATAACTGTATTTTGAAAGGTTGGTGGAATCGAGATGATAGATTATGTTCGTATGCCCGCTCCCCAGCAGGGAATCGACGAGCGATTTGATTTCGCTGACCGCCTGATGTATGTCACGTCGGACGGCAATTATTCGAATGTGGTGAATTCCGACGGACACACCCGACTCGTGACCTACCAGCTCGGGCAGATCGAGGACGCCATCAATTCGCAGCTCGGCGACGAGGGGATGAATTTCCTGCGGCTCGGGTGCGGACTTATAGTGAACACGGCCTATATCTATTTTGTGGATGTAACTAAGCAGCAGTTGATTATGTCCAACTTCAACGGCATATACCACGAACTGTCGGCCTCCAAGGCAGTGCTTTCGAAGCTGGCGGCATACATCGGACAGGCGAATAATGAACATTATGAAGACTAGTTTTGAGGATGACATACGGGATGACGAGATGAGGGTTTTGGGGGGCTTCTCTTCCCTCAGTGACTTGTCAAGTCTCCATCGGTGCCCTTCCGAAGATAGGGAGCAGCAGCGCCCTTCTGACGATGGGGAGCGGAAGCGCCCTCGCCGGGGGTGCGGGATAGCGGTGGCTGTGCTGGCATGCGCGGCCGTGGCGGCGATATTCCTGCTCCGCAAGCCTCAGGGCGGCGGGGAGCAGGGCCTCTGCGAATCTGCGGACATCGACTCCACGGTGGTGAGCACGCCGCCTGCGGAAGCTTTGTCGCCGCTCGGCGACTATTCCGATACTCTCAAAGCATATACGGAGCATATCTCCCGTACAATCAACGATATACCTCTCGAAATCTACATCCCGCACAACGCCGTGCCGAGGCTTTTCGTCGGCACGCCGGGGCTGGATGAGAAGAATGTGGTATTCACCACGCAGGCCGCCGACATCAGGGCTGACAACGGCAAGATAGTCGGGGCGTTTGTGCTGGCGGGGAAGCCGCTATCATGGGGTCTGAGCAAAAAAGGCTACTGCGGCATCATCGACGGCAAGATCAGCGTGGGAGTTGCGGACAATTCTCCTCTCTTTGAGGAGGCGACGGAGACCGGCGGATATTTCTTCCGGCAGTATCCTCTGGTGGACAATGGAGTTATGGTCGAGAGCGCGCTGAAGGGCAAGGCCGTACGCAAGGCGCTCTGCGAGAGGGCGGGGGAGATATTCGTCGTGATGAGCGCTGACTCGGAGTCGTTCCACGATTTCTCAGAGGCCCTCGTGGACCTCGGCGTGAATAATGCCATCTACCTCGTGGGCAGCGTCTCCTATGGCTACTTCCGCGACCGCTACGACCACCTCGCCGTCATCTGCGACAAGCGTTGGGGCGGCCAGCGCTACGAGAATCATATCCAGTGGGTGGCGCCGGGTCTGTAGATGGCGGGAAGTCAGAACAGAACTCCGTCGGTATATTCGCCGCTGCCTAGAATCTCTCTGATTCTTGCCTTTTCGTCCGGTTGAGGCATTGTCGGTTCCAATAAATTACCATTCAGGTCAACGGCCAATGCCCCCTGACGAATCAGTTCGTTATTAGCATTATTCTCACAGGTCTCGGCTACCCTGACATAAATTTCTCTCCGTTTCCGCAGGCCGTCCTGAACCCCGGAATAGGTCCCTCCGCTGAAGTCGGATTCCGCCACATATATTTTTTCGGCTATACCGTATATGTAAGGATTCCTTGCCATCGCAAGTCCTTTGTCCCAGCCTGCAGTAGGGCGGAAAGCGCTGACTACTAAGACTTTTCCGGAGGATATTTCACGGTATAGAGACCTGAACCCCGTGCCGAATGTGGTAATTCCCTGGGGTAAAATGACAATGCTGTTGCCCCCGTTCTGTATGGCGGAGTCAAGCGCCTTGCGGTCGACCCCCTTGGCGAAGCCGCTGACCACAACCAGACCTTCTTCGACGGACTTTTTTGCGATATGGTCAGCAAATTCCAATGATTTTTCGGATGCTTTCCTGCAACCCACAATCGCTACGCTGCTCATATTCAAAAGGGCTACATTGCCATAAGCATACAACAGAATCGGTGATTGATATTTCAGCGTAAGCTTAAGGTGCTGAGGATAATCTTCGGAAAAGATAGGAATCAGCTTATAGCCTTGTTCCAACAAATCTTCAACGGCAAACGAATAGTTGCCCAGCTGCTCCTTTTCTTTGCCCAGTATGGCTACTTCTTCCTCTGAAAGGCCGAAATCCTTCGCCCAGACCTCCGAAGTGGAGAAGAAATCGGCTATCGAGATTTGCCTGCTGTGTATCTGAGCCAATATTTCATTTTTCCGCCTGGTATAAATATTCTCCGCGGAGGCAAATGCCATCCAATATGTATATTCGTTCATCATATCAATCCGAATTAATCAATCAAGGTCATTACCGACAGTCTTGGCGATAACCAAAGGCACAATTTCCCGGGCCCCGGCAGCTGTAAGCAGTTTGCCTATTTCTTTAAGGGTAGCTCCGCTATCATATATGTCATCTACCAGCAGGATGGTCTGCCCCCGATTATTCCCATCCGTTATTTTAAAAGAATTCTTTACATTATCCCGTTTCAAGTAAGCATTCCTGAATATCTTCTGCTCCTTTGTTTCCCTAATCTTGACGATGCCGTACGATAAAGGGACATACAGGATTCCGGCGATTT
>CAVEAQ010000120.1:1689-3478 GCA_963613775.1 bacterium | reverse complement strand
TCGCCGGCACCATAGCTCTGCTCGCATCCTGCTCTGAGGAGAAGTTTGAGCTGACTCAGGACCCCGGAGTCGGAGTCTATACAAACGTGGCCTCCGCTTCCGCCGCTCCCGGGCATATCAGGGTGAAGTTCAGCAGCGAACCTGCTGCTACCAAGGCCGGCAACGGCCCGGACCTCTCGTCTCTCGGCTCCTGCCGTATGGTGAGGACGGTGCCCGAGGACAGTCGCTTCGAGGAGCGGCACCGCAAGGCCGGACTTCACCTCTGGTACGACATCTTCTTCGATGAGAGTCTGCCTCTGACCAAGGCTGCCGGCGAAGTCAGCTCCCTGGAAGGAGTCGATATCGTCGAGTTTGTTGAGCCGGTAAGGCTTCAGTCGGTGTTCAGTTTCAACGACCCGTATTTCTCCAACCAGTGGCACTACTACAACCCCGGCACCAAGGCCGGAGCCGTAGCCGGCAGTGATATCAACCTGCTGCAGGCCTGGGAGAAGACGACCGGCAGGCCTGATGTCATCGTGGCCATCAGCGACGCCGGACTGGACGTGGATCACGAAGACCTCGCAGCGAATATGTGGGTCAACGAGGCCGAGTTAAACGGACAGCCTGGCGTAGATGATGACGGCAACGGCTACATCGATGACGTCTATGGCTACAACTTCGTGGTCGGCAGCGATGGCGAGACTATGAAGGGTACCATCGAGCCGGGCGACCACGGCGTGCACGTGGGCGGCACGGTGGCGGCCGTCAACAACAACGGTGTCGGAGTCTGCGGCATCGCGGGCGGTGACGGCAGCAAGGGCAGCGGAGTGCGCCTGATGAGCACCCAGACCTCCGGCGGCTCGGCGTACATCGGTGACGCCTTTGTCTATGCCGCCGACAACGGCGCGGTGCTTGTCAACTGCAGCTGGAGCATCGACTCCTACTCCGCCTACATCTCGGAGAACATCAACTACTTCAACACCTACGCCGGTATGGACAAGGACGGCCGTCAGACCGGTCCGATGGCGGGCGGTCTCGTCATCTTCGCCGCCGGCAACGAATCCACCAATACCAGCTATCCTGCCCAGCAGGACAATGTATTCGCAGTTGCTTCCATCGGCGCCGACTACCAGGCTGCGTATTATACCAACTACGGCGACTGGGTTGATATCACTGCACCTGGCGGAGACGCCAACAAAGGCTTCCAAGTTCTTTCAACCCTTCCGGACAACAATTACGGATCTATGCAGGGGACGTCCATGGCCTGCCCGCACGCAGTCGGCGTTGCGGCTCTGGTGGTGTCTCAGTTCGGCGGCCCCGGCTTCACCAGGCAGAACCTGATCGACATACTGCAGGGCACGGCCAACTCGATCATCTATGAGAAGAACGCTGCCAAATTCAAGGGGCAGCTTGGTGCCGGACTCATCGATGCCGGTGCCGCAGTCAACCTCGGAGTCGAGGCACCTTCTGCCGTGACGGATATGACCTGCGATGCCAAGGGCAATATCCTCAACCTCAGCTGGACTGCTGCAAGCGAAGGCACGACCCCGTATAGCTATGATATTTACTATAAGGATGAGCCGTTCAGCTCGCTTAGTCCGGCCTCGGATGCCGAATATGTCTCCGTCCTTCGCGGTGATGTGAAGCCAGGCGCGGCTGTGACCTATGCGGTGGAAGGGCTCGAATTCAACACCAAATATTATTTCCTGATTGCCTCCGTGAGCCCGCTCGGCACCAAGTCCGGCTACACGGCCTACGAATTCGAGACCAAGGCCAACTCCAAACCTGTCGTGACCCCGCTGGGCGGCAC
>CAVEAQ010000120.1:0-1220 GCA_963613775.1 bacterium | reverse complement strand
GTTACCGCCACCGACGCGCGCGGCGCCAAGGCCGAAGCCACCTTCTCCGTGCTCGTGCGCGACGGCTCCCGTCCTGTGGACCTCTACCCTAACCCTGTCAAGGACAAGCTCTACGTCCGTCCGGGCAGCACTCAGACTGCCGACGTGACCGTCTCCAACAAGGCCGGCGCAGTCGTGCTCAGCGCCGAGGGCAGCACCCTCGACCCGTTCGCCCCGCTCACCTTCGACATGAAGTCCCTCCCGGGAGGCGTCTACTATGTGACGATCAGTGGCGAGAGCGGCAGCGAGACATATTCAGTAGTTAAACAGTAGTGTATATTTTTTATGAAAAGAATCCTATCAACTCTCATCCTCTCGGCCGCCGCCTTCGCCGCGGCATCAGCCCAGAGCATGCCGTCGCTCCTCCTCCCGACCGATCCCGTGGCCGCATCAGTGGCCGGGAGCGGCATCGCGAGGGAGGCCACGGCCTACGCCGTAGCCGACAACGCCTCGGCGATGGCATTCACTTCCGGGACCTTCGCCGTCGCGGCATCCTACGGGATGTGGGCGCCGAAGGCCGCCGACAGCAAGCTGATCAATGCCGCCGGCTACTACAGGCTCGGCGACAGGGTGGCCCTCGGCCTCTCAGGCACCTTCTGCCTCGACCGGGCGACCAGCATCACCAACGCCAACGGCGCCGTCACCGGGACCTACAGCCCCAAGGACATAGTGGCGAGGGTGGGAGCCTCCTACCTGATCACCGACTGCCTCTCCGCGGGCGTGACCGCCAAGATGATCCACTCCTCCATCGGCCCGGACCTCTCCGGCACGGCCTTCGGCGGAGATGTCTCTGTGATGTACAGCCAGAACTCCCTGAGCGCCTCGCTCGCGGTCTGCAACCTCGGCACCTCCATCAAGTACGGCAGCACGAGCTACTCGATGCCGATGCTCGCCAGGGCGGGAGCGGCCTACTCCGCCGCAGGGTTCAGCGTGAGCGCCGAGGCTGACTACCTCTTCGAGGGCGCGTTCGCCGCGGCGCTGGGTGCCGAATACAGCATAGCCGACATCGCAGCTGTGCGTGCCGGCTATCACTATGGCGCCAAGGACAAGGGCATTCCGTCCTACGCTTCCGTCGGTCTCGGCGCGAAGTACGCCGGAGTCGAGCTCAACGCCGCCTTCCTCCTTGCCTCCAAGACCCTCGGGAACACTCTCCTCGTCGGTCTCGGATATAGTTTCTAAAG
>CAVEAQ010000119.1:0-3482 GCA_963613775.1 bacterium | reverse complement strand
CCTCTGATAATCAGCCCTCTGGCCGGGCTTCTCGGCTCGCCGACTTCGCCGTATATCATCGGGATAGCTTTCGGGGTCGTTTATCTGATCCAAGCTTTCTGTTCCAGAAGGTATCAGGCTCTCTCACCGGCCGAGGGGCGTAAGGACTAGCCGGACTGCCCCTCGATGCTACGACTGGCTATGCGACCGCGGTCAAACTGCCCTGCGCAGCCGGCGGACATTGCGGTTCATGAGGTGTCGGCCGATGTGGCTGTAGAGCCAGCGCTTGAGTGGCCGCATCTGCTGATGGTGCTCCTGCAGCAGTTCGTCCGGAGAGGAATAGACTCCGAAATCGCGCGTGATGCCTTCGCTCTGGATGTAGGTAGAGTTGCGCTCAAAATCCACCACCGGGTGCTGCAGGTCGCGGACAGCGGCCCCATAGCCGCAGAACTCCCGGCACTGCGGGAACTTCCGCTGAAGCGCGCCAAGATATTCTGAGTCAAGGATGAAAGCTTCCAGTTCATACCACTCGCCGTCGAGCAGGACCTCGACCCAGGAGTGGAAGATCTCCCGCGGCGCACCGGCATAGACTATGCCTGTCATCGCACCATGCTGGAGAGCCTTGTCGATCGTAAATCCGTGTATGCGACAGGGGACCGAGCAACTGCGCAGCAGGGCCATGAAGAGCGTGCCCTTGGTGTTGCACTGCCCGAAGCCGTCGGCGAGGACGCGGGACGCGGGGATGGAGTCGTCGACATTGTAGCCGAAGAGGATTTCGTCCCGGACATAGTTGTAGATTGAGCGGATCCGCTCGAATTCAGGCATATCCTTCCAACCCCTCGCGCTCACCAGCGTCTCGATGAGCGGCGAGCGGAAGTCCAGCATCGGTGTCGCCTGCAGATAGTCGTCAGTTATAGGCATTTACACGCGTTTGATTTCCATATATGTGGCGCCGATCTGGGCTCCGAATACGCCGCCGATGAAGCCGATGAGGTCGCCCTGGGCGATCTTGCCGTCGCGGGTCAGCATCTCAATCGACTTGGCGGAGAACTCCTCCTTGTCGCTCACTTTTGAGAAAGGATATGCCTCGATGCCGAACACCAGAGACAGCTCCCTCATCGTGTAGCTGTTGTAGCACATCGCATACACAGGAACCTTGGGCCTGAAGGTGGAAAGATAGCGCCCGACACGTCCGGTGTAGGTGTCGAAAACAATTGCCTTGACCGGGAGTTCATGCGTGGCGTCCACAAGCGAGCGCGCCAGCACGACTGCCACGGGCTTGACCGCCTTCCGCAGATTGAGCTCAAGATTGACATCGACGGTTTTCTCCGTCTGCAATGCGATTTTGGTCATAGTCCTGACTGCCTCGACAGGGTATTTGCCGAATGCGCTCTCGCCGCTGAGCATTATTGCATCCGCGCTCTGGAATATTGCATTCGCCACATCAGTCACCTCGGCCCTGGTGGGACGGGGGTTCTCTATCATGCTCTGGAGCATCTGGGTGGCAACGATGACAGGCTTCTTCCTGTCGCGGCAGGCATGCACGATATCCCTTTGAATCAGAGGGATGCGCTCAGCCGGAATCTCAACCCCCAGGTCGCCGCGGGCAACCATGATGCCGTAGCAATAGGTGAGGATGTCATCCAGGTTGTCTATTCCCTGCTGGTTCTCTATCTTGGCTATGATTTTGAGGTGGCTGCCGCGTGAATCCAGTATTTTCTGAATTTCTTGCAGGTCGCGGGCACTGCGCACAAACGAATGCGCGATGAAGTCGATATCGGCATCTATCGCCCACTCGATAAATTTCCTGTCCTTTTCCGTCACAGCCGGGAGATTGATGTGCACGGAAGGGACATTGACGCTCTTGTGTCCTTTAATTGCCCCCTCGTTCATCACTTTGCAGATAAGCTTTCCCTCTTCTTTACCGATGACGGAAAGATCCACCGAGCCGTCATCGATGAGGATGTCGGAACCGACCGGAACATCGACGGCCATATGCTTATAGGTCGTGTACAGGGCAGTCTTGCTGCAACGCTGCGAAGGGTCATCGATTATCTCCACTGTCTGTCCCGCCTTAGCTATGAACCCGACCGAATCGGCCATCTGCGTAAGTCTGATTTCCGGGCCTTTGGTGTCTATGAGGATGGCAATCCTGTCGGAAACTTTGCGGACGTTGTCAACTATCTTCTGGGCGCCTTCTATCGATGCGTGCGCGGAATTGATCCGCACGACGTTCATCCCGTTTTCGTAAAGCTCCCGGATGAAATCCACATCGCAGCGGTTGTCGGCGATGGTGCATATTATTTTAGTCTTTTTATCAACCATATATCTCTGATAAATAATGTTCTATGATGCATTGCTGAGTTTTGCGGCCTTCCTGGCGCTGATGCGCTTGCCTATCCCCTCGATGATGGACACGATGCCCACCCAGATATCATAGGAGAAGAAGCCTAGGGCTATCATCGTGAGGGTCGGCATGAAGTCGACATAGACGCCCTTGTAGTAGTAGATTATGATGCCGATGATATCGCATATGAAGAGGCTTCCTATCTGGAGCATTCGCACGGCCATCTTGCCCACGCGCGGGAAGTGATAGACTGCGACGAAGTTGAATGCGAGCAGCAGTGCGCAGATTATCATCGCTATCTTCCAATTCTGCCTCGGAGGGTATTCGGTGAGGAACTTGTCGTTGAGGATGGATTCGATGATGCAGGCCTGTATCTTCACTCCCGGCATGGTGATGTCCACAGGGGTAAGGTGGCGGTCGTGTCCGTCGAAGAGCTTGCCTATCAGCACTATTCTACCCTTCAACTCACCTGCAAGAGAGTCCGGTCTGCTGAGGATATCCTGTCCGTCCAGGGTTTCGAAAGAGAGATTTGGATAATTGATGAGCAGGGTGTCTGACGGGCTGCTGATGTGCTCCATCAGCCGGCCGAAGGCCTCAGGGCGGGCTATGCGCACCAGTTCGGTCGCCATACCGTACACCTCGGTCGAGTCGGCCTGCAGATATATTGGCCTGAATGAGCGGACAGGGCAGCCGAGGTCGCTGGCTTCAAGATTGAGGACCCCGAAATGGGCAAACGAAGAGTCGTAGAAATAGCCCTCTTCCGGACCCGTCTGGTCTTCCTGGCGGAGATAGCCGTTGATGCGCTTGGGGAGTACGAGGTTGTCGCAGTCTCTGATGGAGTTGATCAGTATCTGGTCGTGCTTCTTCTGCTTCTTGTAGATGATGTCAAGTCCGACTGCGGACGGCCCGCAGCTGTCGACGGCGCTGATCACTTCGGCGATTTCCTCACGGGAGCAGTCATCCACGCTCACTATCACCACATCCTTGCTCTGCTGAATGGGTGTCATCCTGCAGACTATGGAGTTGTAGATGTCGGACATCTTGAATTCCACCCCTGCCATTGATGAGTTCATCGCAGGGATGGAAGTGAAGTTGTATATTGTCGTCTTGGAGAAGAGCAGCGAGATGGCGGTGATCACCACGACCTGCACTCCGC
>CAVEAQ010000118.1:0-3536 GCA_963613775.1 bacterium | reverse complement strand
CGTTGATTTTCTTCAGCGGCGGCTCTCTCTTCAGATATTTCCTGCTCGGCCTCGCCGTCTGGACCGCAGAGAGTTCCAAGCGCCTCAAGGCAGCGCTCCGCTATCGCCTTCATCCGACTGAGGACAACCGCATCAAACTCCTCACCTTCCGCCACATCACCCGCAGCATCTTCACCCGCCGCAGCCCGAAAGAGTTGTTCGTAAAGTACCTCCCTCAAGATTATTTCTCCGGCCACAGGGTCCGGGACGGTCGCTGAGAGCGTCGCAGTCCCAGCTCTCATCCATCAATACGGCCTCTGGATGGACGGCAGCCCTCGACAGGCTCGTGGGCTGCCTGTTGATAACCTTGTTGAAAAAAGTCAAAAAAAGTGTCAAAAAAATTTGGAAATGTGCCCCCCCCCCTATTGTATCTTTGCGAAAATGAGCATCTTGCGCGCAAGAGAAAGATCACTGATTTTATTAACTTAACACAACTAATTATGACAGCAAAAAGATTCTACCAGTCTCCTGAGACGGAGATGACCGAAATGCCTCTAGAGGGCATTGTGTGCACCAGCACGGTTGACGCTGGCGGCATGACACCCGGAAACCCTTTCAGCGGCAACACTGAAGTCGATTGGTAACCAAGTAACTCTAATTACTTACGAAAATGAAAAAGACAATCATCGCAATAATGGCGGTTGGGGCGGCTTTGGCTGCGGTATCCTGCAATAAGACTGAAATCTGCACGGTTCAGGAGAGCCAGAAACAGGACCTCATCCTCGACCTCAACATCCCTTCTCTCGGTTCAGAAGCCGACACCAAGGCCGCTAAGACAGCCTGGGCGGCGGGAGATAAACTCAATGTCTGGTTTGACGACTGGAATCCAGGAACAAACACTCCGGACCCCGATCTTATCATCACTTTCGACGGTACTAAGTGGACTGCCGGCGCGCTGAAGATGAGCGCCGCATCTGACGGAACCGCCCGCTCCCTTAAGGCAAGCGGCAAGATGACGGTGGTGTATGAGGGCTACAACGACCTCAGCAATTATACTGCTAAATATGAGCGTAACCTTCAGTGGTTCCATCCTAAAAGAATTGCCGTTAATGTAGATGACATCTATTCCTCCAGCCTCGTAGCTTACAAGACATCAGTAGATTATGCCTATGCTGACAATAAGCTGACTGCCACCATCAGTGATTTCGATTTCTATACCCAGCTCAAGGTGCTCGTCAAGACAGAAGACGAAAGCATTAAGGACAAAGCATCTGACTATGCGCTTGAAGTATCATATACCGATCCTACTGATGCTACTAATACCCGTTATGCTGAAACAAAAGGTGCTCTTGTTATCAATCCAGGAAGTTCCTATCCTGATGTGCTCACTGGAGCTGCAAATTATCACGGCAGACAGGCCGGAGTAAAAGAGAGTGACGGCATCGCCTTCTATTATGTAAGTTTTGGAAAAGATGTCACCAATACTGATATTAAATTCACTCTTTATGAGATTAAGACTGAAAGCTCGACCAGCTCTCTTGAATCGCCGAAGACCTACACCGCGAAAAATAAGTCTTTTACTCATGATGGAAGCAAATGTCAAGGTGTAGCCATCAACTTCACCGCCTTCCAGACAGAAGAGTAATAGTTTTCCGCTCCCAATATCGAAACAGTTACTATGCTGGCGGCCGCACCCCGGCCGCCAGCTTTTTGCGTAATCACCACCTCGCCTGTAAGCTTGGTACGCCCTCTCTGCAGCTTACTCCAGTATTTTATCCAACCTGGAGGAAATCCCATTCTTATACGACTGCTTGCTCCCCTCGTCCAGAAACGACATGTCAATCATCCCGAAGAACTTGGGCAACAGCCTGTTGTACTTCTGAATCATATTATCCAGGACTTTCGGCACTATTCCTGAAAGCGCCATAGCGCTGACAAAGTCGTCTTTCGTTATGTGCCGTTTCTTCCCGTTGAGGGTAAGAGCAAGTTCTTCTGTGTCTTTTGGGTTGGCGATCGAGACATTCAGGAGGTCGTAGGCAGGAGAGAGAAGCCACTTGCCTGTGGGCGCGTATAACGAGAAGTTTTTGAGGTGCATATCGTTGTTGCCCACAAGATAGCTGAAGAACACCTGCTCGTAGAAATCGGTCAAGTCAAGAAGCGGCACATAAGAATACTTTGCTATTACCTTAGCTATCTGTTCGTATGAACTCCGGTATTTGTATTCAGTCTGCCTTTCTGTAAGCTGGCACATGTCCTCCATCGGGATTTTGTTCCCATCCGCTGTCCTGTCAATCCTTCTTGTGAGATAGCCTAGAGTGCCATCCTTAAGCCTGATCAGAGAATGGGGCACGACCTTTATTCTGGCGATTTCAGCAAGGTGCATCGTCAGGTCTTCGTTCTCCGGCAGGACCTTGTATGTCTGCGTCTGCGGTTTGAAGATGTAATTGCCCCAAAGCCCCACAACGGTAAGTCTTCCAGAGCCATCGTGCCTGTCAAGATGCAGAGACAGTTTGGCTTGTACTCCGGTCAGGGTGGTCTGAGCCTTTATCACCTGCTCCGCCAGGGTATCCAGGTCATCAAGTGAATACGGCAGTTCCGGGGCGTGCGGCATCCCGAAAAATTTCTTTGCGCAGCCTTTATGGAAATCCGGCTCGCCTTCCTCAAGAGGCTTATAACAATACAGGCATCTATTCATCGTCTTTCTCGTTTACAGGCACAACACTTACGGCTCCGATACAGTCTTTGCAGCAGAGCAGGAGCAGGGACATGCGGTCCAGCTCACTGATATCAGTATTCCTCAAAGCCACATCAAGCAGCCATCCCTCGGGTATAAGCCCGTCAAAGAATGGGAATAGGATTTTGGACCTGTATGGGGCTTCTGATAGGGGAAGAGTAAGACTTACAGGCTCTGTATCTTTGCCGTCAAGGTAGTCCCTGACGTATCGGAATTCATAGCCGGACTCAGTCTCTGTCAGGACTCCTGCAAGTCTGTCCTTGTAAAATATATCAGCTCTTCTCATCCATTACCTCCTTCCTTACCGGGGCCAGTTCGTACCCGAACATCGCGAAAACCTGATTTACTTTGTCCATCCTGAGCGTGGGCTTGCCCTGCTCAAGCTGGCGCACGAAATTAAGCCCCACGCCGCATTTCAGCGCAAGGTCCTCTTGAGTCAAGCCACTCTCTTTTCTGAGAGATTTAAGCTTTGCGGACAATATTGTTTTCATTAATTTATATCTTATCGAATGCAAATATAAAGAATTTTGCCAGATTATATCACATCGGATATAAAATCCCATAACACTTCAGTATTATCGATGATTAAAAACCTGTCGTGAACCCTGCTGCAGGTGAGCAGCCACACCCCGGCCGCCAGCTTTTTGCGTAATCACCACCTCGCCCTCCAAGGGTGTTTACATAAAATGTAATTGCTATCTTTGCATTATGTCCCGAATTCTGGTGATAGTCGTGACCTACAACGCGATGAAGTGGGTGGAGAGGTGCCTGGGCAGCCTGCGCGGCAGCTCGGTGCGCCCGGATGTGCTGGTCGTGGACAACG
>CAVEAQ010000117.1:0-3610 GCA_963613775.1 bacterium | reverse complement strand
AGAGTCGCGTCCTGCAGGGGCTGGCGGTAGCGTATCCGCACCCTGTAGCGGCGGTCCTCCCCGACGGACATCCGCTCGGAGGGGCGTATCCAGTGGATCTCCTCCGGAGCGACCCGCAGGCAGCTGCGCATCAGGCCTTTATGCTCCTCTCCTTCACCCACGTAGATGATGTTGCTGGCGATGTCTGTGGCGATCACGAAGAGCGGGTGGGCGTGTCCGCCGATCGACAGCCCGCGCCTCTGGCCTATGGTGTAGAACTGCGCCCCCTCGTGTCTGCCGATGACTGCGCCGTAGGGGTTCGCCCTGTATCGCGTCTTTTTGATATGATGCTTGCCGGAGCGGTAGGTCTCGGTCTCGAAACGGATGTCAGCGTAGCTGACGGGGGTGGAGAGCTCGAGCAGCTCATCTTCGCTCAGCTCCAGGCCCCTGGCGAGAAGTTTGCAGTCGCGCTTATATTTCTCGGAGTCAGTGTAGTACGCATCGAATACCTCGACCACGTCCCCTTCCACCGGGGCGAGCTTCTGCTGGAGGAAGACCGGCAGGTCCACCTTGCCCACGAAACAGATGCCCTGCGAATCCTTCTTGTCGGCCGAAGGCAGGTCGGCTTCGTGCGCCAGGCGCCTCACCTCCGGCTTGCAGATGTCCCCGATGGGGAAGATCGCCTTTGAAAGCTGCTCCTGATTGAGCTGGCAGAGGAAGTAGCTCTGATCCTTGTTGGGGTCCGTGCCCTCGAGGATGCGGCAGCTGCCGTCTGGAAGGGTCTCCTTGCGGCAGTAGTGTCCCGTTGCCACCATATCGGCCCCGAGCCTTTCGGCGGCCTTGAGGAAGGCGTCGAACTTGATCTCGCGGTTGCAGAGCACATCCGGGTTGGGGGTGCGTCCGCGGGCGTATTCGTCGAACATATAGTCCACCACACGCTTGCGGTATTCCTTGCTCAGATCCACGAAATAGAAGGGAATTCCGATCTTGCGCGCCACCATCTCGGCCACGAACCTGTCCTCCTCCCACTCGCAGTCACCGTGCAGCGTGCCCTCGGTGTCGTGCCAGTTCTGCATAAACATCGCGAAAACGTCATAGCCCTGCCGCTTGAGCAGCAGCGCCGCGACGCTTGAATCCACACCTCCGGAGAGTCCGACACAAATTTTCATCGCAAAATCGTTAATTTCTACAAAAATAAGCCATAAATCCGCGACAGACAAGACATCTGAAGCCAAAAAATGCTATATTTGGTGAATTAACACTTTGACCATGGTAACCAAAGAAATTGATATCAGGTATACCGAATACTCTTCCCTTGAGGAACTTCTCCCCGAAGACCGCGAGCTCGCCTGCGAGGCCGTCGCCGCGATGGGCGGAGCCTATGCACCCTATTCCCACTTCCACGTGGGTGCGGCGGTGCGTATGTCCAACGGACAGATAGTCCGCGGGGCCAATCAGGAGAACGCAGCCTTCCCGTCAGGGCTCTGCGCCGAGCGCACGGCCATGTTCGCCGCGAGCGCCAGGTATCCCGACAAGGATATGCTCAGCATAGCCATTGCCGGCGGGGTGCACGGCAAGCTCAGCGGCAACCCGGCGACCCCCTGCGGAGCGTGCCGGCAGGTGATGGCCCAGTACCAGGCCAAGTCCGGCAAGCCGATGTCCGTGCTGATGGTCGCGGAGGGCAGAATCCTCAAGTTCGACCGCGTGGACGACATTCTCCCGCTAATATTCAACAGTATTTAGAAAAATTAGTATATTTGCAACGGGAAAGTCGTACACGACCAGCTCCCTCTGAATCCTCCAGGGCCGGAAGGCAGCAAAGGCAGGAGGTCGTAGCGGTGCGATGTGCTAAGCTTTCCCTTTTTTTATGCCCATTCCCTTATGAAGAGAGCAGCTTTACCATTCTTGATTCTTGCCGCCGCTGCGCTGTGCTCCTGCTCCGGAGAGCAGAGCCGCAATTCTGGCTATCCCATTGAGCCGGTGCCGTTTACTGAAGTCAAGGTCACCGACTCCTTCTGGGGTCAGAGGCTCCGCGCCAGCCGCGAGGTGACAATCCCGCTGGCATTCTCCAAGTGCGAGGAGACCGGCCGCTACGACAACTTCGTCCGCGCCGTGCATCCCGACTCTACTTATGCCGTCGGGGGGTACTCGTTCGACGATACGGACGTCTACAAGACCATCGAAGGGGCGAGCTATATCCTTCAGACCTACCCTGACAAGAAGCTCGAGGCTTACATCGACAGCGTGCTGGTGCTCGTGGCGGCGGCTCAGGAGCCTGACGGCTACCTCAACACCGCGCGTCAGATGAATCCCTGGCATCCTCACAGCTGGGAGGGCCCCGAGAGGTGGTCGCAGGTGGAGGTGCTCAGCCACGAGTTCTACAATCTCGGGCATATGATAGAGGGAGCGGTGGCCCACTACCGCGCCACCGGCAAGCGCAACTTCCTCGACATCGCCATCCGCTATGCCGACTGCGTCTGCCGCGAGATCGGTGACGGCGAGGGGCAGGTGGCTCGCGTGCCGGGGCACCAGATTGCCGAGATGGCGCTCGCGAAGCTCTACCTCGTGACCGGCGAGGGCAAGTACCTGGACCAGGCGAAGTTCTTCCTCGACAAGCGCGGCTATACTTCGATCCACGACTCCTACAACCAGTCCCATAAGCCTATACTCGAGCAGGACGAGGCTGTGGGACACGCAGTGCGGGCGGAGTATATGTATTCCGGGATTGCCGATGTGGCGGCCCTCACGGGCGATGAGGCCTATATCGAGGCGATCGACAGGATATGGGACAACATAGTCGGCAAGAAGCTCTACATCACCGGCGGAGTCGGCGCGAGGTATGCCGGAGAGGCTTTCGGAGATGCCTATGAGCTCCCGAACTTGAGCTCCTACTGCGAGACCTGCGCCGCCATAGGCAATGTCTACACCGCCCACAGGATGTTCCTCCTGCACGGAGAATCAGAGTATTACGACGTCCTCGAGAGGACTCTCTACAACGGACTCATCTCCGGAGTGTCGCTGGACGGCGGAGCGTTCTTCTATCCCAACCCGCTCGAGTCCGACGGCAGGCACCGGAGGCAGCCGTGGTTCGGCTGCGCCTGCTGCCCGTCCAATATCTGCCGCTTCATCCCTTCGCTCCCGGGCTATGTCTATGCTTCCGAGGGTCGCAATCTCTATGTCAACCTCTATATGTCCAATACCGTGAGCCACAAGATAGCCGGCCGCAGCGTGGAGATCTCCCAACAGACCGATTATCCCTGGTCCGGCGACGTGCGGGTCAATGTGCTCCGCAACGATGCCGGGAAGTTTACCCTCAGACTGCGCATCCCAGGCTGGGCCCGCGGTGAAGTGGTCCCGGGCGACCTCTATTCCTTCGCAGACGACAAGACTTCCGCCTGGAGCGTGAGCGTCAACGGCGAGGAAGTCTCTTCCGGACTCGAGGACGGATATGTCTGCATCGAGCGCAAGTGGAAGAAGGGTGACAGGGTCGAGCTGCACCTCGCGATGGAGCCGCGCTTCGTACGGGCGAACCCTGCAGTGGAGGCCGACAGAGGCCGTCTCGCTGTGGAGAGAGGGCCGCTTGTGTATTGCGCGGAATGGCCTGACAATGAGTGCAATGTGCTGGAGGCTA
>CAVEAQ010000116.1:0-3698 GCA_963613775.1 bacterium | reverse complement strand
CGGCCTATGTGAAAATGTAATCCGCCCCGGAGCGAGGAAGCTTCGGGGCGGATTGGATGTAGAGAGTTCGGAACTTATCCCGTGGGCGACAGAAGCGATAGAATCGCAATGTCGATGAGTAGGCTGGATTTACTCAGCTGCAATATATACTACTTTTGTAATCTGAATGAATCCGTACTTGGATCCTTTCTGGCAGTCTAACACCAGTTCGTAATAGAGACCGGCAGCCTGCTTGTCGGCATCGATTGCAAACGCGACGGTGCCGACTTTCGGATCGATAGCGACCTGCGAGAGAATCTTGTCGGTCTTGGCGGCATCGCTATAGACATTGAGAGTCAGCGAATTGACAAGAGAAGCATCATAGGCGCCGAAGTTAATCTGCACCTTAGCCAGCTTTGCGGCTATAGGAGTGGCCGTGAAGATGCTGGCGACAGATTCGTAGATCTTGCTGCCGCACTTGATGTATGCCCAGTCATTCTTCCAATTATTGTTGTTGAAGCCTACAATCGTAAATTCGCTGGAACCGATTTTTGCAGTCCAGGTCGCGTCATAAGCGCCGACTTTATTTTCCGTCTGATTCTCGTCCGGGAAGCTGAGCACCACTGAACCTGCAGGAGCGCCTTTAGTATGTGACTTATAGATGGCTGGAGGAGTGCCGCCGGCCTGTGCCGTGCCGTTGTTCTCCGCGCGGAGGGTCCAGATGGTCACTACATCGGTCTCCTTAAGGCCAAGGGATGAGAATGACTCGTTGTTCTCACCATTTGCCCAGGCCTTGACGATGCCATAGACATAGACGCTTCCGCTCTCGTCCTCGATGGTGACATTGCCGTAATCGGCCTTCTCTATGTTGATGATCTTGCCGGTGAGTTCATACCAGTCGGTGGTGTTGACGGACTTCGCGAGGAACTCCTTGATGGTCACCTTGGTAGCAGAGGTAGGCTCCTCAACGGTCTCGCCGCCCTCGTCGCCGCCGCTGGATGAGCCGTTGACGCTTACGATCTGGCCGCCCTGCTCAAGTTCAGAAGCAGTGCCGACGTAGTTGATGAGCTTCCCCTTGACTACGACTTCGTCGCCGACCTTGATCAGGTCTGAAGAGGTGAACTTGGCACCGTCGAGATAGTATGCGCGGAATACATAGAACTGCTCCTCGGCAGTGGTGCCGTTGTCAGAGATGTAGAATGTCGCGTTGCCGAAAGAGGTGCTGAGGTCGGAGATTGAGGAAATCTTGCCCTTGACATAATAATCTTCCGTGCTCGCGGTGGATCCAACCTCGACGCACTTCGCGTTGGCTGCAGCAGCATTGAACGGGTCCTCGAGTGTACCTGTGCCCTTAGGCTCACCCTTAGGAGTCTCTACGGCATCATCGCCGGAGCTCTTGAGACAACGAACAGAACACTTATGCTGGGAGATTTCGGAGTATAAGCCTATATTATCAATGTACCAAAAGAAGAGTGTGTACATTTTGCCCTTCATTATTGCTGTGGACGACCAATATTGGCCGATAAAGTCATTATTTAATGATAATACAGGCAAGAAAATCGCAGGTGCAGACTCGGAATAAGCCTGACTCCCTGAGAACCAGCGGCCCCGGACCCCGAGGTATGTCGTCCAATCTGAGTAATTAGCGGACAATGATTTGAGTTCAACATTTGTCGGAACTCTCCAACCTGTAGGGCAAGCTGACTGGGCATCATTAAAATTATACCTTTCTCCGTAAAGATTATTTTCACTCGCTCCGACATTAAACTGTTTCCAAGTCTTGTCGTCAACCTGGGCTTCTAAAGTGTTGTCTATCGTTATTTGGGTGCCATCGGGTAGATAACAGGACTTGATGTCAAGTTCCGAATATCTGCATGCGAGGAGACAATCCAATGACTTCCAAGTAACCTTTGACAGGTTTGTGTTTCCGCTAAGATTTACGCTGGTCAGATGCTCGTTCTTGGACAAATCAATGGATGTCAAATTGTTATTGCTACAATCCAATGTCGTGAGTGCCGGCATCTGCTCGAGAACACCGTCAAGGTTTGAGATGCCCATATTGCCGATATTGACTTCGGTAGCTTTATTTACCTCTGAGATTTCAACCTGACCATCACCGTCCGTGTCGAAATTCTGAAGCAAATATGCAATTAAGTCCTCCCTGACCGGAGAGAGATTGATATAATCAGTTACAATCTGAATATCACCGCAGGAGACCTTTAACGCCAGGGCCGCGCCTATATTACCGATGATGAAATCTTTGCCGAGATTATCGATATCAATCTTAACTGAAAGAACACCGTCCTTTGCAGAGGCATCGCTCACTGCAAGTTCCACGCTTTCACCGCCAGCGGCTTTAGTCAGAGTATAGACAGCAATCGTTGAAAGGGATGTCTGCCAGTCTTTTGCGATGGTTTCAGCCGCGCGTGACGGCTGGACGGTAAAGTTAAGTGTAGCCGTTCCAGATATTTTGAGGACATCCCGTGTATAATTCACTGGTTCATTATTGTCGGCATACTTCGGTATGTACGAAAGCGTTACATCCCCTCCGCTAACTCTCGCCTTAAGCTCATTGATACTTGCCAGAATGGAAGTGATCTGTGTCTCCAGCTCAGAGAGTTTGGTGTTGATGTCGCTGATTTTGCCGGAGAGTTCTTCGGTCGTTCCGTCCAGGGAAGACACGGACTCCTTTAGCGTTGCAAGGTCATCCGAAATCACGGACATCTTGCCCTCAAGGGCGCTGACATCTTCTGCCTGGACCTTGTCCGCATTCTGCAGCTCTGCAATCTCTTTCTGGATTGAGGCTATCTGCCCTTCAAGAGCCTTGAGTTGCGTGTTCTCGATCGTCGCAACCCTCTCGGTGAGAGAGCTGACTTCCTGCTTCACTTCTTCAAGCTCCTGCTTGGTGCAGCAAGCCGAAAGAATGAGGGCGGCAGCCGCAAGCGGCATAAGTAATTGTTTAATAATTTGTTTCATAATTGTTTAAAGGCTTTAACTGAGTCAATTATTTTTCTTCTTTAGAGCGCCGTATAGCTTTGATGAAGCGACAGTTGACTGTATCCTCCATGGTCATAGCATGAATCGACAAGGCATCCACGAAGTCGTCTGAATACTTGCCCAATTCGGTTTCTCGCAACTCATCTCTGATTGAGTTGAAGAACGCATAAACTTCGGAATACTTTCTGACTTTATAACTATCCTTTGCATTACTATCAAATCTCGCGATGTCGATATCATTGTAATTCGGTTCCAATAGAAAATAAAAGCGTTCAGAGGCTTCGTATTTTCGCTCTATGTACTTGTGATATGTGGTGAGCTGGCTTATGGAATTGTGCTTATCTATGCCATTAAGCCCGGAACGCAATTTGTTCTCAATCACGATTACATCACGAATCCCATCACGGCTCACATCATTGCAGCCGGTAACTACCAAATCAATCCTACCGTCTTTCTCTTTTGTTTCTTGGGTGACGGAATCCGCACACGACTTTAGGGCTACCTCTCTATTTACGGTATAATTTTCTGAGAGTGGCTCGATTTTGAGGACCTGCTTTGCGAACCGTCGGAAAATTCCCGGAAGGCTTAAGAAATGAAACAACAGATTTGTATAGGTTGTTTCATCGTATTCCTTGTGGATAAGTTTAACGAAAGTATTTCGATTTTGGCAAAGCGGTACATTATCTGGAACCTTAGGCAAATCAATTTCCTGCCAAGAATTG
>CAVEAQ010000115.1:0-3826 GCA_963613775.1 bacterium | reverse complement strand
AGCGAGATTCACTCCTGGCACGGGCAGCACCCGGCCACATTCTACCCCGTGGTTCAGGGGCACGAATACTCGGCCGTGGTGACCGCTGTCGGGAGTGAGGTCAGCGTGTGCAGGCCCGGCGACCGGATAACGGCACGGCCGCAGCTGGTGTGCGGGCATTGCGGCCCGTGCAGAAGGGGGCAGTACAATGTCTGCGAGAATCTCCGCGTACAGGCTTTCCAGGCCGACGGAGCGGCTCAGGACAGCTTCGTAATCGACGATGACAGGGTCGTAAAGCTCCCTGACGATATGCCTCTGGAATACGGGGCGATGATCGAACCCGCAGCCGTCGGGGTGCACGCCGTCGCGCGTGCCGGCGAGGTGCGCGGCAAGAATGTAGTGGTGTCCGGCGCCGGCACTATCGGCAACCTCGTCGCGCAGGCGGCGCTTGCGGCCGGGGCTGCCCGGGTGCTCATCACCGACGTGAGCGAAGGGCGTCTCGGCATAGCGCGGCAGTGCGGCATCAGCGAGACTCTAAATGTGTCCAAGACCACTCTCAAGGAGGCTGTGAAAGAGATTTTCGGCGAAGATGGCTTCCAGCTCGCTTTCGAAGTGGCCGGAGTGGAGTCGAGTGTGCGCCCGCTGATGGAATGCCTGGAGAAAGGCGGGACTCTGGTCGTGGTGGCCGTCTTCGCGCAGGACCCGAGGCTGAGTATGTTTCACCTCGGCGAGCACGAGCTCAATGTGGTGGGGACGATGATGTACCGCCACGAGGACTTCATCCGCGCGGTGGACAGCATCGAGGCCGGCTCGACCGTGCTGAAGCCGCTGATTTCCCGGACCTTCCCGTTCGGGCAGTACGCAGAGGCGTACCGCTTCATCGACGAGAACAGGGACTCTTCGATGAAGATAATCATAGACCTTGACGCTAAACAGAAATAGCCTATGACACTCATCGACTGGCTGATTGTAGCCGTTTTTCTCTGCACCCTCATCCTCATCGGATACCTCTTCTCCAAGAAGAACCGCAATATAGAGGACTACTTCGTCGCCGCTCGCTCGATGCCGGGCTGGCTGGTGGCAATCGCCGCCACCGGCACATCCATCAGCGCCGGCACCTTCGTGGGCTCGCCTGAGCTCGGGTTCAACACGAACCTCACCTATATAATGAACCTCATCGGCGCCATCTGCGGAGGCACTCTCGTGGCTGCATTCATCCTCCCGAAGCTCTACAACGCCCACACGATAACGGTTTACGGCTTCATCGGCAACCGCTTCGGCGAGACTTCCAAGAGGGCGACCTCGGTGATGTTCCTGCTCGGGCAGCTCTTCACCTCGGGCAGCCGTCTGTTCATCGCCGCCATCGCGGTCAGCGTCATCGTTTTCGGCAACATACAGTTCCAGTTCATGGTCTGGAGCATCGTGATCCTGGGTATAGTCTCCACCTTCTACACGATGATGGGAGGCATCAAGGGATTGCTCTACATCGACACTTTCCAGACCCTGCTGATGATATTCACCGGCGTGCTCGCGCTCATCCTCATAGCCTGCGACCTGGGCGGGCTCAGCCTCGGCGAAGTATGGGCGCTGCTCACCGACAGGGGGATGGTCAAGATGCCTTCTTCCGGAGACTGCACCCCGGGGATTGCCGCAGACGGGTCTCTGTCCGGATGGGCGGCGGGCAGCAAGCTGGAGATTTTCGATCCGAGCCTCGACTTCAGCAAGCCATACACCATACTTGCAGGGCTTGTCGGAGTGACGGTTTTCCGGGTGGCGCAGTTCTCCACCGACCACGAGTTCGTCCAGAGGCAGCTTGCCTGCAAGGATGTCAGGAAAGCGGGCAGAAGCCTCGTGGCATCGCAGCTCATCACGCTCCCTACCGTCCTGATATTCCTCGGCATCGGACTTCTCCTCTATGTCAAGTACATCAGCGACCCGACTGCTGACGGCGCTCTGAGCGAGGGCTTCTTCAGCGACGCGCGCGACATCTTCCCGCAGTACATCAAGAACCACATCCCCGTCGGGGTGCGCGGCCTGATGATCACGGGACTGCTCGCGGCGGCCCTCTCCAGCTTCAACTCCGCCATCAACTCGATGGCCTCAAGCTTCGTCTCCGACCTCTACCTCCCCATCCGGAGGCAGCGCGGCAAGGGTCTGTCCTCCGATGCCGAGCAGCTCTCGTCGTCCCGCTGGGTGGTGGCGCTGATGGGAGCGATGCTGACCCTCTTCGCTATACTGACCTGCGTAATGCAGCAGAGCAGCGGTCTCAACCTCGTGGATTTCGCCACGGGAGTGATGTGTTTCGCCTATGTCGGGATGCTCGGGGTCTTCCTCACGGCCATCTTCACCCGGAGGGGCAATACCGCCAGCGTGCTCGCAGCCCTGATTGTCGGGGTGATCATCGTGATTCCGCTGATGTTCCAGAAAGCGCTCTTCGGCCACAACTGCATCGCCTGGACCTGGTGGTGCCCGCTGGGAGCCATCTTCACCACGCTCATCTGCCTGCTCGGGAAGCCTGAGAAAAAGCAGCTCTGATTTTAATAAACATACTCTTTCACTATGGCCGAGGCAGCAGCGCCCCGGCCATTTTTCAGTATTGTTTACCGGTATGTAAATCGTTATACATAAATAAGTTTTGTATTTAGTAAACTTATTGTCCATCTTTGCCACAGGCAGGCTCGGGAAAGGGCCTGCCGCCCATACCGGAAAATGAAGAAGAAAAATCTAATATCGACAGGAGTGACAATCGCCGACGTGGCAGAGGCCGCAGGCGTATCCGTCTCCCTCGTGTCGTTCGTTCTCAACGCCAAGCGCGGCCCTGACGGGGAATATCTCTGTTCGGCATCAAGAGCCACCGCAGAGCGGATAGTCGCCACGGCGAAGAAGCTCGGCTACCACAAGAATATGGCCGCCTCGTCGCTCCGCACCGGCTACAGCAAGACCATCGGGGTCGTGGTCGCGGACATCTCCAACACATTCTTCGGCGATGTGTGCAGAAACATCGAGAACCTCTCCTCGCAGGAGGGCTATCTCACCCTCTTCGGGAGCACCGACGACAACCCCGAGAAGATGATCCAGATCATCCGCAAGTTCATCTCCTCCGGAGTTGACGGCCTGATCGTGGCGCCGTGCGCACACACCGAAAAGGAGATCAGCGCGATAGCCGGGGGTACGCTTCCCGTGGTGCTCATCGACCGCGACCTTCCGCTGGCGCAGGGCGTGGGGAGAGTGATGCTGGACAATGTGGAGGCGGGGCGTCTGGCGACCAGACACCTGCTCGACAACGGATACAAGAAAATCGAGATGGTGCGCTACCGCACGGACATCCCGACCATACGGCAGCGCTTCGAAGGCTACCGTCTCGAGATGGAGGAGAACGGGCTGGGGATGTACATAAGGGACAATGTGGTAAGCTCCGAGACCATCAGGGAAGAGACCGCAGAAATAATAAGGGAAGCCCGCGCACGCAGCACGGAGGCTCTGATATTCCCGTCCAACAGGATTACCGTCGAAGGCATCGCCGCCATCGTGGACCGCGGCTTCAGCATCCCGGACGACATTGCCGTCGTGGGCTTCGACCAGGAGGACCACGCCGGGGTGTACAACCCGAAGCTCACCTATGTCTATCAGCCTACCCGGCTTGTGGCTAGATATTCGTTCAGTATGCTCCACTCTATGATCTGCGGAGAGGAGATTCCTGAGCCGAGGATAATCGAGCCGAAGTTCGTGCCGGGCCTTTCGTCAGCGGCGCCGAAGGGACGCCGCACCGATTCGGTGCTGCTCTGCGGCTCGATGTTCGACAGCCTCGGAGGATGGATTTCCGACCCGCAGTTTATGGACCAGATGG
>CAVEAQ010000114.1:0-3829 GCA_963613775.1 bacterium | reverse complement strand
ATGCAAAGTAAACACTTTTTTCCGGATATCGCAAACTTAGCTTCGAATAAATGTCTATGGCCTGCTCCCTGTAATCCTGCTCAAGATAGATCTTTGCGAGGGTTTCGGTGCAGAAGTCAGACTCCGGAGCCTGCTCGTCGGTGTAGCCGCCCTCCTCGCGGACCTTGCTCGCGAAGCGCGAGAATATGCTGTCCTCGGAGCGGCGCACTTCGTTGTACTGCGACTGGGAGAAGTAGTCCCCGCCCACCACATAGACCTTCCGCTCCTGGGTCTGCGAGCTCGGAAGGTAGGTGTCGGCGAGCAGCTTGAGGTCCTTGTCGCTGCAGTCGACCTTGCGTCCGGAGCGCACGAGGTCGGAGAGCACACGCCTCGATCCCAGGTGCAGGGCCGTCTCGGAGAGCTGGCTGTCGGAGAGGGCGCCGAGCTGCGACATCCTGCGGCAGAGCTCCATCCTCGCGCCTGCGTACCAGGGGTAGAGCGACACGACGCCGGAGAGTTCCTCCAGGGTGAGACTATGTATGTCTATCCTCTCTACCATTGTGCCACGGTCGCGTTGAATATGTCTTCCACTATCTTGTCCACTATCTCGGAGGTCAGGCTCGCTTCCACGGAGTCGAGCGACATCGTGGAGTCGTAGTCGGCATAGCCCGAGAAGTCTTTGCTCTCGAATCCGTCTTCCGGATACTTGCGGTTGACGAATGAGACCTTGACGGTGATGGTGAGCCTGTTCTGGGCGGCCACGTCGCCTGCGGCGATGGCGGATGCCGCCACGGAGTACCCGGTCACCTCTCCCGTGATCTCCAGGTCGCCGTCAGTCTCGACCTGCTCGAGCCTTGTCATCTGGCGGAAACGGGTCTTGACCGCTTCGGTAAGGTCGTTGCTGAGGGTCGGGTTGACCCTGAGGGCCTTGTACTCGAAGTAGTTGATGGTGATGGTGTTGACGTCCGGCTGTATAGACGTGCCGGAGAATGAATATATCCCGCAGGAAGTCACCGCTGCGAGAGTGAGCAGGAGGAGTGCTAGCTTTCTCATCTGACTTTCTTCTTTTCGGCGAGCTTGCGGTATATGGTCCTCTCGGAGATGCCCAGCTCGGCCGCGGCCGGCTTGACCTTGCCTCCGTGCTTGGCGAGGCACTTCTCAATGAGTTCGTCGCTCAGGCTTCGGATCGAGAGGTTTTCGGGGGGTTCGACCTCCCGGGATCCGGCTTCCGGGGAAGGCTCCGGCTCGCTGTAGGTCTGTGTGCCGAGGAGTCTTGGCGCAGCCGCGGGGGCATCCTGGCGCCCTGACTTGAGAGCGTCCATGTCGGCGCGGAGCTCGTCCACCTGCTGCTTGAGATAGAAGATGGCCTTCACCAGCTGCTGCTTCTCGTCGTCGGAGAGAGTGCCGCCTTCTGCGTGGGATGAGGCCATCAGCGCCCCCTGCTCCTGCGGGATGTAGCGCTGGAGGGTCTCAGGACCGATTTCGACCCTCTCGGTGCTGGGGCCCACGGGCCTGGATTCGATTGCCGTTACGGTCTCGGCCACGTTCTTCAGCTGGCGGATATTGCCCGGCCAGCGGTAGCTCGTCAGAGTGTTGATGGCATCGTGCGTGAGGCTCACCTTGCAGAGGTTGTATTTCTCGGAGAAGTCGGAGGAGAACTTGCGGAAGAGCAGGTAGATGTCGTCCTTGTTGCGGTCGCGCAGCGCGGGCATCTGTATCTGTATGCCGGTCAGGCGGTAGTAGAGGTCCTCGCGGAACTTGCCGGTCGCCACGGCGTAGCTGAGGTTGACATTTGTTGCCGCTATGATGCGGACGTCGGTCTTCTCTACCTTGGAGGATCCGACCTTGATGTATTCTCCGTTCTGGAGCACGCGGAGCAGCAGGGCCTGGGTCTCCTTGGGAAGCTCCCCGATCTCGTCGAGGAAGAGCGTGCCGCCGTCGGCCTCCTCGAAGTAGCCCTTGCGGTCTCCGATTGCGCCGGTGAACGCGCCCTTCTCGTGGCCGAACAGCTCGGCGTTGATCGTCCCTTCAGGTATGGCTCCGCAGTTGACTGCCAGGTACTTGCCTGTCCTGCGGCGGCTGAATTGGTGGATGATCTGGGGGATGGACTCCTTGCCGACGCCACTTTCGCCGGTGATGAGCACCGTCAGGTCGGTCGGCGCCACGGCCACCGCAGTCTCGATGGCGCGGACCAGACCGGCATCGTTGCCCACGATGTCGAATTTGTTCTTCAGTCTTTGCAGATCCTGTATATCCATTTCGGTGAAGTTCCTTTAAAATCGTTTTATCGTTCCAAAGTTAAGGATTTTTTAGTATTTTTGTAAGAATTTGGATTCACGATTATTATTTGATATCTTTTTATGAAACGTATTTTTAAGGTTTTCGCGCTCTGCGCTCTTGTAGTCGCAGCCGCATCCTGCTCCAAGTCAAGAGCTGAGCAGATGAAGCTTGCCGAGAATGTCGATGTCAAGTGCAACCCTGAGGTGCTTGCCCTCGTCGGGGACAAGATCCCTGCCGACATCACCGTGACCTACCCGGCCAAATACTTCCACCCGAAGGCTACCCTCGAGGTTACTCCTGTCCTTGTCTACGAAGGCGGCGAGCAGGCTGCCCAGACTTTCACCTATCAGGGCGAGAAGGTCAAGGACAACTTCACCGTAGTCCCTTACGACGGCGGTACGGTCAGCGAGAAGGTCTCATTCGACTACGTCAAGGGCGTCGAGAAGTCATACCTCGAGCTGCGCAGCGTGGCATATTATAATGGTAAGGCCATCGAGATCCCGGCCATCAAGGTTGCCGACGGCTGCAATGTGACCCAGCTCCTCGCCACCACCTCCGGTGAGTACGGCTTCAAGAAGGACGCATACCAGGATGTCATCAAGGAGAGCGCAGAGGGCCAGATCCTCTACGACTACAACTCAGCCAACGTCAAGAGCAACGAGCTCCGTTCGGCTTCCGTCAAGGAGCTTCAGGCGGCTCTTGAGGAGATCGCTTCGGATCCGCGCTACACCGTGACCGGCACCAAGGTCATCGCTTACGCTTCCCCGGAGGGAGGACAGGCCTACAACGCCAAGCTTTCCGACAAGCGTGCCGACTCCGCCAAGAAGGCGTGGAAGAAGGTGACCGGCGGCATGGAGACCGACAACCTTGAGGTGCAGAGCGTGGGTCAGGACTGGGAGGGATTCCAGGAGGCCGTGCGCAACTCCGACATCACCGACAAGGAACTCATCCTCCGCGTCCTCTCTATGTACAGCGACCCTGCAGTCCGCGAGAGCGAGATCCGCAATATGTCCCAGGTCTATACCGAGATCAACAAGAACGTCTTCCCTGAGCTCCGCCGCGCCCGCTTCATCGCCGAGGTGGACTACCAGAACTTCTCCGACGCCGAGCTTGAGGAGCTCTCACGCAAGGCTATCGACGTTCTCGACGAGGAGGCTCTCCTCAGAGTGGCATCCAAGTCAGAGGATACTGCCCGCCAGGCTGAGCTCTACAAGACCGCCGTCAAGAAGTACGGCTCCGACAGGGCCAACTTCAACCTCGCCGTGCTCTCCCTCAACGCAGGCAAGACCGACGAAGCTTCCAAATACCTCGCCGCAGTCAAGGAGTCAGATGCTGACGTGGCCAATGCCAAGGGCGTATGCGAGATGCGCAACGGCAACTACGACGCTGCCGAGAAGCTCTTCAAGCAGTCCGGCACCAACGAGGCCAAGGCCAATCTCGGCACCCTCCACCTGATGCAGGGCAAGTACTCCCAGGCCGCTTCAGAGCTTGCAGGCACCGGCAGCCACAACGCCACCGTAGCCTACATCCTCAACAACCAGCTCGACAAGGCTTCCGAGAGCATCACCTG
>CAVEAQ010000113.1:0-3862 GCA_963613775.1 bacterium | reverse complement strand
CGGTGAGCATATCCACGACATCGTGCACGAGCCGCTCCTGCACCTGCAGACGCGAGGCGCAGTAGTCCACCACGCGGCCTATCTTGGAGAGACCGAGGATGCGGCCACCGGGGTTGGGGAGATAAGCGAACCAGTATTCGCCGAAGAAGCTGCGGCAATGATGCTCGCAGACGGAGTAGAAAGTGCCATGGTCCACGACCATGTCGTCGTAGATGATGCCGTCCTGCCCATTGGGGAAGGTGGTGATGACGGGAGCCTCCTCCGGGCGGTAGCCGCGGAAAATCTCGCTGAACATCCGAAGCATCCTGTCCGGGGTGTCCTGCAGACCGACCCTGTCGGGGTCTTCACCTATATATTCAAGCAGTTCACGGATGTCCTGCTTTGCCTGCTGTTCTGTAATCATGGCGCAAAATTACTTAAAATTCCAACATGCAGCATAGAGTTCAAAAAGTTGTAACTTTGCACTTATGGAAGTACGATTCGCTATTAAATACTGGACCGAGTGGGGAGACAGTCTCTGCCTCATCCTCGGCGGCAGGAAATATCCTATGGAGTGGGGAGAGGGCGCCATGTGGCACGTGACCGTCAGGAACTGCAGCGCGGCAGCGCTCAAAGACTATACCTATGTGGTGATGCGCGGCGGCCTGATATGGCGCACCGAGTGGAAGCATCACAGCTCCAAGGTCGCGAAAATAATTGAGGACAGTTGGATTGACTGCCCGATCGAGGGCTGCCCGTTCCCGCGCGAGCATCAGGCGGCCATGTTCGACCGTCCGGGATTCAGAGGCGCGGGCACCGCTGTGCCCGTGTTCTCCCTCAGAAGCAAGGATGACTTCGGCATCGGAGAGTTCCGCGATCTGCACGCCCTGATCGACTGGGCGGCGGCTACCGGGCAGTGTGTGCTTCAGCTGCTGCCGGTCAACGACACCACCCGCAAGGGCGACTGGAAGGATTCGTACCCCTACAGCCCCGTGTCGTCGTTTGCCCTGCACCCGATGTATATGCACCTGCAGAGCCTCGGGATCAAGGAAAGCGCCGAATTCAGGAAGCAGCAGGGCAACCTCAACTCCCTGCCGGAGATCGACTGGCCAAGGGTGTTCAAGGCCAAGATGAAATATATCCGCCAGGCGTTCGAGCAGCGCGGAGAGAAGGATATGCAGACCCCGGGCTATAAGACTTTCGTCAAGGACAACGAAGACTGGCTCGACGAATATGCCAAGTTCTGCGCGATGCGCGACTCGCTGGAGGCCGACTACTACCGCTGGATGCAGTGGCACCTGGACAGGCAGTTCTACGCCGAGGCCAAGTACGCCCGCAGCAAGGGGGTGTCGCTCAAGGGCGACCTTCCTATCGGGGTGAGCGCCGACAGCGCGGAGGCCTACTGGCACCCGGAGCTCTTCAACCTCGACTCCACCGCCGGCGCACCGCCGGACTACTTCAGCAAAGACGGACAGAACTGGGGGTTCCCGACCTACAACTGGGACGCGATGGCCAAGGACGACTATGCGTGGTGGAAGTCCCGCCTGCGCAAGATGTCGCGCTACTTCGACGCCTTCCGTATCGACCACATACTCGGCTTCTTCCGCATCTGGGAAATCCCGGCCGACAAGTGGAGCGGGCTCTACGGACACTTTAACCCCGCACTGCCTTACTCCGCCGGGGAGATTGAGCAGCTGGGATTGCCGCTGGAGGGACTCTTCCACGAGGATCCCCGCCACCCCGGGATGTATCAGCCGCTCATATGCCCTGATTCCCAGAAGCTTCCGCAGTGGCAGCAGGACAAGTTCGGCGCCCTCTACAACGACTTCTTCTACCACCGTCACGAAGAGTTCTGGCGCCGCAACGCGGAGAAGAAGCTTCCCGAACTGCTCGGTGCCACCGGGATGCTGGCCTGCGGTGAAGACCTGGGAATGGTGCCGGGATGCGTGCCGGGAGTGATGGCGCACGAGAAGATACTCTCGCTCAAGATGCGCGGGATGCAGAACGAGGGCGAGTGGAGCACGCTCAGCGTCTGCGCTACCTCCAGTCACGATATGGAGACCCTGCGTATGCAGTGCGACCACGATCCGGAGCCGTGGGAGGTCAGGAATATGCTCTGGGAGTTCCTCGCCTCGCCTTCAATGCTGGCGATATTCCCGCTTCAGGACTGGATCGCGCTCGACACTTCTCTCCGGCGTGCGGAGAGGAACGAAGAGAGGATCAACCAGCCGGCTGACCCTCGTCATCATTGGCGCTTCCGCCTGCATGTCAACCTCGACAGGCTTCTGGAGGACGGTGCACTCAACGCCACCGTCTGCGGCCTGCTCAAGGACAGCGGACGCTATAACGCTATTTAGCGATATTCTCCCGCATATCGGTGTCCGCCTGGATGTTCTTGATGCGGTAGTAGTCCATAATTCCAAGATTACCCTTGCGGAATGCTTCGGCCATCGCGAGCGGCACTTCAGCCTCGGCCTCGATGACCTTGGCACGGGCGTCCTGCGCCTTGGCCTTCATCTCCTGCTCGAGAGCCACGGCCATCGCCCTGCGCTCCTCGGCACGAGCCTGCGCGATGTTCTTGTCGGCATCGGCCTGATCCATCTGGAGCACTGCACCGATGTTCTTGCCGACATCGATGTCGGCTATGTCGATGGAGAGAATCTCGTAGGCGGTGCCTGCATCGAGGCCCTTGTTGAGTACGAGCTTGGAGATGCTGTCAGGGTTCTCTAGCACTGACTTGTGTGACTCGGAAGAGCCGATACTGCTGACTATGCCTTCGCCGACCCTCGCGAGGATAGTCTCCTCTCCGGCGCCGCCGACAAGCTGCTTGATGTTGGCGCGCACGGTGACGCGGGCCTTGGCGATGAGCTGGATACCGTCCTTGGCCACTGCGGTCACAGGCGGCGTGTTGATAACCTTAGGGTTGACGGACATCTGTACGGCTTCGAGCACGTCGCGGCCGGCCAGGTCGATGGCTGAGGCCATCTTGAAGTCGAGCATGATATTGGCCTTGTTGGCGGAGATGAGGGCCATCACCACCTTGGTCACGTTGCCCTTGGCGAGATAGTGGGCCTCAAGTTCGTTGGCCTTGAGCGTGAGGCCGGCTTTGGTGCCGGTGATCATCGCCATCACGATTGTGTGGGGGTTCACTCCCCTCCAGCGCATCAGGACGAGCTGAAGCAGAGATACGTACACTCCGGAGAGCACTGCCTGGAACCACAGTGCCACAGGGAAGAACCAGAGCACGATGATAAGCGCTACGACGATTATCGCAGCAAGAAGAATCGGATTCATTATTGTTCTGTTATTGGTTTGACAATCACTTGGTTATCTTCGATTGAAACGATCTCCAGCGGGGTGCCGGCATCGATCAGGGAGTTGTCCTGCGACTTGACTTCGCAGCTCGTCCCGCCAAAGCGGCCGGTGCCCATCGGAGCGAGGCGGGTCTGAGCTACTCCCTTCTGCCCGGCTTCGAGCCTGCAGCACTCGTCATTGACCCTGGAATCTACCTCCGTCTTGAGCTCGAAGCGGCGCCAGGTACGCGAACGGAGCGCCAGTGCCACCGACACGACCAGCAGGACAAGCACCAGGACAAGCACCGTCCAACCGGCGGTGTCGCCGATATAGACGAAACTGTACCAGCACGCCGCGCCCAGAGACAAAAGGCTCAGAATACCTCCGATGCCGACTCCCGGCACAAGGAGAAGTTCGACGAGCATGAAGAGGATGCCCGCGATGATGAGAGCTACTGTAATCCACCACATAGAATTGCGTTTTTGTCTTTTTGCAAATATACAAAAAGCTGGCACAAAGTTTCTTTCTTTTGAGAAAAATACTAACTTTGCGGACTATTTGGGATAATTATTTTAAAAACCAATATTTT
>CAVEAQ010000112.1:0-4026 GCA_963613775.1 bacterium | reverse complement strand
TAGTATGAGTTGTTGCCGAGACGGTCACAACTCATTTCTTTTTGTGTCTGCCCTGAAACTTACCCTCCCGCCTGTCTCCGGATGCCTGAAAGCAATGCTCTCTGCGTGCAGCCACAGCCGTCCGTGGTCAGGGCTGCCGTAGAGACTGTCGCCCTTGATCGGACGTCCGAGTCCCGATGGATGTGCTGAATGCACCCGTAGCTGGTGCGTGCGCCCGGTTCTTGGGCGGAATATCACCTCAAGCTCTCCGTCGGGCAGTTCGGCCTGGACTTCATACTCGGTGACTGCAATTTTCCCGCATTCGTAATCAACCATCTGCCTTGGACGGTCGTACCAGTCGGGGGCGAGGGGGAGTGCAATCGTCCCCTTCCGGGCGTGGCGGAACGGACTGCTCCCGGCCACCAGTCTCGCCCTGTATGTCTTATCGACTTCCTTGCCGGCGAACTGCGATTCAATCGCGACTTTGGCGGACAGTGTCCTTGCGAAGACCATAATGCCGGAGGTGTCCATATCGAGCCTGTGGCAGGAATAAACCTCGCCGTAGCGATCCTGCAGCCACTCGAGCAGCGAGCGCTTGCGTGTCCTGCCGGGGACCGAGAGCATCCCGGAAGGCTTGTCGGCGATTATCAGGCAATCGTCAATATATATAATGTAAGGGTCACGGCGGATGAATTCGTCATCGAGAGGATTCGGCTCCACTTCCAGCCCCTCCATCATAAAGCTCAGCAGCGGTCCGCACTTGCCGGTGCAGGAAGGGTAGAAGCGTCCCTGCTCCCTGACTTCAGTGCGCGGGGAGGCTCCATACCAGAATTCTCCCATCGTAAGGGGTTTCATTCCGTGTGAATAGGCATACTGGAGCAGTTTAGGGGCGGCGCAGTCGCCGGTGCCGCCCGGGGGGACAAGTCCGCGAAGCGCGAATATCTCCCTGATGCTCAAGGTTTTGCCGCAGGCATTGGAGACTTTGTATTGAGAGAAAAGCCAATTCTGAAGTTCGGCTGACGCCCGGCTCTTCTCCTCGCCTGAAGGCATCGCTGAAATCTCGGCTTCGCGGCGTCTGAAGTAGCCGTCCGGGGGAGTGAGGTCGAATATCGGGGGCACGAAACCCTCCACCAGGGCTCGACCTCCTGCAAGACCGCTGAAGGCGTAGAGAAAGCCCCTGTCGGTCTCCAGCACCCCCATCATCTTCCCCTCGCGGAAGAGGGCGTCGAGAACGCTCGAGTCAGATATTCTTGAGATCAGATCTTCGGCCGCTCTGACTATCTGAGGCTCAGGGACATAGCGGAACGGGTAAGTAAATCTTCCGGCGCTCATTGGAGAGTGCTGCTAGAGGAACTTCTCCAGTACCTGTGCCACCCTGTGCACCGGAAACCCCATCACATTGTAGAATGAACCCCTGATGCCTGATATCCCCACATAGCCGATCCACTCCTGCACGCCGTATGATCCGGCCTTGTCGTAGGGCTTGTAATTGTCGAGGTAATAGGCTATCTGCGAGTCGCTTAAAGGCAGAAATTCCACTTCTGTGGAGTCCCGGAAACTCTCTTCGCGCTCCCTGTCCCTGACAGTTACGGCAGTCACAACTTCGTGGCAGCGTCCGGACAGCTGATGCAGCATATCTTCGGCTTCCTGTCTGGAGTGCGGCTTGCCGAGCACCTTGCCGTCGATTATCACCACGGTGTCGGCGGTGATCAGCACTTCGTCTTCTTCGAGCGGACGGTGGAATCCGTGGGATTTGCCCACGCTCATATCCAGGGGAACCCTGTGCGGCTCCACGCCCGGCTCCTTGCTCTCGCGGAAGAAGTTTTCCTTGTCGACAGTGAACTCAAGGTCCAGTCCGGTGAGGAGTTCCTTCCTGCGGGGAGAGCCGCTTCCGAGAATAATGCGCTTCATCCGGTGGAATTAATAAATCTGGTCGAACTTGTCGTCGTCGAACTTCCACTTGTCCTGCGCCTTGAGTATCATCTCGATGCCTTCGCGCAGGCAGCCGTGGCCGCCGGGACGGGTCGTGACGAAGTCCGCAGCTTCGCGTGCTTCAGGGGCGGCATCGGCGGGAGCGAATCCGGCGCCGCAGGCGCGGAGTACCTGGGTATCGGGGATATCATCGCCGAAATATGCCACTTCATCCGGCCTTAGTGAGTTGTCCCGGCAGAAACTCTCAAATACCTTGAGCTTGCCGCGCACTCCGAGGTGCAGGTTCTCCGGCCTGGCACCCATATGCCTGCAGCGGCTCTCAAGGGCAGCGGTCTCTCCTCCGGAGATGATACCCACGGTGAAGCCCTTGGCGGCGGCGACCCTCGATGCGAACGAGTCCTTGGCATCGACCACGCGTACCAGGTCTTCGGGATTAGGACCGATCGGGATGATGCAGCCGTCGGTGAGCACACCGTCTATGTCGTAGACGATGGCGCGGATCTGCTTAAGATTTGGCACCATTTGGATTGAAGTCGGCTATGTTGAACGTGTCTCCCTGCTGTCTGCGCGCATCGGTCTCGATCGGGCCGAACTGCGCCTCGTACTTGCCTATGTTGTCAATCAGCGCATTGAGCAGCCTCTTGCTGTGCTCCGGCGCCATCACGATGCGGCTCTGCACTTCCGGCTTCGGGAGCCCCGGCAGGATGGTCGCAAAATCCAGTATGAATTCGCTTCTGGAGTGGGTTATGATGGCGAGATTGGAGTACTGCCCCCTGGCCACTTCGGGCTTCAGCTCGATGTTGATCTGTTTTTCGTCTTTATCCATAATCAAAACAATTTCCTGCGCGGCAAAGTTAGTAAAAAAATACCTACCTTTGTACGATATGGAAATTGAAGCGAAATACAACCCATCCTCTGTGGAGGATAAATGGTACTCATACTGGATTGAGCACAGGTGCTTCCATTCGGAGCCGGACAGTCGTGAACCTTATACGGTAGTGATTCCGCCGCCAAACGTGACGGGCATCCTGCACATGGGACATGTTCTCAACAATACGATCAACGATGTCCTTGTGCGCAAGGCGCGTATGGACGGCAAGAACGCCTGCTGGGTGCCGGGTACGGACCACGCCAGCATTGCCACCGAGTCCAAGGTGGTTGCCCGGCTCAAGGAGAAGGGAATCTCCAAGGAGGATATCGGGCGCGAGGAGTTCCTCAAATACGCCTGGGAGTGGAAGGAGGAGCACGGCGGAATCATTCTGCAGCAGCTCCGCAAGCTCGGCGCTTCCTGCGACTGGGACCGCACCCGCTTCACTATGGAGCCGGCTCTCTCCGAGGCTGTTATCGCTACCTTCTGCTACTTCTACAAGAAGGGGATGATCTACCGCGGGGTGCGTATGGTCAACTGGGATCCGGTTGCCCTCACCGCCATCAGCGATGATGAGGTAATCCACCGCGATACCAAGAGCCACTTCTACCACCTCAGATATTATATTTCCGACGGTGCCGGCCACCCTACAGACAAATATCTCGTGATTGCGACCACCCGTCCGGAGACCATCATGGCGGATGCCGCGATCTGCGTCAATCCTGCCGACGAGAGGCATCACTGGCTGAAGGGTAAGAAGGTGCTTATACCGCTTATCAACAGGGAGATACCTGTCATCGAAGATAGCTATGTGGAGATGGATTTCGGTACGGGCTGCCTCAAGGTGACACCGGCCCACGACGCCCACGACTACGAAATCGGTCTGCGTCACAACCTGCCGGTGCTCGACATCATCGACGATCACGGACGTCTCAACGAGAAAGCTCAGATCCTCGTGGGTGAAGACCGCTTCGACGCGAGGAAAAAGATTGTGGATATGCTCCGCGAGTCCGGCAACCTCGAGAAGGTGGAGGAATACACCTCGCCTGTGGGCTACTCCGAGCGCACCAATGCCGTCATCGAGCCTAAGCTCTCAGCGCAGTGGTTCCTCAAAATGGAATCCCTCGCGGCTATGGCGCTCGACAGCGTGGAGTCCGGAAAGATCAAGTTCATACCTGACAAATACCGCAACACCTACCGTCACTGGATGGAGAATGCGCACGACTGGTGCATCTCCCGCCAGCTCT
>CAVEAQ010000111.1:0-4044 GCA_963613775.1 bacterium | reverse complement strand
TCGCTGGCGGTACTGGATATGGAGAGCGGAGCGCTGCACCATTATTCCCGGCATCTCGTGGATCCGGAGACCGGCATTTCGCTTCAGGAGCCGGCGCCGCACTCGTTCTCCTTTAATTCCCCTGAGGGCTATTGTCCTCATTGCAAGGGACTTGGTACGGTGGTGGATATAAATATGGACAGCATTATCCCGGACCGCAGCGTGTCGGTCGCCGACGGGGGCATCGTGCCGCTCGGGCGCATCCGCGACGGGCATAAGTTCGAGATAGTGAGGGCGATGTCCCGCAAACTCGGGTTCTCCCTCTACGAGCCGGTGGGGACCTTGCCGGACGATGTGATAAGCCTGCTGGTCTTCGGATCGGACGATTTCTTCCGCGTGGGTGATGGAGCGATGGCCCAGATGGTCAGCTGGCCCGGCATCGTGGGCAACATAGAGGATAAGATAGTCTGCCCTGTCTGCCACGGCACGCGGCTCAACGCGCAGACCAAGTGCTTCAAGATAGACGGCAAGGACATCTCGGAGGTCAGCTCGATGGAGATCAGCGCCCTCGCGGAGTGGCTCAACACGCTTCCGGAGCGGCTCGGCAGCCGCGAGCGGGAGATTGCGCGCGACATCATACGCGAGCTCTCCGACAGGGTGAAGTTCCTGCTCGATGTGGGACTCGACTACCTCAGCCTCGACCGCCCCGCAGCGACTCTCTCCGGCGGCGAGGGGCAGCGCATACGCCTCGCGACGCAGATCGGCTCCAAGCTGGTCAATGTGATCTATGTCCTGGACGAGCCGAGCATCGGCCTGCACCAGAGGGACAACCGCAAACTCATCGCTTCGCTGAAGACGCTTCGCGACGAGGGCAACACCGTGATAGTCGTGGAGCACGACGAGGAGACGGTCTGCTCCGCCGACTGGATGGTCGAGGTGGGACCGGGAGCGGGGGAGAACGGAGGCCGCATCTGCTACAGCGGGCCCGGCGTGCACTTGAACAACCCGATAGAGACTCCCTCCGCGCGTCGCAAGGGCAACGGCCTGAAGCTTACGGTCAGGGGCGCCTGCGGCAACAATCTGAAGAATATCGATGTCAGCTTCCCGCTCGGAGTGATGATCGGTATCAGCGGAGTCAGCGGCAGCGGCAAGTCCAGCCTTATCAACCAGACCCTTATGCCTGCCCTGAAGGGCAAGCTCAACCATCTGAAACAGAAGCCCCTGCCTTTCGCGGCGCTGGAGGGGGTGGAGAATATAGACAAGGTCATCGAGATCGACCAGAGCCCTATCGGGCGCACGCCGCGCTCCAACCCGGCTACCTACACCGGAGTCTTCGACGACATCCGCAAGCTCTTCGAGAGCACGCCCGACGCCAAGGTGCGCGGCTTCAAGGCGGGCCGCTTCTCCTTCAATGTGCCAGGAGGCCGCTGCGAGGAGTGCAAGGGCGCCGGTATCAAGGTGATAGAGATGAACTTCCTCCCTTCGGTCAATGTGCAGTGCGACTGCTGCGGCGGCCGGCGCTACAAGGAGGACACTCTTGCAGTGAAATACCGCGGCAAGAATATCAGCGAAGTGCTCGATATGCCGATTTCCGAGGCCTACGAGTTCTTCAAGCCTTACCCCGCTATCGCGCAGAAGCTCAAGGCGCTGGTCGATGTCGGGCTTGGCTACATCCACCTCGGACAGTCCGCCGTGACCCTCTCCGGCGGGGAGAGCCAGAGGATGAAGCTCGCTTCGGAACTCTTCCGCAAGGCCACCGGCAACACCCTCTATATGCTCGACGAACCGACCACGGGCCTGCATCCGGAGGATATCAAGGTGCTGATGGATGTGCTGCAGAAGCTTGTGGACCAGGGCAATACGGTCATCGTCATCGAGCATAACCTAGATGTGCTGAAGAGCGTGGACTATATTATAGATATGGGACCTGACGGCGGCGCGAGGGGCGGCAGGATTATTGCAGAAGGAAGCCCCGAGCAGATTGCTTCCGACCCGTCTTCCGTGACGGGTGAGTATCTCAAAACAGTGTTATAACGAAATGACAGAAAACAGCAGCAAGATAGACGCCGCTCGCAAAGAATACGCGGACTGGTGTCACGCAATAGGAGTCGAATCCATCGAAGATGTCAACCGTGTCCTTCAGGAGGGCAAGGCGATAGAGCTTATCAACCTCTGCGAAGCGAGGCAGGAGCGCAAGTATGCCGCGGCCGCGGACCAGATCTTCTGGTGCCGCAAGAAGTGCCGCATCGTGATGATGTCGGGGCCTTCCTCCAGCGGCAAGACCAGCTCTTCTCTGCGCATCGCACAGCAGGCGAGGGTTATCGGCCTCAATCCCAAGGTGATCGAGCTCGACAACTACTTCGTCAATAGGGAGCATACCCCTAAGGACGAGAACGGCGAATACGATTTCGAGGCGCTCGGTGCGATGGATGTGGAGTTCCTCAACCGGCAGCTCGTGGACCTGCTCCGCGGCGAGGAGGTGGAGCTTCCGAAGTTCGACTTCGCGGCGGGAGAGAGGGTCGCTTCCGGCAAGACTATGCGCTTGGAAGCCAACGATATACTCTTTATGGAGGGCATTCACGCTCTCAACCCTGCGCTGACCCCGGCCATCCCGCAGGACAGCATCTTCAAGATCTATATCTCGGCGCTATATGCTCTGCCGGGCGGCAGCAAGGACCACTATTCCACCACCGACAAGCGGCTCCTGAGGCGCATCGTGCGCGACAACCGCACCCGCGGCATCTCGCCTGAGGACAATATCCTCCGCTGGCCGTCCGTGCGCAGGGGAGAAGTCAAGAACATCTTCCCTTATGAGGATAATGCCAACCTCGTCTTCAACTCCTCCACCCTCTACGACCTGCCGCTGCTGAAGTACTACGCCGAGCCTCTGCTCTGCGGCATCAGCGAGTCGTCCCCGGCCTACGCCAAGGCGCAGGAACTCCTCGACTTCCTTAAGGACGTGATCTGCCTCAAGCCTGCCGAGATCGCCGCTATCCCGCCAACTTCCATTATGCGGGAGTTTATCGGCGGACAGACCTTATAGTATCTGGGCTGCCGCCCCGAGCACCTGCGCGCTTAAGTCGCTGCGCGTTGTGTTGGCGTTGCAGGCGCACCCGCAACGCGGCCCGCGGGCCTGCGGTCCTAGAGCTTGTCGAGAGGCCGCAGGGCCGCAGCATCGAGAGTCCGTGCAAAATTTCGCTGCCGTCCATCCTGGAGGCCTAATTGTGGACGGGCGGCGCAAAATTGCGTTGCCGTCCATCTTAAAGCCGTTTAGATGGATGAGAGCGGGCGGCGGGGCCGGATTTGGAAGAACGGGAAATTTTGCATAGATTTGTACGGATTAATTGGAAAACGAAGTGGAAAACGCCCGATTCAGCACATACCGCCGCGATTTAACCCCTGAGTGTCTCTATTCAGGGGGGGGGCAACTCGCTGAATCTAAATCACTTAGACAAATAGTACATAGAGGACTCCTGCGCTCTGCGCGGGTGCCCTTTGCCGTGTCGTGCAATGCCGAAAGAAAATCACAAACAATAATCTTAACAAACAAATCTCAACAACGATGATGAAGAATCAAACAAAAGAGCAGACGAGTCGCAGGATCTACGCGGCCCCGGTCTGCGAGGAAGTCCCGGTGTGGACTGAAGGTACGCTCTGCGGCAGCGGTGACCCGAAGAATGGTACCGGGAATGCTATGGAAGATCTTATAACCACTATTGGTCAATGGTGAAAATCTCTAGCGTTATGAAGAAAGTATTGACAATCAGCATACTGGCGGCGCTTGCGCTCTGCAGCTGCCAGAAGGAGGCGATGCGGAGCGGCGAGGCAAATCAGGCCCCGCGCACAATCATTGCGAGCATCGCGGATGGCGCCACGAAGACCACCCTCGGCACAGGCGACAATGACGGCAAGATACTCTGGCAGGCAGGGGATGAGGTGGCCGTGTGGTCCACTGAAACGTATTGCCAGGTCAGCAAGTATAGGGTATCAGAGGATTCGGACGGAAAGAACTCGGCCACTCTCGAATGGGTGAGCACTGAGGAAGGCAGAAACTGCGGTTGGACA
>CAVEAQ010000110.1:0-4051 GCA_963613775.1 bacterium | reverse complement strand
GCCCTTCAGGGCCGATAAGCATCATCGGACGCATGGCCAACCGCCACGGTCTGATAGCCGGCGCGACCGGTACCGGCAAGACAGTTTCACTCCAGGTGCTCGCCGAGACCTTCAGTCAGGCGGGCGTGCCGTGCTTCATGGCAGATATGAAGGGCGACCTTTCCGGCATCAGCCAGCCGGGCAAGATGAGCGGATTCATCGAGAAGAGATGTGCGGAATTCGGCATTTCCAACCCGCAGTTCGCAGGCTGCCCGGTGCGGCTCTACGATGTCTTCGGCGAGCAGGGACACCCGATGCGCACCACCGTCTCCGATATGGGCCCCCAGCTTCTCTCAAGGCTCCTGTGCCTCAATGACGTGCAATCAGGAGTCCTCGACATAGTCTTCAGGGTGGCAGACGACAAGGGGCTGCTGCTCATCGACATCAAGGACCTCCGCTCGATGCTCGGCTATGTCTCCGAGCACGCGGCCGAATACCGCCAGCAGTACGGAAGCGTCACTTCTGCCAGCGTCGGAGCCATCCAGAGGGCGATTCTCTCTCTGGAGTCAGAGGGTGCGGAGAAATTCTTCGCTGAGCCTTCCTTCGAGATCTCCGACCTCTTCGCCGTGGAGAACGGTCGCGGGGTGATGAGCGTCCTCGCCGCCGACAAGCTGATGCAGAACCCGAAGCTCTATTCCACTTTCCTGCTCTGGCTGCTCTCAGAGATATATGAAACCCTGCCGGAAGTCGGCGACCTCGACCTTCCGAAGATGGTATTCTTCTTCGACGAGGCACATACCCTCTTCACCGACACCGCACCTGCCCTCGTGTCCAAGATCGAGCAGGTCATCAGGCTCATCCGAAGCAAGGGCGTCGGAGTGTATTTCATCACCCAGAGTCCGACCGACATCCCTGAGTCAGTGCTCGGGCAGCTCGGCAACCGCATCCAGCACGCCCTCAGGGCCTACACCCCGAAAGACCAGAAGGCGGTGCGCTCCGCCGCCGAGACCTTCCGCCGCAACCCTGACTTCGACACCGAAGAAGCGATAACCAACCTTGCCACGGGTGAGGCCCTCGTCAGCTTCCTCGACGAGAACGGTGCTCCCTCGATGGTCGAGCGGGCCCGCATCCTCTTCCCTCTCAGCCAGATAGGTGCCATCACCGAGGGCCAGAGGCTCGACCTTCGCAACTCCTCCCCTCTCAAGGGTAAATACGACACTATGATCGACCGCGAGTCGGCATTCGAGGTGCTGCTTGCCGACAGCCAGAAGGCGGCACAGGAGCAGGAGGAAGTAAAGAACAAGAAGCAGGAGCGCTCCGGCCGCAGCACCGCCGCCAAGATAGGCGGGGCGGTGCTCACGGCGGCGGCGACCGCAGCCCTCTCCAGCGTCAGCAGGAGCGCCGGTACAGCAGCGGCCAACGCCATCAGCGGCAAGAAGAGCCGCTCCAGCAGGAGCGTAGGCGAGAAAGCTCTCTCCAGCGCCACCTCCAGTGCGCTGCGCGCACTCACAAGAGGTATTTTCGGCAGTCTTTTGAAGTAGTCATGAAACTCAGAAACTATCTCCTTCTGGGCCTCGCGCTCTGCGCCGTGGCCTGCGGCCGCAAGGGTCAGGACAGCACAGCCGAAGAAGAGGACAGCACTCCCCCGCCGCTAGGCTTCTACACCGAGCGCTACTCTGCCGACACCACCGAAGTCCGCAGCGGAGACACCTTCTCCGTCCTGATGCACCGCCTCGGGATGAGCAGCGCCGACGCCTACACCCTCAGTTCCCTCTGCGACAAAGAAGTCTTCGACCTCCGCAAGCTCCGCGCCGGCAAGCATCTGCACGCATATTATGAAGATACCGACAGCAGCAGGATTCTGCGCTATGTCGTCTACGAGCAGGACAAAGTGCGCTCCACCGTCTTCCAGTGCAGCGACTCGCTTGCCATCTGGAACGTGGACAAACCCACCGAGCAGGAGCGTCGCACTGCCGATGTGACCATCCGGACCTCACTCTGGAACGATATGCTCTCCGCGGGCGGCACTCCGAACCTCATAATGAACCTGGCCGACATCTACCAGTGGAGCATCAACTTCTTCACCCTCAGGGAGGGAGACCGTTTCCGCATCATCTATAGCCAGACCCTCTGCGAAGGCGAGGTGGTATCGATCGACACCGTGCACTTCAGCCTCTTCAACGGAGCTGACGGCAAACAGGTGGCGGCTGTGCGCTACAGCACGGAAGAGGGCGGAAGCAACACCTACTGGGATAAGGGCGGCGAGAGTCTCAAGAGGATGTTCCTTAAAGCTCCGCTCAAGTACAACCGTATCAGCAGCAAGTTCTCATACCACCGCAAGCATCCTGTCACCGGCAAGGTCAAGGCGCATACTGCGGTGGACTATGCGGCCCCTACCGGCACCGAAATCCACGCCATAGGCGACGGAGTCGTCACTAAGTGCGGCTGGGACAGCAGCGGCGGCGGCAACCGCATCCGCATCAAGCATATGCGCGGCTACGAGAGCTGCTATATGCACCTCTCACGCTTCGCCAAGGGCATCAAGGTCGGCACGCGCGTCTCTCAGGGCCAGCTCATCGGCTATGTCGGCGCCACCGGCACCGCCACGGGCCCGCACCTGGACTTCCGTATTTGGGAGAACGGACGCCCGATCGATCCGCTGTCCCTCAATTCCCCTGCATCCGAGCCGCTCGCCAAGAAGTATCTCACCGAATTCAATGCCCTCTACGACAAGTATATGGCTGAGATAGGCGAAGCTGCGTCAACTGCCGGGACGAGTCCGGCGGGGAGCGATGGAAATTAGCCCGATCGCCTGTTTCCGCTCCCCTGTAGGAGGCAAGTTCGGCCTGCCACGCCAGGCCGGACTTGCCTCTTCGCTTCGCGGTGAGGTGGTGCTGGAGAGCGGATTCGCCTCTCCGGAAGCGCTCCGCGGACTGGAGGGCTTCGATTATATCTGGCTCATATGGGGATTCAGCCTCAACCGGCCCGACTCTTCCGGGCACCTCACAGTCCGGCCTCCAAGACTCGGTGGCAACACTCGCGTCGGGGTATTTGCCTCGCGCTCCCCATACCGTCCCAATCCCCTGGGGCTCAGCTCTGTGCGCATTGAGAGCATAGATTTCGACAGGGGAATAATCTCAGTGCTTGGGGCCGACCTCGCTGACGGTACGCCCATCTACGACATCAAGCCATATGTCGAATACGCCGACAGCCACACCGCCGTGCGCTGCGGGTTCACTGACGGCAACCAGTGGCAGAGGCTGGAGGTAATTATCCCTGATTCTCTCTCCGGCGAGTTCGCGGAAGGTCAGATGGAGGCGCTCCGCGAACTGCTCGCGGAGGATCCGCGCCCCCGATACCAGGACGACCCGCTGCGCCTGTACGGCCTGAAGTTCGAAGGCAGCGACGTGCGCTTCAAAGTGTGCGGGAATATTCTCACGGTGGTGGAAATTGTCTGAATTTTTACTACCTTTGCGACCCGTGATGAAATACGGATTCGACAACGAAAAGTATCTTAGGATACAATCAGAGCACATAAAGGAAAGGATAGCCAAGTTCGGAGACAAGCTCTACCTCGAGCTCGGCGGCAAACTCTTCGACGACTACCACGCAAGCCGCGTCCTGCCGGGATTCCAGCCCGACAGCAAGCTCAAGATGCTTCAGCAGCTCAGCGACTGCGCGGAGATAGTCATAGTCATCAGTGCAAACGATATCGAGAAGAACAAGATGCGCGCCGACTACGGCATCACCTACGATATGGACGTGCTCCGTCTGCGCACCGAATTCCAGAACAGGGGCTTCCTCGTGAGCAGCGTTGTCATCACCCACTTCAACGGGCAGAACAGCGCCAAGGCCTACAAGGCCAAGCTCAAGAAGCTCGGCATCAAGGCATACTATCACTATACCATCGACGGCTATCCCAACAACGTCTCCCTCATCGACTCCGAGGAAGGCTACGGCAAGAACGACTATGTCCCGACCACCCGCCCGCTCGTCATCGTGACGGCTCCGGGCCCTGGAAGCGGCAAGATGGCCGTCTGCCTGAGCCAGCTCTACAACGAGCACAAGCACG
>CAVEAQ010000109.1:0-4124 GCA_963613775.1 bacterium | reverse complement strand
AGTCCTTGCGGATGAAGTAGTCGAGGTACATCAGGAACTCCGGAGTCGCCACCGCACCCATAAACTGGGAGGAGACGGAGTACACGAGGTTGATGAACTCGCCGCAGAAGGACTTGAGGTCGGTCGGGGCTATCGACACTCCGCCCAGCTCGCGCAGACCGCTCACGAGGAAGGGGTACATCGAGATGGCGACGCAGTAAGGGAAGCCCGGCGTGCCGCTCTCGTCGTGCTTGTAGAGCACGTGGGAATTGAGATCCTTGAGGTACTGGTCGGCAAGAGACTTTCCGTAGAGAGTCTTGATCTTGTCGCACATGATGTAGCGGTTCTGCTTGATGTTGTTCTCCTTGTAGAGCTCGTTGCCGAGGGTCACAATGTTCTTGCGCGTCACATTGGCGTTGGCGTCGAACTTGGAGCCCGTCGCCGCGTTGGAGGCGGCGATGTAGTCTTTGATGAAGTCGCGCTTGCGCCTCAGGTCCACATCGGCGTCGAACTTCTCGATGTAGGCGAGGGCCACGCGCTTGTTGATGGACATCAGCGAGTCCACCACCTGGCGGCGGATCTCCGAACTTGCTATGCCTTCGTAGACATAGAGGTTGTTTATTATGGAGACAACTATGGAATCGTCGCAGTATTCCTTGGCCGACTTGTATGCCTGGTGAATGCCCCGGGCAAGCTTGGCCTTGTCAAACTCCTCAAACGATCCGTTGGTTTTACGTACATCCATAGCGTTATTCTTAAAATTAAAATCAATTCCACAGCCCGGGACATCTGGGACAGGCCCGGTCATTTTGGACAAATTTAAGAATATTGCCACTCTCTCCCCCGAAAAGCGGGTATAAGTTTTCAACAAAGTTATCAACAATCCCGGCAGCCCCTGAAATCCCCGCGGGAGTCTTGGGGATATACGGAGTTTTTAGTAAATTCGCGCCGGTTTTATGGCAGCATCGCACAAGGACATACTGCTGGGCAGACTCCGCAGCGGAGAGCCGATGAGCGGCCGGGAGCAGTTCACGCTGACCCTGCTTCTCTCGCTGCCGGCCATCCTCGCGCAGCTCTCGATGTGCCTGATGAGCTATATCGACGCCGCGATGGTCGGAAGGCTAGGCTCCGCCCAGGCTGCCGCCGTCGGGCTGGTCAGCACCTCCACCTGGATCCTGGGCGGGTTCTGCTACGCCAACAACTCCGGCTTCAGCGTCCAGATTGCCCACCGCTGCGGCGCGCGCGACTTCGAGGGAGCGAAGCGCATCTTCCGCAAGGGACTATCCACCGCACTGATACTCAGCGTGTTGATTGCTGCGCTGGGATTTTCCATCGGCGATGTGCTCCCGCACTGGCTGGGCGGCACGCCTGAGATCCTGGAGGATGCGGCATCCTACTTCAAGATCTACGCTTTCCTGCTGCCGGGGCTGCAGCTCGCGGTGTTCTGCGAAGCTTCGCTCATCGCCAGCGGCAACCTCAAGGTGCCGAGCATCACGAGTATGGTGATGTGCCTGCTGGACGTGGGGTTCAACTACATATTCATATACAAACTTGGCCTCGGGGTCAAGGGCGCCGCGATCGGCACCGGACTAGCCACCATCTGCGCGGGAGTGTTCCTGCTCATATATATATTCACCACCTCGCCGGAGCTCAAGCTCTCGCGCCGCAGGGCCCGTATCGGCCGGGAGGAGAGCAGGGAGATCTACAGCCGCGCGCTTAACATCACCTGGCCGCTCTGGCTGCAGAACCTTGTGACCAGAGGCGCATATATAGCCGCCACCGTGATAGTTGCGCCGCTCGGCACCATCGCCATCGCCGCCAACTCCTTCGCCATCATCGCCGAGGGATTCTGCTATCTGCCGGGCTACGGCATGCAGGACGCGGCGACCACGCTCGTGGGCCAGAGCCTGGGCGCCGGGCGCAAGGATATGGCCCGCAGCTTCGCCAAGGTCACAATCATCACGGGAGCCTCGATGATCAGCTTCCTCGCCATATTCATGGCCTGGTTCGCGCCGGAGATAATGCAGATGATGAGCGCCGACCCGGAGGTCATCTCGCTGGGAGCCTCCTGCCTGCGGATCGAGGCGTGCGCGGAGCTGCTCTACGGAGTCAGCATCGTCGCCTACGGCTGCTGCGTGGGTGCCGGCGACACTCTTGTCCCTTCCGCCATCAACCTGCTCAGTATGTGGGTGCTGCGTCTGGGACTCGCACTGCTCCTCATCCCTCACCTCGGACTGAGAGGCTACTGGATCGCGATGGCCACAGAGCTGAGCATCAAGGGGATCATCTTCGCCTTCAGGATACGCGGCGACCGCTGGCTCAAGTCGCGCCTTGTCTCCGGCGAGCAGAAAGAACTTTGCCAATCCGAATAATATTGCTACATTTACGATTCGGAATTTAATTTATCTACCGTAATGAACAAACTTGATGTTGTGCTCGGGCTCCAGTGGGGCGACGAGGGTAAGGGTAAGGTCGTGGACGTACTTACCCCAGACTACAATGTGATCGCCCGCTTCCAGGGCGGTCCCAATGCCGGCCATTCGCTCCATTTCTCAGGGAAGGAATTCGTGCTGAGATCCATTCCGTCGGGGATTTTCAGGGACGGGACTACCAACATAATCGGCAACGGCGTGGTGTTCGACCCGATAGCGTTCCGCACCGAGTGCGGCGAGCTCTCGCAGGCCGGGGTGCCGGTGCACGACAGGATCGTAATCTCCCGCAAGGCTCACCTCATCCTCCCGACTCACAGGCTGCTGGACGCAGCCAACGAGCTGGCGGCAGGCAAGGGCAAGATCGGCTCCACCCTCAAGGGCATCGGCCCCTGCTACACCGACAAGATCAGCCGCCACGGCCTCCGCATCGGAGACATCGCTTCAGCGGACTTCAGGGACAAGTACGAGGCTCTCAAGGCCCGCCACATCAAGGAGCTGGAGGAGCTCGGCTTCGACTGGAGCGCGAGCCCGGTCAAGCCCTTCGCCGGCAGTCTTGCCGACGAGGAGAAGAAGTTCTTCGAGGCGGCTGAGTTCGTAAGGTCATTCAGATCAGTCAACTGCGAATACTATATCAACGACGCACTCAAGTCCGGCAGCATCCTCGCCGAGGGCGCGCAGGGCACGATGCTCGATGTGGATTACGGCTCGTATCCTTTCGTGACCTCCTCCACGACCTCCTGCTCGGGAGTGTGCGCCGGTCTGGGCGTAGCTCCGCAGAAGGTGGGCAGGGTGTTCGGCATCTTCAAGGCCTACTGCACCCGCGTGGGCAGCGGCCCCTTCCCTACCGAGCTGCTTGACGGGACGGGAGAGAGGCTCCGCGCCATAGGGCACGAGTTCGGAGCCGTCACCGGCCGTCCGCGCCGCTGCGGCTGGCTCGACCTTGTGGCTCTCAGGTACGCCGTCATCATCGACGGAGTCACCGACCTGATAATGATGAAGTCAGACTGCCTCGACAGCTTCGACAGCATCAGGGCCTGCACCTCCTACAAGGTGGACGGAGTCGAGACCTCCGAGCTGCCGTTCGACATCTCCGCTCCGGTGGAGCCTGTCTATACCGAGTTCAAGGGCTGGAAGACCGACCTCTGCGGCATCCGCAGGGAGGAAGACCTGCCGCAGAGCTTCAAGGACTACGTAAGGTTCATCGAGGATTATATCGGAGTGAGGGTAAAGATCATCTCCGTCGGTCCGGACCGCGAAGCAACGATTTTCAGATAATATTTAGGGCGGCCCCGCGGGGTCGCCCTAACTCATATCAGATTCCTACCCGGCTGAAGATGTAATCGACATTCTTGAAGTAGTACTCGAGGGTGAAGCAGCTCTCGAGCTCTTCCTGCGTGAGCAGGGCGCAGACCTTCGCGTTGTCCTTGAGGAGGGTCAGATAGTCGAGCCCCTCGGTCCAGGCTTTCATCGCTACGGGCTGCACGGTGTCATAGGCCTCCTCGCGGGAGAGCCCCTTGCCGATCAGGGCGTTCATCACCCGCTGCGCGAAGATGACCCCCTTGGTCTGGTAGATGTTGTAAATCATTCTCTCCGGATAAACGACGAGATTGTCGAGTATGCCCATAAAGCGGTTGAGCATATAGTCGAGCAACTCAGTCGCATCCGGCAGGATGATGCGCTCGGTGGAGGAGTGGGAGATGTCCCTCTCGTGCC
>CAVEAQ010000108.1:0-4217 GCA_963613775.1 bacterium | reverse complement strand
GGTCGCTCTTGAAGTCCTTGAATGTCAATGTTGCCATAGTCTATAACTCCTTTCTGATTGCTTCCTGCAGCTCGCTCACGAGGAACGGCTGACCCTGAATCTTGTTGAACTTGAGTATCTCGAGGTGAGGGAACTTCGCGCGCAGGTAGTCGGCGAACTGGCCGCTGTTGAGCTCGCACACGAGTATCTTCCCGAATGAGGAGAGTATCTTCTCAGTGTTGGACGGGAGAGGGTTGATGTAGTCGAAGTGCACATAGGACACGTCGTCCATCTCGCTGACCGCCGCATAAATGTGGCCGTAAGTGCCGCCCCAGCCGACGACGAGCAACCGTCCGCTCTCCGCGCCGTGGATCATCTCCAGCTGAGGTATGTCGCGGGCGATGCGGGCCACCTTCTCGGCACGCTCCGACACCATCATCGCGTGGTTGGCAGGATCAGTGGAGAGCACTCCCTCGTGGGTCTTCTCAAGACCGCCTACGCGGTGCTCGAAGCCCTTCTGCCCCGGGATCGCCCAACTGCGCACAAGGGTCTCGGGGTCACGCTGGAACGGCTTGAATTTCTCGCCGTCCTTGAGCACACCCTGCACGAACGGAGGTTTGATCTCCGGATAATCCTTCATCTCAGGTATCCTCCACGGCTCGGAACCGTTGCCGAGGAAGCCCTCGGAGAGGAGGATGACAGGGGTCATATGCTCGAGCGCGATCTTGGCCGCGTTGAATGCCGCGTCGAAGCAGTGCGCCGGAGAATGTGCCGCGACGACTGCCATAGGACACTCGCCGTTGCGCCCATAGAGCGCCTGATTGAGATCGGACTGCTCGGTCTTGGTAGGGAGACCGGTGGAAGGACCGCCTCTCTGCACATCGACCACGACTAGCGGGAGCTCGGCCATCACTGCAAGTCCCATAGCCTCGGACTTCAGAGAGAGGCCGGGACCGGAGGTGGTGGTCACTGCAAGGTTGCCTGCGAAGGATGCGCCTATCGCGGTGCAGATGCCCGCGATCTCGTCCTCAGCCTGCAGGGTCTTGGCACCCAGACTCTTGTGGATTGCAAGCTCCTCGAGGATGGCCGTCGCCGGCGTGATCGGGTAGGAGCCGCAGAAGAGCGGCAGGCCGGACTTCTCGGAAGCCGCAAGCAGACCCCAGGCGGTGGCCTGGTTGCCGGTGATGTTGCGGTAGGTACCTTTCCTGAGATCCTTGACCGGCTCCACGGTGTAGGTATTGGCTATCATCTGCAGGTTGGCCGCGTAGTTGAAGCCGTCCTTGAGGACCTTCCTGTTCGGCTCGATGACCTCAGGATGCTTCTTGGCGAATTTCTTCTCGAGGTAGCCGAATACATAGTCGAGAGGACGGTTATAGATGAAGCAGGCCATACCGAGAGTGAACATATTCTTGCACTTGGAGATGGCCTTGTTGTCCATCCCGCTGTCCTTGAGACTCTCGTGGGTCAGGGTCGTGATAGGAGCCACTATGAGCGTCCTGTCATCGACTCCGAGTTCGCGGAACGGGTCGTCGGTCTTGAATCCGGCCTTGGTCATCCCCGCCTCGTCGAATGCATCCTGGTCCACCAGGATCATCGCGTGGCGCTTGCACCACTTGGCGTTGGTCTTGAGAGCGGCAGGGTTCATCGCCACCAGCAGGTCACAGAAGTCGCCCGGAGTGGAGACCTTTTCGTTGCCTATATGGATCTGGAATCCGGATACGCCCGAGACGGTGCCGTGCGGGGCGCGGATCTCGGCCGGATAGTCAGGGAAAGTCGAAAGTCCGTTGCCGTAGATGGCTGACATATCCGCAAAAAGAGACCCGGTGAGCTGCATTCCGTCACCCGAATCTCCGGCAAATCTGATCACCACATCCTTGGCGTCAATGATTTTATGTTGCATTGCAATAGTGTAATTGGTATAGTTTCAGTAGGGTGCGCAGATAGACTGAAAGCCCTGCCGGTTAGAGCAGGGCTATTCACAGTATGTCTGACTATTGGGCTGACTGAGCCTGCTGCTGCTGAGCCTGGAGCTCTGCCTGAAGAGCCTCGAGCGTGCGGTCTTCGGCAATTCCGAGAGCCTTGCGGGCTGCAGGGGTAAGGTCGGTGCTCTGGGTGTCGTCGTAGTAGAGGAGGCTGCTTACATCGAATACATAGACATATCCTCCCTGCTTGGCGAGATCCTTCACTGTCTGCTGAGCCTTCTGGTAGATAGGGGCCATCAGGGTCTGCTGCTGCTGCTGGAGCTCTGCGTCAACTGACTGGCTGAACTCCTGGATGCGCTGCTGGATCTCGGTGAGCTCCTTCTCCTTGCTTTCGCGGATGGCGGTGGTCCAGGTGCTGGCCTTTGAACTGTAGGTGCTGTATTTGGTGTTGAACTCCTCCACCATAGCCTGGTATGTCTCCTGGGCCTCCTTGCTGGAAGCGGCCATAGTCGTGCGTGCCTGATCGGCCTCCGGACTGAGCTGTACGAGTTCGGAGAAGTTAACGTGCGCAAATTTTGGCTGAGCCGCTGCTGAGAGAGTAAAGAGTACCGTAGCGGTAATCAAAAGAACCTTTTTCATATTGTAACTATTCATTAAAATTATTTCCTTAACTAAAACTGCTGTCCTATCACGAAGTGGAACTGGCTGCGCTTGCTTGAGTCGGTGGTGTCAAATCCGTAGCCCCAGTCAACTCCGAGCAGACCGACCATCGGAAGATAGATGCGCACACCCACTCCGGCGCTGCGTTTGATCTGGAAAGGATTGAAATTCCTGATGTCAGACCAGCAGTTACCGCCTTCGAGGAAGGTCAGTACGTAGATGGTGGATGTCGGCTGGAGGATCACAGGATAGCGGAGCTCGACAGTAAACTTGTCATATACGTTGCCGGCGTATGCATAACCTGTGGAGTTGTAGGACGACGGCTCATACGGGGTCAGAGAGTAGTTCTCGTAGCCGCGGAGCGCAATCACCTCAGAACCGTAGGTGCTGTAGCCGGACATACCGTCACCGCCGAGCAGAAAGCCCTCGAACGGAGAATATCCCCAGTTGCGGTTGTAGTATCCGAGATACCCGAACTGCGCGCGGGTCATCAGGACGAGGTCGCCGACCAGCTTGGTGTAGGTGACACCGGAAAGCTTCCACTTGTGATACTCAATCCACTTGTAGCGCTGCTTGGAAGTCCAGTTGTTGTAGTTGACATCCTTATAGCTGCCCACTGCCACCTTGTTGCCGTCGCTGTCGTAGTCGTACTTGCGCAGAAGCGAGAACGGCGGGGTCAGCTGCAGCGAGAAGGAGAACTCCGAACCGGTACGCGGATAGATCTGCTGGTCGGTGGAGTTGCGGACGAGACTCAGGGAGTAGTTGATATTGTGGGCGATACCATCATCGAAGATGAAGTAGCCGGAGTACCAGTTGGTCAACTTGTAAGACTGCCAGTTGAGTCCGTTGTAGAGGACGAAATAGCTGTCAGGCCACTTGAGCCGGCTACCGAGAGAGGCGGAGAATCCGAAGACTTCCATCTGTCGGTCGTGGCTCAGGAGATTGAGTGCAAGGTAGGAGTTGGTCTGACGGGTATAATAGGCTCCCAGGTTGAGGGAGGTAGGCTTCTTGCCGAAGAGCCAGGGCTCGGTGAAGCTGGCCGTGAGCGCGGTGTAGTAGGTACCGTTGGTCTGGAAACGGAAGGCGAGGTTCTGGGCGTCTCCGAGAGGTACCGGCCTCCAGGCGCTCTTGTCGAGGAAGCGGTGGGTGGAGAAGTTGTTGAAGCTCACTCCGACCGTGGCGACGAAGGTCTTGCCGCCCCAGCCTCCGGAAACCTCCAGCTGGGAAGACGGCTTCTCGGTCACGTTGTAGGTAAGGTCTACCGTATTGTTGAGCTGGTTCGGCACGATGGAGTAGCCGGAGGTCGGGTCCATGATGGCCTCGGCGTCGAACTGGCCCAGAGAGGCGATCTCTCGGATGGAGCGCTCGAAGTCGCTCTGGCTGAAGAGGTAGCCAGGACGGGTGAAGAGCTGGCGGCGGACCACCTTCTCGTTGGTGAGGTCGTTGCCGTTGATGATGACGTTGTTGATGGTGGCCTGCTTGCCCTCGGAGATGCGCATCTCCACATCGACGGAATCGTTCTGGATATTGGTCTCCACAGGGTTGAGCTGGACGAAGAGGTAGCCGTTGTCGCGGTAGAGCTTGGAGACGTCGTAGTCGGTCTGCTTGCCGCCGCCGAAGAGGCGCTTCTCCATCGTCACGCGGTCATAGACATCG
>CAVEAQ010000107.1:0-4224 GCA_963613775.1 bacterium | reverse complement strand
TCGTCTTGGAGAAGAGCAGCGAGATGGCGGTGATCACCACGACCTGCACTCCGCAGTTGATAAATCTTTTGACGTTCATACTCTGAATTTGACGGGTGCAAAGTTACATTTTTTCCGGTGAGAAATATCCCATTTGCAGAATATCTGCACGCCTCATCGGCCTTTATTCATTATGTAGTCAATTTTTAACATAAAGTTCACAAGAAGGCTTGGAAGTTATCAGAATGCCGTAATCGGGTACGGTAATTGATGAAATGAAATATTGTGGCTATATTTGCAGAGTAATTTGTAACGAACATTTTTGATATATGGATACGAAACAGGCAACCAGGATTCAGACTTCACTTCTGAACGGCGTTGAGAAAAAGGCACTTGTGTGGCTCGCCGAGAGGCAGCCATCCTGGATGACTTCAGACAAACTGACAGCTATCGGCTTCTTCGGGGCTCTGATGATCTCGGTCGGCTATATCCTCACCAGGATAGACATCAACTTCCTCTGGCTCTCTACCGCAGGACTTCTCGTCAACTGGTACGGAGACTCGCTTGACGGCACTCTTGCCCGCGTGCGCAACCAGCAGAGGCCTGTCTACGGCTACTATCTCGACCACACCATCGACGGCATCAACGAAAGCCTGATGTTCATCGGTGCCGGTCTCTCCTGCCTGATGATGCATCCGTCCCTGGCCCTCGGAGTGCTGGTACTCTACCTCCTGCTCACCATCAACGTCAGCGTCAACGCCCACCTCAAGAGCGAGTTCCGTCTCACCTACGCCAAGCTCGGGCCTACCGAGTTCAGAGTCATCGTAATGATAGTCAATACGATATTCCTCTTTGTCAAGCCTCTCACCTCCTTCTGCGGCGAGTTGCATCTCTGCGGCATTGACACAGAGATGAAGGCTCTCGACTATGTGGCCGTAGGTATGATCGTGATTCTGCTGGCCATCTATCTGGTGACCATATTCACCGATGCAAGGAAGTATTCCAAGATGGATCCGAAGCCGGAAAGAAAAAAATAAACTATTAACCGATAATATCCAGGCCGCCGAAGAGTCCCTTGAGATCTTCGGCGGTTTTTTCGTTGAGGGCGATGTCCCCGTCTCTCGCCCCCTTCTCGCGGGTGAGTCCGCCGCAGAGATCCGCTCCGAGCAGCGGGTGGCATGCTGCGGTCTGCAGGACTGCCTGCTTCATCTCGGGCAGGGTCATCGAACCCTGATCCCAGTCGGTGCGGGCCCAGTCGGGGGAGAGCACGTCAAGATCGAGTGAAATATAGACCGGAAGCCCGTCGGACGGCAGCCCGGAGAGCTCCTGAAGTTGCCGTATATGGTATGAGCCCCTCAGCAGAGGGAGCTTGCGCGCCTCTGCAACCCAGGAGCCGCAGCTCAGCAGTTCGCCCCCGAATGCCCCTCTCTGGTCGTCAGGATGATTGTCGAGAAGCAGAAGATAGAATGGCACCGCCACCCGTTCCAGATAGAAGAGCGAGATATAGTGGTAGTCGCCAGTGCCGATGAGATGCAGAGCTCCGAGAGGAAGCGCCGCGACGGATGCCCTGATCCTCGCGGCGCTCTCTTCGGAGCAGTAGCAGCAGCTTCCTTCCAGGAAAGAGAAGTCGGAATCAACAACAATCATATATTACCAGGTATTTGAGCAGTCTACGCAGACACTGCGCCATATCAGCCGTTTCCGAGCCGCCGGCCGGGCGCAAGATGGGGATATTATGGAAGAAACGGCCGAAATCTTCATGATAAAAACAGGTTTATCTGGGATAAAGATAGCGTTTTTTCGTTTTGTACAGAAAAAAATTCGTACATTTGCTTAATATTCTTACAAATCACCAATGCTATCGGAAGCGCTGCCAAATACCATTGACCCCGAGAAGGTCTATTACTCGATGGACGAGCTCACGCTCGACACGGAGGAAGGTCCCAAGACTCTCAAACTGGGAGTGTGGCTCAACGTTGACCCTGTCCGTATCCACAAGCTCATAGTCCGCGAGAAGTTGCTTCAGGTCGACACTATGGAGGTGCTCAACCCGCTGGTCAGCAAGCTGCGCAGGGCGGATCCCGACTACTACAAGAAGTTCATGGGCCTCAAACTGGTGATCGACTACCCCGGCTACAGCACAGGTATTCTGGCCAAAATTCCTTTCGAGAACGATCCTGTGGGATTCTACAAGTGGTGGAGGAAAGGTAAGCACGAGGACAAGGTCTATCTGTCTCTCGGCAACCAGGTGCGCCTGTTCCAGAAGGTGGCGATGATGGATCCGAAGATGATCCTCAAGAAAGACTTGGAAATCCTTAAATAACAGATAATATGGACGAACAGCTGAAGATGACTTGTCTGCACGGGGAGCACGTTGCCCTCGGTGCAAAGATGAGCCCTTTCGCCGGCTATGATATGCCTATACAGTACAGGGGCATCATCGACGAGCACAATGCCGTACGCGGGAAGGTCGGGATGTTCGATGTCTCCCATATGGGGGAGGTCTTCATCAGCGGACCTGACGCGCAGAAGTTTGTAAATCACATTTTCACCAACGACGTCAGCGCCCTGAGGGACGGAGGCATCCTCTACGGGATGATGCTCTACCCGGACGGAGGCACCGTGGATGACCTGCTGGTCTACAAGGAGTTCGCTCCGCAGAGCTACCTGCTTGTGGTGAATGCCGCCAACATAGATAAGGACGTGGCGTGGATGGAGGACAATGCCGCGGGATACGATGTGAAGATCGACAACCAGTCCGAGCGATGGGGACAGATCGCCGTCCAGGGCCCGGAGGCCGAAAAGGCGGTGGTGGAAGCCCTCGGCATCCGTGAGGCCGCCGAGCTCGGATTCTACGAGTTCCTCGACACCGAAGCGGAAGGCAGGAGAGTCATCGTGAGCCGTACCGGCTACACCGGAGAGGACGGATTCGAAATATATGCTACACCGGAGCAGACCGTGAAATACTGGCGAGCCCTGCTCGCCGCAGGCGTGGAGCCGTGCGGACTCGGCTGCCGCGACACCCTGCGTTTCGAGGCGGGTCTGCCGCTCTACGGCGACGAACTCACTGCGGAGATCAGTCCGGTGATGGCCGGTCTGAGCATGTTCTGCAAGATGGACAAGGAAGAGTTCATCGGCAAGGACGCCCTCGCAAGACAGAAAGCGGAGGGAGTCTCCCGCAAGCTGGTGGGCATCGAGCTCACCGACAATGCCGTACCTCGCGCCGGATATCCGGTCGAGCTTGAGGACGGCTCGCAGGTAGGCGTCGTCACTACCGGCTACCACTCCATCACCCTCGGCAAGAGCATCTGCTTTGCACTCGTGGACAGCGCGCACGCCGCTCTCGGCACGGGTCTCTATATCGGCATACGCAAGCGCCGCTTCGCGGGCACCGTGGTCAAGAAGAGATTTTATCAAACCAAATACAAGAAATAGCAATGAGCAAGATTATTGACGGACTCCTGTACAGCGAGTCTCACGAATGGGTAAAGGTCGACGGCAACGTAGCTATCATCGGAGTTTCCGACTTCGCGCAGAGCGAGCTTGGCGACATCACTTATGTCGATATGCCTGATATCGACGACGAGCTCGGCGCAGGCGAGGACTGCGGCGCACTTGAGAGCGTGAAGGCCTCCGGGGAGCTCGTCTCACCGGTGTCCGGGAAGGTCGTTGCCCGCAACGATGAGCTCGAGGACAAGCCGGAACTCATCAACGAAGATCCGTACAAGGCCTGGATCATCAAGGTCGAGATGAAGGACAAGTCCGAGCTCGACTCCCTGATGAATGCGGCTGCATACGCCGAAGCGGCAAAGTAAATCTCCGGCTCAGTTATGGCTTCATTCTGTTATTTTCCCCAGACCGAGGAAGATATTCGCGTAATGCTCAAAAGAATAGGAGTGCCTTCGCTGGACTCTCTCTATTCCGATGTGCCTCAGGAGTATATCTACAAGGGCGAATATGACCTGCCGTCCGCTATGAGCGAGCAGCAGGTGCGCGACTATTTCGAAGGCCTCGCTTCCCGCAACTCCCGCCTGAAAGTGTTCGTGGGGCAGGGCGCCTATGACCACTACACTCCTGCGGTGATCTCCTACATCACTTCCCGCAGCGAGTTCCTTACCGCCTACACCCCGTACCAGTGCGAGATCTCTCAGGGTACGCTCCGCTATATCTTCGAGTGGCAGAGCATGATCTGCGCCCTCACGGGCCTGGACTGCTCCAACGCCTCGATGTACGACGGGCCTACCG
>CAVEAQ010000106.1:0-4228 GCA_963613775.1 bacterium | reverse complement strand
ACTCCCTTATCCTGCTCCGGGAGAGTCCGCCGCAAGGTCGGGCTCTTATTGCTTTTCGGGGAGACCGCGCCCGGTGTGTCTTGTCTACACCGGGCGCGAACTCCCCCGAAAACTTAATGTTTACAGACCTACAGTTTGGCCTTCAGCTCGTCGATAAACGATGCAGGGACAGGGATAGCCGTGCCGTGCCTGATTCCTTTAGGGAAGCTGACCTCGTCGGAGACGTCCTCCCAGGTCTGCCCGTGGTCAAGACTGCGCACCGCACCGTACTTCTTCTGAGTGTACTTGTCGAAATACACATAGAGCGTATCCCCCACGAAGAGCGGAGACGGTCCTTCAGCCCAGTAGTCACCGGTGATCGGAGCTGACACCTCTGAAGGGAATCCCTTGCTCAGATCGTCGGTAACGGTGACGCGGATGGTCTTTCCCTCCGGACCGCGGCTCTCGTTCTTGAGGGCCATTATGTACTTCCCTGTGGTGGCATCCTTGACGATCGCGGCGTCGATGACGGAGAAATCGGTACTGAAGAACTCAGCGGTCGGAGCGAAGGTCTCAAAATCCTTAGTGGTGGTGTAGTAGATCTTCTGCACAGGGCCCTTGTCCATATCGGCCGGATCTCTTGGTGCCTTGGGATCTCCCGGCACCTCCGGGGCGGCATTCTGATCCGGCACGGTGGAAGCCCAGTAGATGTAGTAGGTCTGGCTGGCATCGTCCCAGGTGACCTCCGGAGCCCAGCTGTTGTGGGTCTGCGGCGCCCACTCCATCACGGGGATGGTCTTCTGCTCAGTCCAGCTGACGAAGTCTCGGGTGGAAGCGTAGCCTATGCAGCGGTCGTGCCAGCCGGTGGTCCATACCATATGGAAGGTGCCGTCGGCGGCCCTCACGACACTTGGATCGCGCATCAGCTTGTCCGGTCCCACGGCCGGCTTGAGGAAGATGCGAGTAGAGTCAAACTCCTCCCAGCACTTGCCGTCGTAGCTGTAGGCAAGGTGCAGGCCGTCATTCTGACCGGCGAAATAGGAGAAGAGATAAGCCTGCTTCTCTCCCTTGCAGGAAGCGAGGGAGAGGGTAAGCAGAGCTGCAAACATCAATCTTACTGACTGTCTCATAGGCTAATATCCAAAGATATCCTCGAGGCTGACGGTCTTGACCGGACCGAGGGTTGAGAGATACTTGGTGTCGAGGTCGCTCTTGCGGCCGAGGATTGCGTAGGTGTAGTTGCGGTCCTTGACCCACTTCTGCTGAGCTGCCACCACATCGTCAAGAGTCATCGTCTGCACCTTCTCGAAGATGCTCTTGTCGAGAGGCTCGGAGAGGCCGAGTCTGCGGCAGCTAAGGTATGATGAGAGTACGCTCATGCCGGTGGTACGCTGGGTGCGCATACGGCTGATGAGGGCATCCTTCGCCACTGCGAATGCGGCTTCGGACTGAGGCATGTCGTTGATGATCTCATCGAAAGCCTCGATGGCCTGACGCATCTTGTCGTTCTGGGTCGCGATAAAGGCCATATAGTAGTAAGAGTCGTCAGCGTGGGACGGTGAGTAGAGACTGGCCCAGGCTGAATATGCAAGACCGCGGGCCTCACGCATCTCCTGGAATACGACGGTGTTCATACCGCCTCCGAAGTACTCGTTGTAGAGGCTCAGGGGCGCTGCGGCTGACTGGTCGAACTTCTCTCCCCTGTTGGAATACTGGAAGTAGTAGATCTGGGCTGCATCGTATGGAGCTATGACCACCTGGTCGGATGCGGTCTGCAGCTTCGTGTTGTAGGCCTCAGAGAGAGCGACTGCGCCCTCGGCGACCTTGTGGTGCCCGGCGAGGCAGCTCTTCAGCTCAGTCTCATTCATCGGGCCGTAGTAGAGCGCTTCGTGGCCGTAGCCGAACACCTCGCGTACCTTTGCGAGCAGCTGCTCGGAAGTGAGGGAGGCAAGCGCGTCATTGCTGAGGGTGGTGCGCTTGATGAAGTCCCCGCCGAACTGCACATACCTCGTGAGGGCGTTGTAGCAGACGCGCTGGGCCTTCTTGTTGTTGATGCGGGACCTGATCAGATCGGACTTTACATTCGAGAGGATATTCTCGTCGCCCTGTGCGTTGAGGATGAGGTCCTCAACGATTTCGAGGGCCTCTCCCATATTCTCGCTCAGACCGGAGATGCTTACAACGCTCTGGTGAGCTCCGGAGTAAGCGTTGTAGCTGCAGGCGAGGGAGTACATCTGGGATGCAATCTCCTCGGCGCTTCTGGTCGGGGTGCCGAGATAGCTCAGGTAGTTGAAAGCGGTGGCGAGCTCAGGACAGTCCTCGGACCCGTAGTTGAATGTAAACTGCAGGCTGAAGATGTCGTTCTGCTCATTGTGCTTATAGAGCACCTCGACGCCGTCGGTCAGGGAGAACTTGGACATATCCTTGGAGAAATCCACGAACACAGGCTCGATAGGCTTCACCTCGGTGGCCTGGATCTCCTGGAGGAATGCGCTCTGCTTGTCGCGGTTGGTCACGATAGGGGTGATCTTCGGAGCGGCAATCTTCTGCACGTTCTTGTCCTCGCCCTGACGCTTGTAGATGATGGCGCAGCAGTCGTCGGTGAGGTATTTGTTGGCGAATGCCACCACATCCTCCCTGGTCACTGCCTCGTAGCGGTCGAGTTCGTGGGCGGCATCCTTCCAGTCGATGCCGTTGATGAAGGCGTCCACATAGCACTGAGCACGGGAAGAGTTACTCTCGAGCTGGCTCATCTTGCTGAGTTTGATATTGTTGATTGTGGCTGCGATCAGTCCTTCGTCGAAGTCACCGGCGCGGAGCTTCGCAAGCTCCTCCAGGGAGAGGTCCCTGAGCTGCTCGAGGCTCTGCCCTGCCTTAGGACGGCCCATAACGAGGAATTCGCCATAGTCAGGACGAGTATTGGTGCCGGCGCTGAGGTAGAGGGCCTTCTGCTGCTGGTTGATGTCCATATCGATCAGACCCGCCTGGCCGTTGGAGAGGATGGAGCCGGCAATCTCGGCAACTGCCGAAGTCTCAAGGTCAGTTGCGCCCGGAAGCCTCCAGCCCATCGCGAGCATCTCGGCCTCCTGGCCATAGACGTCCACCACGATCGGAGAGCTGATCGGAGCCTCCTCGCCGTACTGGAGCTGAGGCACAGATGCGGTCGGCTGCCAGTCGCCGAAGTACTTCTCGATGGTGGCCACCATCTCGTCAGGGTCGAAGTCACCGGAGAGGCAGATGGCGATATTGTTAGGGACATAATATACGTCGTGGTACTTCTTCACATTGGTGATGGAAGGATTCTTGAGGTGCTCCTGGCTGCCGAGGGTGGTCTGCTGGCCGTAAGGGTGGTTAGGGTAAAGGGCCTTGTCGAGAGCCTCCCAGATCTTGCGGCTGTCCTGGGTGAGGGACATATTCTTCTCCTCATAGATGGTCTCGAGCTCAGTGTGGAAGCCCCTGATCACCACGTGGCGGAAACGGTCGGCCTGGATGCGCGCCCAGTTGTCGATCTGGTTGGAAGGGATGTCCTCGGTATAGACGGTCTCGTCTGAAGAGGTCCAGGCGTTGGTGCCGTCGGCGCCGATGATGGACATCAGCTTGTCGTACTCGTTAGGAATTGCAAGTTTGGAAGCCTCGTAGCTGACGGAGTCGATCTTGTGGTAGATGGCTGCGCGCTCGGCCTCGTCGGTCGTGCCGCGGTAGACCTCGAAGAGCGACTCTATCTCGTCGAGCATAGGCTTCTCGGCCGCATAGTCGATGGTGCCGTACTGCTCAGTACCCTTGAACATAAGGTGCTCAAAGTAGTGGGCGAGGCCGGTGGTCTCGGAAGGATCGTTCTTGCTTCCGACCTTCACCGCGATGTAGGTCTGGATGCGAGGCTGCTCCTTGTTGACAGACATATAGACCCTCAGGCCATTGTCCAGCGTGTAGATTTTGGTCTCCAGCGGATCGCCTGCGACAGTTTCGTACTTCTGTCCGCAGGACGCGAGGGAGAGCAGGGCCGCAGCGGCGGCCGCACAGAATAAGATTTTCCTCATACTATTGTTTATATATGTGAATCTCACCACTAATCGTTTAACCGTTCCAGGCAGCGGGCAAGCCGCCAGCACACGCCGCAAGGAGAAATTTTTCGATAAAAATAGGGAAATTTTTACGAAAATTTGCACGTTTCCGGAAAAATCTCTAATTTAGCGCTGAAGTTTTTCATAGTTTAAGTTTAGGTTAAGTAACGCCTTCCTCGCAGTGATGC
>CAVEAQ010000105.1:0-4272 GCA_963613775.1 bacterium | reverse complement strand
ACGAGTACCGCACCAACCAGGACCTCCTCGACAATATGTCCAAGGTCTCCCCTCGTGAAGCCAAGTACTACGACAATTTCTAGCGATGACTTCCGCCGAAAGCCTCTTCTTCGCTCTGCTGCGCAGCGGCCTCTGGGGCAACACCCCGGCGCTGCCGGAGGCGAAGCCGAGCCCGGAAGACTGGAAGAAGATTTATAGCCTGAGTATGGCGCAGACGGTGGTCGGTCTCGTCACTGACGGGGCTGCCGCCTGTCCTGCGGGCTTCGTGCCTAAGGCTGTGTCGCTCAAGCTGATGTCCTCGCTCGTCTCGACTGAGAAGCTCAATTCGGTTCTCAATTCCAACGTCTCCCGCTTCGTCTCCCTGCTTGAGGAGCACGGAGTGCAGCCTGTCCTCGTCAAGGGGCAGGCGGTGGCACAATGCTATATCCACCCGAGCGGCAGGATGCCTGGCGATATCGACCTGGTCATCTCCCCGTCGCAGTATGAGGCAGCCAAGGCAGTGATAGCGCCGATAGCCGACGAAGTCGGTATAGAAAGCGCCTTCAACCTTCACTTCGGTGCTACTTTCGGCGAACTTGAGCTGGAACTTCACGGCACTGTACGCACCAGCCTGGGACGGCGCATCAACGATGTGCTTGACGCGGCGCAGGCCGGGCTCCACAAGGAGGGAGGCTGCCGTTTCTGGAACTGCCTCGGCACGCAGGTCAGGATTCCTTCCATAGATTTCGATGCGCTGTTTGTATTCACCCACATTCTCCAGCACTTCTACTGCGGCGGACTGGGACTGAGGCAGCTCTGCGACTGGGCCCGGGTTCTGCACACGCACTGCGGCAGCATTGACCTCGCTCTGCTGGAGAGCAGACTCCGCAAGATGGGGCTGCTCGACGAGTGGAAGGCTTTCGTTCTCTTCCTGGTGCGCTATCTCGGCCTGCCGCAGAAGGAGGCCCCGCTCTGCGATGCGAGCTACGGCAAGAAGGCGGACAAGCTCTGGGCCTACATCGAGCGCGTCGGGAACTTCGGCAGAAACAAGCATCTGCGCGACCGCAGCAAAGACCCTTACCTCATCCGGAAGATTGAGTCGCTGGCGGTGAATTCACAGGATTTCTTCCACCATCTGAGCATATTCCCGCTCGATTCACTCAAGTTTTTCTGGCAATATTTCAAGACGGGCACGCGCGCCGTTGTCCGCGGAGAATAAGTTATGCAAAGATACTACTCCATAGCCGACCATATTGTCGCCCTCAAAGCTGCCGACGACTCCCCGGTGTGGGAACTTGGTGGCAACTACGCCCCGTTTGAGACTTCCGAGCCTGGCGCTCCGGTGTGCTCCCTCGAGCTCATGGACAGCATCGCGATGCCTGAGTCCGAGCTGGTTTACGACGTCTGCGAGAAGGATTTCCCGCGCCTGCGCTTCAGCCGTCACGAAGACGGCTGGATTGTGGAGATGGCGCCGGAGAGCGAGCTTCCGATTGTGGCGCATCTGCTTGCAAATGAGGACTTTTCGCAGGGCCGCTTCGCTATGCTTCCGGGTTCCGGACACACTCTCCGATTCGCTCTGGACAACTCGCTGATGCTGATGTTCGCCCTCTCCACCGCCACCCTAGGCACGCTGGAGATTCACTCCTCAGTGACCCTCTGGGAGGGCAAGGGATATGCCTTTCTCGGCAAGAGCGGCACCGGCAAGAGTACGCACAGCCGGCTCTGGAGAGAGAATATTCCCGGCAGTCGCCTGCTCAACGACGACAACCCGATCATCCGCGTCAAGGACGGGCAGGCGCGCATCTACGGCTCCCCTTGGAGCGGCAAGACCCCTTGCTACAAGGCCGAGAGCGCCCCTCTCGGAGCGGTGGTGAGGATCAGCCAGAGCCCTGACAACAAAATCACGAGACTCAACCCGGTACAGGCTTACGCCTCGATGTATTCGTCCTGCTCCGCCTTCCGCGAGATTCTTGGCACGGCCGACGGTGTGCACTCCACCCTCGTGCAGCTCGTCTCCTCAGTGCCGATGTACCGCCTGGACTGCCGTCCCGACAGTGAGGCCGCGGTGCTCTGCCACGATACCGTAACAGCTACGCGATGAATACCGTACAACTGCCCAACGAGATACTTCTCTCGAGCGCCAGGACCTTCCTTGAAGAAGGCCGTGAGGTGACCTTGCGCGCCAAGGGCAACAGTATGCTCCCCTATATCCGGAGCGAGCGCGACAGTGTGGTGCTGAAGAAATCAGACGACCTCGATGTCGGCGACATAGTGCTCGTTCAGATGCCTGGCAGGTATGTGATGCACCGCATCATCAGGCGTGAGGGCGACAATTTCACGATGATGGGCGACGGCAACTACCGCGGCACGGAGAGTTTCCGCCGCAGTGACGTGCTCGGCAAGGTCATCTGGATAGTCAGGGAAGACGGTCGGATGATTGCCCCGGGGAAGGGCCGCCTCTGGCGCGCGCTGCTACCTCTAAGACGATATATATTGGCAATTTACAGAAGAATAATATGAAGATAAAAGAAGGATTTGTGCTCCGCAGTATCGGAGACAACTATATGGTAGTCGGCGAGGGCCTCGCCCAGATCGACTTCAATAAGATCATCTCTCTCAACTCCACCGCAGCCTACCTCTGGAAAGCCGTGGAGGGCAAAGAATTCACCGTCCAGGACCTCAAGAACCTGCTGCTGAAGGAGTACGACGTCGACCAGACCACGGCTCTCAAGGACGCTTCCGCTCTGGCGGATAAGTGGGCCGAGGCGGGACTGACCGAGTAGGCGGTGAAGAACCTCAAGACCTGCGTCAGGGGCCTTCGCGGGATGTCGGGGCCGGCAAGAAGGTGGATGCTGCTATGCATCCTCCTTGGGTTGGTACGCATCGCCGCTTCCCTCTCCTTCGTCTGGGTGTGCAAGGAGCTCGTGGACATAGCCACCGGCGTCTCCTCCGCGCCGCTCTCCTCGAGGATAGTCCTGATGGCCTGCATTATGCTGACTCAGCTCATCTGCGGAGTCGGCTCGTCTTACTGCCAGAACTACGGCATAGTCACGGTGCAGAACGACCTGCGGCACTCGCTCTTCGGAAGGCTTATGACCGGCGAGTGGAGCGGGCGCGAGAAGTTCAGCAGCGGCGACGCGGTCAACCGTCTGGAAGAGGACATAAGGGTCATCTCGGAGCTGCTCTGCGAGCACATCCCGCAGGCGGCAGTGACTGTCTGTCAGCTCATTGCGGCATCCGTCTATCTGCTTCTGATGGCCCCGGGCCTGCTCTGGATGCTGCTGATACTGATGTTCGCGGCGGTAGTCGGCTCAAGGCTCTTCTTCCTTAAACTCAGGAAGTTGACCTCCGACATCCGGGCCCTCGACAGCGACATACAGCAGCTCATCCAGGAGAACCTGCAGAACCGCGTGCTGGCGCTTACCCTCGTGGGTACGGCCCGCGTGCTTGCCGCTCTGGGCTCGCTGCAGACCCGCCGCAAGGACAAGACCGTGGAGAGGCTCAACTTCAACGCCGTGGCGCGCGGATTTATGTCGCTCGGTTTTATGGGCGGCTACGCAGCGGCCTTCCTCTGGGGTATTTTCGGCATTATCGGTGGATCTGTGAGCTTCGGTATGATGACCGCCTTCCTGCAGCTTGTAGGGCAGGTGCAGAGGCCTGTAGCCGACCTTGCGAGGGAGCTCCCGGCATTCATCCACGCCCTCACCTCCATCGAGCGCCTTATGGAGATTGAAGAGATACCCCCCGAGAAGGACGGTCCCGAGTGGACTGCCGACGGTGCCGCCGGGGTGCGTATGGAAGGGGTCGACTTCGGATATTCAGCCGATTCCCCTCTCATCCTCAAGGACTTCTCCCACGACTTCCGTCCCGGCACTCTTACTGTCGTGGCCGGTCCAACCGGAGTCGGCAAGAGCACTCTGATATACCTGATGCTCGGGCTTCTGAAGCCTCAGAAAGGTAGCGTAAGTATCTATGATTCAGCCTCATCCTGCGCTGCAGGCAAGGCGGCGAGAGGCAATTTTCGTTATGTCCCGCAGGGCAACAGCCTGATGAGCGGCACGATAAGGGACAATCTGCTTCTAGCCGATGCTTCAGCTTCGGAGGAGCGTATGCGCGAAGCCCTGCACATCGCCGCGGCTGACTTCGTCTATGAGCTCCCTGCCGGGCTGGATACCGTCTGCGGCGAAGCGGGAAGCGGCCTCAGCGAGGGTCAGTGCCAGAGGATCGCAGTGGCCCGTGCCCTGCTGCACAGAGGCGGCATTCTCGTGCTGGACGAGTCCACCTCCTCCCTCG
>CAVEAQ010000104.1:0-4281 GCA_963613775.1 bacterium | reverse complement strand
CACCCTGAACGCAGGAGTAAACATGGTTTTTCCTTGCAACGAAATCAAGAAGACCGCATGGGAGGTCCTCAAGAACTTCGATCACGCACTGATCCTCCGCGAGGACGACCCGCTCCTGTCTGCGGTGCTCGAGGTGTATAGTCAACAGGGAATTAGAGACGGACACCCTCAAAACCAGATGAGGGGCCCAGCGTTCAACACAGAACTGGCAACAGCTTTCCCTCTCTGCAGGGTAGTGGTCACCAAGGAGACCATGACGGTTGAGGGGATGATTAAGATTGTTTACAGTCTACTTAAGGATAAGCTTAATATCGTGAAGCTGACGTTCAGAAGCGGCGACAACACCGCGTCCGCAGAATTCGACGCTGTTGAGAACGGGATCGACCGCTGCCCGCTCTGCGGCATCGCCTTAGACAAGCTTGGGCTCTGCCCGAAGTGCGGCTATCTAAAGAAACCAGCCCGATCTGAATAGGGTCAAGAAGATTCAAACAGAATCACTAAAGGGTGTATGGTGCGTAGAAGCTTGTATCTGCGCACCATTTATATGCATTTTTATCCTGCAATTTGACCTATATGCCGATTTTCATGTCGTATGGTAGCCTCCTGCTTATAGGTTACCATGCGGCAGTTCTGGAAGCCTGTAGCCTTGAAAGCAGCCGAGCCCCCCTATTTCTCTGTCGCGATTTCTGCACTCGATTCCCACTAGACTTGGACGAGTTCTTCAATCATGTCGCCGCGTTTAATCACAAATCGCATTCCTTGTGGTGTTTATCGTGGTGGACGGCTTCGCTCCGTTCTTTCCTTGTGATCCTGCGCTCTTTCAGAACTTCAGCTCAGCGCGGACCGGATAGTGGTCTGAGACATACTGAACTCCGGTGTATTGCCCGGTCAGGGTGCTGAATGCCGGGCAGGAGCTGAAGCCGCTGTAGAAGATATAGTCGAGTGTGCGGCCGTCTTTCTTGCCGAACGCATTGAACGAGTGCATCGCGTCTGTCTTCTCCGCCGCGGCGCGGGCGCTCTTCATCCTGCCGTCGAGAACTCTCAGCGCCGAATCCGCCGGCTCGATGTTGAAGTCGCCCGTAAGCACTGCGGGCAGACCCTCCGGATTCATATCCGCGAGGCGCCCGGCTATCAGAGAGAGAGCCTCCCGCCGGGCGGTCTCCCCGCGATGGTCCAGGTGTGTGTTGACATAGAAGAACTTCCTGCCGCTTTCCCTATGCTTCATAAGAGCCCAGGTTGCGCAGCGCGGATAGGCGGCATCCCAGCCCAGAGACGGCCGCTCCGGTGTCTGGGAAAGCCAGAAAGTCCCCCAGTCGAGCAGCTCCACGGTCTGCGTGCGGTAGAATATCATCATCCTCTCGCCCTTGTCCGCCCCGTCGTCGCGTCCCACGCCGACTCCGCGGTAGTCAGGACAATTCCTGCCGATGTAGTCCGCCTGGAATCCGAGGGCCTCCTGCAGCCCCAGGATATCGGGGCGTTCGGAGCGAATCATCTCGGCGGCCGCTTCCCTGCGGTGCTCCCAGGCGTTCTCCCCGTCCTTGGCGGTGCCGGTGCGGATATTGAACGATATGACTTTAAGCGTTTCTCCGGAGTCGCCGCTGCTGTATGCGCGGTATTCGCCTTTGCTGGCATTCAGGGTCTTCGGCAGCCAGACGCGGTAGCGGCGCGACCTATCCCAGTCGCTTCCTGCGGAGGCGAAGTCGCAGAGGCGGATTCGCCTCGGCTTGCCGCCAGACTCGAGGTCGGTGCCCGTCACCATCGGAGCGCTGAAATTCATCCAGGCGAATCCCTCTTCCGCCCTGAGCTTGACTGAGCCGCCTGCCGAAGAGCCGATTACTACCCCTTCATCCACGAAGCCGTCGCCGTAGCGGGAGTCACGCGCAAGTACAATCGGGCCGCGGACTATGGCCTGACAGCCGTTCTGCTCCAGAAGGCGCGCAGTCATATCGAGACTCAGGAGCACTTTGTCTCCGCGGTGCCATCTTCTGTCGATGCGGGCGTATTCTCCTTCCGAGAGGCCCGTGCAGTCAATCGAGAGCGTGTCCGCCCCGCTTACAATCGCGAGCGAGGTCTCTCTGCTCCACTGCGGGATACGCAGTCTGAGGGCGAATTCCCCGTCCACTGACGGAGTAACCTCCAAAGAGATGTCTCCGCAGAGAGGATAGCCGCCGCTCTGGATCAGCTTCACGCTGCTCTGCCCTTCGAGACTGAAGGACGCCTCCGAGTCGCCGTAATAATTGACCGTCAGTTCTCTTCCTGCCGCCCTGTAGGCAAATGACGGAATTAGGGCGAACGCACGCGGTCCGTTGGCGTTGCAGCAGTTGATATTGAGCCCGCACTGCTTCTCTCCCTCGACCCTGCTGCCCTCGAGCGGAGTGTATTTGGCAATCTGGCTGCCATCGTCCTTGAGGGCGCCGAGGATGGCGTTGAAGAATGTCTGCTCGATGCAGTCAGCGTAGCGCGAGTCTCCGCTAAGGGAGAGAAGACGATCGCAGAACTGCATCCAGGTGAAGCCCACGCAGGTTTCCATCGTGTGGTAGGTCGGCACGGTCTGCAGGGACTTGCCTCCGTACCAGCACTCCATCGCGCTGCCGGAGCCGGCTACGTTGATCTCCTCCTCAAGAATGTGCGAGAATGTCTTCCGCGCCGCCTCGAGGCAGGCCTCGTCCCCCGTGACCCGATAATATTCCAGCATCCCCTCGTAGCAGGACATCATCTCGTAAGCCTTCTGCCCGTTGTCGTAGCCGAACCATTTCTGAGGATGCGGGAAGCGTCGCGCGACAGGAATGTCCGCTCTGCGGATCAGCCCCGGGCCGTCCCCGCTGTCCAGACGGGAGACTATGTATGAGGCGAAGTCCAGCAGACGCTTCTCCCCGGTCCTGCGGTAGAGTAGCATTATCGGCTCAAGCACCGAGCCGCTCGCCATTCCGCGGTAGTTTCCCGTCGAAACGATATCCGTCTTGTCCGGCCCCACCTGACTCATCAGGTGGTCTGCAACTCTTGAGGCAGCATCCAGAGCCCGGCAGTCTCCGCTGAGGTCGTACCAGCTCAGCAGTCCGAGCATCGTGTATTTCCGCCCCCAGATGTCCCACTTGCGGAGCTGGCTGTCGGGTCCGTAGTTGCCTATGTATCCGTCCGGGGTCTGCGTCTCGAGGAGGCTCTCCACCGAGACTGCAATCTTGTCGTAGAGGGCGCGGTCGCGGCTGTAGCGGTATGCGCCCACCGCTCCGAGGGTCCACTTGCCCCAGAATTCGCTCTGCCACCTCCAGGTCTCGTCCCTGTGGCGGAACGGCTCCACGAGCTCCTCCACATCCTGCCCGCCGACGCGGTGCAGAAAGCAGCTCTCGATGCGGCCGCCGACATAACCTCCGATTCTGACAGCTTCTACAGATATCTGCATATCGTTAGACCAGAGCGGAGGAGCAGCCACTTCGTAGAGCCCGAGACCGTTGAAGTTCATATAATATCGCCCTCCGCTATGCAGCACGGACTGAGGCTCTGCACTGAGAGGAAGCCGCACCGTCGAGACGAGGCTTCCGTCTCTGAGATCGAAGACTGCATAGCCTGTACCCTCCGTAGACGGCCAGTCGGCCGGACCTCCGAAAGACTGGTAGAGCAGCCCTCCGGAGATGCTTGCTCCCTGATAGATGGGGAAGTACTTCTCCAGAGTGTAGCTCCGCAGGATGTCCCTGTCCCTGAAGATTACATCCCCCTCCGACGGGTCGGGAAGGCGGAATTCCGAGACAAGGAAAGAGTTGTCCGGGCGGTTGATCTTGCTGTATTTCCTCCTGATATAGACTATCCTGCCCCGTTCCGAGTCAATCACCGCCTGAGAGCCTCCAGCCTTGCCTGAGATCGCGAAACGTATGGTCTGAACCGTGCGTGAGCCCTCAGGACGGACTTCCTCCACATAGCAGCAGAGGTTCTTGAGATCTCCGGAGACATAGAGAAGTCCGCCCGCGAAATTGAGATTGCCGCAGTGGTTGGAGTCTATCCTGCAGCCGAGGGGGAAAGAGGAAATCTGTCTTCCGCTTCCGAGCTCATATGTCCTGCACAGTCCGGAGTCGTAGCCCACATAGACCACGCTGTCGCGGACCGAAAACGCCTGCATATGGTGCCCGTCGCAGAGTTCTTCAATACCGAAGAGTTCCCTGCAGTAACTCTCGGACGCAGGCCGCTCCTGCCCTGAGGCAAGAACGGCCAGCGAGAGAGAGAGAAGTGTCGCTACTATTCTCCGCACCACGATCCCTGACGGTTTGATGTAGCGCGGGAGTTGCCGCA
>CAVEAQ010000103.1:0-4304 GCA_963613775.1 bacterium | reverse complement strand
ATAGATATTAAGTTTTATTAGTACATTTCCCACGTCAAAGGGTCTGCAAATTAAATGATAATTTTTTAAATATGCAAATCTGCGTCCTGGCACTTGGACTCCGGCCGGCTGAGACCGATCCAGATGCGGAGTCCGTTGAGCGAGTTGAGGAAGTAGAAACTGTACTTGATAAGGTACACCAGGGCATAGGAATCAGCGCTGTGCGCAAGCGTTGCGGACCACATCACCACTGAGGCCACATTGACCCCGATCCAGAATATCCACTGCTCCATATAGGCCATTGACATCAGCAGCTGGCCGATGATATTGCACATCATCGAGAGTGCATCCATAAATATGGTGAGCCGCACCACCTGCGCAGCCTCGCTGTCGCCGATAGCGGAGAGAATCAAATATGCGGCAGCAAGCCCGAGAAGGAAAATCCCGCCGTAGAGCAGCCATTGGCGGGAAGTGAGCCTGCGGGCCCGCACCTTGCTGCCCGAAGCGGCACCGCGCTTGCGCCACTGCAGGAAGCCCACCAGCTGCATCGGCAGGAAGTAGAGCAGATGCAGGGCCGCGTTGCCGTATTTGCCGCCCACAAAACACATCACACCGTAGATCGAGACGTCGAAGAGCCCGAAGAGGAAGGTGAGAATACGTGCATTGGCAGAGCACACGGTGCTGAGTATCCCCATCAGCGAGCCGAACGCAGCCACGATGAGCAGGGCCTGACCGGTCTGGGCGTCACGAAGCTTAAGGGCGGTGGCGACGGCCATCGCGGCAGTCATCCCGACCAGGATGAAGATGCTGAAGTATCTATTGAATTTATTGCTGTCCATTGTCGAAATGTAGTCTTATGCGGGCGGCAAGGGCAGGGCCGACAAGCTCAGCTATAGCTTCCTCTGAGGCCGCGGCAATCCTCGCCACACTGCCGAAGTGCATCAGCAGCCGCTGTTCGGTCTGCTCCCCCACCCCTTTGATCTCGCGCAGCGCTGAACAGAGAGCCGCCTTGCTGCGCAGGGAGCGGTGGAAGGTGATGCCGAAGCGGTGAGCCTCGTCGCGAACCCTCTGCAGAAGTTTTAGGGCCTGCGAGTTGCGGTCGAGGAAGAGCGGATACGGATCCCCCACCCTGATCACCTCTTCAAGGCGCTTGGCAAGGCCTATCACCGTAAGTTTGCGCTCCAGTCCGAGCTCGCAGATGGCCTGGTAGGCGAAATCCAGCTGACCCTTGCCGCCGTCGATCACGACAAGCTGCGGCAGATCATCGGGCGCTTCCTCGCAGAGTCGCGAATAGCGGCGGTTGACCACCTCCTTCATCGAGGCGTAATCGTTGGCCCCGACCACCGTCTTGATCTTGAATTTGCGGTAATCCTTCTTGGACGGTTCTCCGCCCCTGAAGACTACGCAGGAAGCGACCGGATTTGTACCCTGGATATTGGAGTTGTCGAAGCATTCGATATGCTCGGGAAGTTCCTCCATCCCTATGGCTTTGCGGAGCTCTTCAAGCACTGCGGCGCGAAACTCGTCGGGGTTGGTATGCTCCCGCTGGCGAAGGGAGTTGAAGCGGAATTCGCGGGAATTCTTGTCACTGAGCTCCAGCAGGGCGAGCTTGTCGCCGCGCACCGGTATCTTGAATTCCACGCCATCGATGCTCACGTCGGGGAGAAACGGCACAATGACCTCAGAACTGAGGTCGCCGAACTTTGATTCAATCTCTGCAATAAAGCTGCTGAGCACTGTCTCACGCTCCTCCTCGATATTCATCCTGAATCCGAGATTGAGCGACTGGATGATGGCTCCGCCCTTGATGCGCAGGAAGTTGCCGAAGGCTTCGGCCCCGTCGAAGACCAGCGAGAACACATCCACGTCCCGGTCGCCGGCAGCGGTGATGATGGACTTGGAATAGTGGCTCTGAAGGGCGTCCATTTTCTGCTTGTAGAGCGCCGCGGACTCGAAGTCCAGATCTTCGGACGCCTTGAGCATCCTGGCTTTGTAGTCCCGGATGATTCCGCTCGCCCCGCCGCTGAGCAGCCTGATGATCTCACTTATACAGCTCCCGTATTCCTCGCGGGAGATGCCGCCCACGCAGCAGCCGCGACAGCGGTGCAGGTGCAGGTCAAGGCAGGGACGGAACTTGTGCCGGAGCACGGCGTCAGAAGTAATGCCAAGACGGCAGGAACGGATGGGATAGTTCTCCTCGAAGAACTCCAGCAGGGCCCGCGCGTGCTGCACGGAGCTGTAAGGTCCGAAGTAGCGCGAACCGTTACGCACCAGATGGCGGGTCAGGAACACTCTCGGGAACTCCTCGTCCGTGACACATATCCAGGGATAGGTCTTGGAGTCCTTGAGGAGGATGTTGTAGCGCGGCTTGTACTGCTTGATCAGATTGTTTTCGAGCAGCAGCGCGTCCGCTTCGCTGTCCACGACCGAATACTGCAGGTCGGCTATCTTGGATACGAGCACCCTGGTCTTGAGGGTCAGGCGGTCGGGACTGACGAAATACTGCGCGACACGCTTGGCAAGGTCCTTGGCCTTACCTACATAAATCACAGTTCCCTCGGAGTTGTAGTATCTGTAAACTCCGGGGGAATGTGGTAATAAGCTGATTTTGTCTTTAATGTTCAAGAACCTCTGCTACGGCCTTCTCGATGGCCTCGCCTCTGAGACCGCGCTTGACGATGGTTCCGTCAGGACCTATGAGCATAATGTGAGGGATACCCTGGATGCCGTAGATGTCGGTAGGAATCTTCTGGGCGTTGATGATCTGGTTCCATACGACTCCGTGCTCTATGGCTGCGGCGACGGTGTCCTCAGGCTTGTCCCATACCGCTACGCTGAGCACGTCAAAGTCATATCCGGCATACTTCTCATAGACGGCTGCGATGTTGGGAATCTCCCTCTTGCAAGGTCCGCACCAGCTGGCCCAGAAGTCAACGAGGATGTATTTGCCCTTGCCTACATAGTCTGAGAACTTGACAGTGCTGGCTTCAGCGTTGTCAGCATCCTGGACGATGGTGAAATCGGTAAACATCTTGCCCTCGGCGGTCTCCTCGACAGCCTGAAGGTACGCCTTGTGCTTGAGGACGGTGGAGTCCTGGGCAGCCTTGCCTTTAAGCTGGGCGAGAAGCTCCGGCTGCTCTTCATCCTCTACCATATTCCAGATGTCGTTGAGAGCGGCGGCGCCGAGCTCGTTGGATGCGTTCTTTTTGATGATTTCCTTTCGCTCCTCAACGAACTTGTTGACGGTCTCCTCATACCATTTCTCGAACTTTGCGTTCTGCTCTTCCTTGGTCAGCGTGCTGTCCTTGAAGATCTGGCTGGCCTCGGCATTGTAGTCCTCGATGAACTTATCAGTGCTGGCCTTATACTCAGCAAGTTCCTTTTCAGAAACACCATTGCAGCCTACTGCGGTGAGGAGCAGTGCAGCTGCGAGATACATAAACCTCTTCATAAATAACTGTGTTGATTTTATAAAAGCCGGTCCGCTATCTTTGCGAACCGGCCGTAAATATAGCAATTAATTTCTAATTACTTCTGGTTGTCCCTGCGCGGACGACGGTCGCGGTCATCGCGACGGCCGCCACGACGGTCACGGTCTCCGCCACGTCCGCCGCCACGGTTCTGGCCGGCAGCCTGTGCGTTGGCTGCAGAGAGAGCTGCAGGAGTGAGATCCTGCTTGCCGTAGCGCTCGCCGTTGCAGATCCAGACCTTGATACCGAGGGTTCCGACCTTGGTGTTGGCTACCGCGAGAGCGTAGTCGATATCCGCACGGAATGTGTGGAGAGGAGTACGTCCTTCCTTGAACATCTCGTTGCGGGCCATTTCAGCTCCGCCCACACGTCCGCTGATAAGCACCTTGATACCTTCCGCACCCACTCTCATAGTGTTTGCGACAGCCATCTTGATGGCACGGCGATAGGAGACACGCCCCTCAATCTGACGGGCGATGCTGTCAGCCACGATGTTGGCATCCACCTCAGGACGCTTCACCTCGTAGATGTTGATCTGAACATCCTTGCTGGTGACCTTCTTGAGCTCTTCCTTGAGCTTGTCCACCTCAGTGCCGCCCTTGCCGATGATGAAGCCCGGACGCGCAGCATAGATGGTGACGGTGATGAGCTTGAGGGTCCTCTCGATGATGATCCTGCTGAGGCTGGCCTTCGCGAGGCGCTTGCTAAGATACTTGCGGATCTCGTAGTCCTCTGCGATCTTCTCCGCGTAGTTACCACCACACCAGTTAGAGTCCCAACCACGGGTGATACCGATTCTGTTGCTGATAGGATTTGTTTTCTGTCCCATATTACTTATTCTCCACCGGTTGTTTT
>CAVEAQ010000102.1:0-4405 GCA_963613775.1 bacterium | reverse complement strand
GTGGGCGGTATGCGCATCTTCCGCGACCTGATCTACCGGATGCGCGGGATGATGCACAGCAGGAAGCCTCCCCTACACGAAGAATTCGTCCTTGAAGTTGACGAGGTAGACACGCCTGACGGCGCGGGTTAGGGCGGTGTAGAGCCACTTGAGGTCGTCCACGCTCTGCTCGGGCAGCCAGAACGGGCAGTCGACAAAGACGCAGTCCCACTGACCTCCCTGCGACTTGTGGCAGGTGATCGCCTCGGCATACTTGAGCTGCAGCGCGTTGAAAAACTTGTCCTCGCGCACCGCCTCCCAGATCTTGCGCTTCGTGCCGCGGTCGGCGTAGTCCTCCCACACCCCCTTGAAGAGCGCGTCCTGCTGCTCACGGGTGAGGGTCGCGGACTCGGACGTCAGTGTATCGAGGCACACCTTGGCACAGACTGAGACATCGTCATAGTCCGGGAACTCCAGCACCGCGCTTGCGAAATGCAGTCCATAGCGCTCCTCGTGATGATCGAGGCTGACCAGCTTGGCAATGTCGCCGTTGGCGATGTAGTCCAGACCCTTGACATCCTCCACGAACTGGTAGCAGTTCTTCACGATCATCAGGCGGTCGCCCCGCACCAGCGGCTCCTCCTTGTACTGCACCACACCGCGGATGCCGTTGTTGTAGCGCACGGCGCGCTTGTTGGAGCGGCAGAGCACCACCGTCCCGTCCTCGCCGAACTCGGAATATGCGTCAGACAGGGTCTCAATCAGTTCGGCACCGCTCACACGCCGGATATCCTCCACGCCGGAAAGGTCGAGCTTTATATCATCGAAAGTATCCTCCGGATTGCTCCGGGCTATGATCTCGCGGAGCATAGTCGCATTGCGCAGGATGCCGGACTCCGCCGACTGCCTCACCACCGAGGTCAGGCTGCAGTAGCGCACCCCGCCGAAGCCGTCCATAAAATCCTTGCTCAACGCCGGCGAAGCGTCCATCCCCACCGGTGGCAGCTGTGCGGCATCACCGATCAGCAGCAGTCTGCAGTCCGTGCCGTTGCGCACGAAAGTGACCAGATCCTCCAGCAGGTTGCCGCTCCCGAAAGTAGAAGTCGGGCCGCCCAGAGTGCCGTCTATTCCGATCAGCGACACCTCATCGACCACGAAGAGGGTGCAGCGCGCCTTGTTGGGCGCGAGGGAGAAACTGCCGTAGCCATCGGAGCCGACGCTCTTCTGGCGGTAGATATGCTTGTGGATAGTGGAAGCGGGGCGGCCGCAGACTGAGGAGAGCACCTTGGCGGAGCGTCCAGTCGGAGCGAGCAGCACCGAAGGGATTCCGAACTCGCGCAGAGAGCGCGTCACCGCAGCCACGGCGGTGGTCTTGCCGGTGCCCGCATAGCCGTTGACAACCATTATGTCGGCATCGTCGCAGGTGGCGAAGTCCGCCATATCACGGAAGAACGCGGCCTGGCAGGGCGTCGGCTCAGCCGTAAAGCGCTTCAGGAAGCGCTCAAGAAGCGTTCCAGAACGGCTGCTCATCCCCTGTGACGGTCAAAGAGCATCGCGAACACCGCGAGTACAGGATATATCTCGATACGCCCGAGGAACATATCGAGCGAAAGCACCATCTTACCAGTCAGGGAGACGGCGTTGTAGGAGCCCATAGTGCCGAGATCGCCGCAGGCAGGACCCACATTGCTGAGACTCATCACCGTGGCCACCAGGGAGTTGTCGGCATCGATACCGGAGCAGAGACAAAGGAAGACGGAGACCAGGGCGAGCAGCGCGTAGAGGCAGATATAGAGCAGGTGCGGAGTCACCTCCGAGTCGCGGAGCAGTCGCCTGCCCATCCTGACTTCATTGACGGAAGAGGGGTGAAGGATATTGCCCACATAGCGTCCGATGGACTTGAAGAGCAGCAGTACCCTGTCCACCTTGATACCGCCGCTCGTGGAGCCGGCGCTGCCGCACATCACGGCGGAGAGCAGCAGAAGCCCGGTCATCCACATCGGCCAGAGGGAATTGTCCATAATGGCAAATCCGCTCGTGGACGACACGCAGAGCGTGCTGAAAAGCGCATTCCAGAGTGCATCGCCCCAGTTCGGGCAGAGATGCTCGGCCCGCAGGCCTATGGAGAGCACAAATGCCACCGCAAGCACCGATATCGAGTAGAACTTGATGACAGGATTGCGCAGCGGCTTCAGAGAGCGCGTGATCACCGATATGTATATAAGCCCGAAGTGGATGGAAGACAGATACATGAAGAGCATCGTCACCGCCTCTGCGGCCCTCGAGCCGAAGGCGGCGATGGAAGCGTTGCGCGTGCTGAATCCGCCGGTCGCCGCGACGCTCATCGCGTGGCAGACGGCATCGAAAGCCCCCATCCCGGCAAGCAGATAACCAAAGAATGCAAGCACGAAGAGGGCGAGATAGACATATGCAAAGACATAGACTATCCTGTTGGGGCGCGTCGAGTAGCCGGCCCGCCCGAGCGCGGTCAGTTCCATATTGGTGAGCCGCATCCTCATAGGGCTGGACTCCGGGATGATCAGGAGCAGGAACACCACGACTCCCAAACCTCCGATGAAGTGGGTGGAGGAGCGCCAGAAGAGCAGGCTCCGCGGGAGAGCCTCCACATTGTCGAGGATGGTCGCGCCGCAGGTAGTGAATCCGCTCACCGACTCGAACCAGGCGTTCTGCAAGGTGAACGGACCGCCCCAGAGCGCATATGGCAGCATTCCGAAGACGAAGGACAGCAGCCAGGAGAGGGTGATGATCACATAGCCTTCCTTGAGGCTGATGGCAGACGCCCTACGCACGAAGATGAAGGGGAAGATGCCGACGATGAAGGTGATCAGGAAGGAGATCGACAGGGCGGCTAGCGCCGAATCGTTGCCGTTCCCCATCGAGACAAGCACCGAGAGGAACATAAAGAGCGCACTGACAAGCAGCGCGGAGCCGATGTTTCTGCTGATTACCTTCCAGTTCATCTGCGGATCTCTCTGATGCGGCGGCGGAGCTGCTGGTTCTCGCCGGCGAGTTCCGAAATGCCCTCGTTGAGCTCGGCGAGCTGGTCGTCGCCGTCGAAGCGGACCGTATATTTCTTGTCATTAGAGCGGTATGCGCTCAGCGCGTCAAGCATCCTGTAGAGCGGATTGACATAGTAGGCAAGGATGAAGAAGAGCAGCATCAGCACGAGCATAAGTCCCACTCCCACAGCCACTATGCCGGGGATAACGCTCCGGTAGAACCCTCTCTCGAAGGTGGCGGAGTTGCGCACCAGATCCTGGTAGATCACCGAGGTAAGCTTGTCCATATCGGAGCGCAGGCGCTCATAGCGCGGCTGCAGACGCTCGAAATACCAGCTTCTGGAGTCGATGAAGTCCGAACTTATCACATCCTCCAGCTCCAGACTCGTCAGCATATACGCGGCATACGAATACATCACCGAGTCCGCAAGCGGCGCGGCCTGGTTGGCGGCGACGCTCATCCTGAGCGAGTCGCAGTGCGACTTGAAGTACTCGTCATCGAAGCCGGGAAGCCTCGCAGCAGAGACATCTTCACCTATAACTTCAAGAATGTCAAGGTTGTATGTATTGCTCATATCGCGGAGGCGGTTGGCCACGTTGATACTGCTGATATCGTCGGCAATCAGGCTGGAGACATATTTGCTCATACTGGAGTATTCCATCACGGAGATGATGGACGACACCAGGAGTATGGCTGCAATCGACAGAAGGCTCAGAATGAGCTTGGACCTCAGCTTCAGATGCACCGAAGTGAGTTTCCTCCAGCCATTTGCAAGTCTCCCCGTTAATTTCTCCGCTGTCATTATTTAATTTTTTCAAAAATAATTTACAAATATATAAAAAAATATATATTTTTGTATCGATTAACACTATGCCCATGACATCGTCCTTTCTCAGCGACACTTCCAGCAAGAACGCTCTCGTCAAGAGGGAGCTGCTGCGCCTGTGCATCACGCACCAGAGTTACAGCATAGCCGACTTCAGCCGGTCTCTCGGGATCAGCGTCCCGACCATCACGAAGCTCATCTCCGAGCTTATCGATGAGAACTTCCTTCAGGACGAAGGCAAGGTGGGCACAAGCGGCGGCCGCCGTCCGAGCGTCTACGGCCTCAACCCCGATGCGGGCTACTTCGTGGGCGTGGACATCGCGCGGCATCACTTCCACATCGCCATCAGCAACTTCAAGGGCGAGATTATCCAGTTCATACAGGACATCGAGTTCGTGCTTGAGGCCAACGAGCTCTCCTTCCGCACCATCTGCCGTATGGTCAAGGATGAGGTCACCCGCAGCGGCATCCCGTGGATCAAGGTGCTCGGCGTGGGCGTGAGCCTCTCCGGCCGCGTGAACCCGGAGAAGGGCTACAGCCTCACCTACTTCGTCAGCGACGACATCCCTCTCAAGAGCA
>CAVEAQ010000101.1:0-4425 GCA_963613775.1 bacterium | reverse complement strand
GATATGCCAGCGCTCCCCTGCTCTGGCAGGCCACCCGCAAGGGGATTCCGTCCCTGATACAGGAGCAGAACAGCTTCGCCGGACTGACTAACAAAATTCTTTCCAAGAGAGTCGGCTGCATCTGCGTGGCCTACGACGGGATGGAGAAATTTTTCCCCGCCGACAAGATAGTATTCAGCGGCAACCCTATCCGCCCGGTGATTCACCCTTACAGCGAGGAGGAAAAGCTCGAAGGCATCAGCTTCTACGGACTTGACCCGTCCTGCAGGCACATCCTCGTGGTGGGCGGGAGCCTCGGCAGCGGCACGCTCAACAATGCGATGAAGGCCTGGATCGCAGCGGGCTGCCCGGGTGGCGAAGGAGTGCAGGTGATGTGGCAGTGCGGCAGGTATTATAAGTCGGGGGTTGATGCCTTTATGGCTGAGCATCCTTGCAAGAATGTGATATACAGCGACTTTATCGCCCGTATGGACCTCGCATACGCGATGGCTGACGTGGTGGTGAGCCGCTCGGGAGCATCCTCCATCTCGGAGATCTGCGCAGCGCACAAAGCCGCAGTGTTTGTTCCTTCGCCGAATGTGGCCGAAGACCATCAGACCCACAACGCAATGGCTCTTGTGAGCAGGGATGCCGCCCTGATGGTGCGCGATGCGGAAGCGGTGGAGAAGCTCCTGGATACCGCTCTCGGGCTTGTCCGCGACAGCTCCAGGATCGCGCAGATAGAGAGGAACGTCGCGCCGCTAGCAAGGCTCGATGCGGCACAGACTATCGTTGATGAAGTATATAAACTCGTATGAAATACAATAATATCTATTTTATAGGCATCGGCGGCATAGGGATGAGCGCCATCGCCCGTTTCTGCAAGTCCAAGGGCTGCTCCGTGAGCGGCTACGACAGGACCGAGTCGGAGCTGACAGACGCTCTCGAGGCTGAGGGGATCGCTGTGCACTACGAAGACAGGCCGGATCTTATCCCGACCGAGGTCAGGGACACTCTGGTCATCTACACCCCGGCAGTGCCGGCCGATATGACTGAGCTTGTCTATGCCCGCACCCACGGCTACCGCGTGGTGAAGCGCTCGCAGATGCTGGGAGAGCTGACTGCCGGAGAGACCTGCCTCGCAGTGGCAGGCACGCACGGCAAGACCACCACATCCACCCTCGTGGCGCATATTCTCACCGAAGGCGGCAACGGCTGCTCGGCCTTCCTCGGCGGCATTTCCAGGAACTACGGCACCAATATGCTCATCAGCGACACGCCGACAGTGGTGGTGGAAGCCGACGAATATGACCGTTCGTTCCTCCAGCTCCACCCTTCCATCGCCGCCATCACCGCGATGGACGCCGACCACCTCGACATCTACGGAGACCTCGCGCATGTGCAGGAGGCGTTCAGGCAGTTCGCCTCGCAGATCAGCGAGACCCTGATACTCAAGTACGGTCTTCCCGTCAGCGGGGAAGACGTGCATTGCAGGATATTCACCTACCACTCCAGCGAAGATGCGGCCGACTTCCACGGCAGCAACCTCAGGCTCGAGAGCGACGGGCACTATGTCTATGACCTCGTCTATCCGGGCGGGGTGCTGTCCGACGTCAGGGTCGGCGCGATAGGCCGGGTGAACGTGGAGAACAGCATCGCTGCGGCAGCCATCTGTCTCTGCTACGGGCTGGACGCGCAGAAAGTACGGCACGCCATCTCCAGCTTCGAGGGGGCACGGCGCCGCCTGGAGCTGCACTTCAACGCGGGCGGCAGGACCTATATCGACGACTACGCCCACCATCCTGCGGAGCTCGCAAGTGCAATCAGCTCAATTCGCGACATCTTCCCGGGGAGGAAAATCACTGGCATATTCCAGCCGCACCTCTACACCCGCACGCGGGACTTCGCACCGGAGTTCGCACGCTCGCTGAGCCTGCTGGACCGTCTCATCCTGCTCGACATCTACCCGGCGCGCGAGGAGCCGATCCCGGGCGTGACTTCCGAGCTCATTCTCAAGGATGTCACCGCTCCTGAAAAGGTCCTGCTGAGCAAGGCGGAGCTAATGCAGTATCTTGAGGGTGAAGACATTGACGTGCTGGTCACCCTCGGCGCCGGAGACATCGACCGCTTCGTGGGGCCGATCACGGAGATGCTTGCAAAAAAATAGTCCCCCGATATGAACCGTACAGTCCGGATAATCGTCACTTCAGTGCTTGCCGCCGCGTTCTGCGCGGGGATGGGGGCTCTTGTGCACCTCACCCGCGAGGACCGCTCCAGGCTGAACTGCAACTGTATGAAGGTGCATTTCGCAGACTCGCTCAAATTCGTCAGCGAAGATGACATAAGGGGATTTCTGGACAGCAGGTACGGCTGCTACATCGGACAGAGACTCGACAGCGTGCGTCTAGGGGAGATCGAGAAGCTCATCGAGAGCCGCAGCGCCGTGCTGCGCAGCGAAGCCTGGACCACCTCCGACGGCACGCTGCACATCAGCATCACCCAGAGGGCTCCGGTGATGCGCTTCCAGGACGGGGAGCGCGGCTTCTACATTGACGCTGAGGGCTACATCTTTCCTCTGCACCGAAGCTACACCGCCCCGGTGAGGGTGATCCACGGAAGCATCCCGGTGAGCGTGCCGGATGGCTACAAGGGCTTCGCCTCCACCCCGGAGGAGCGCTACTGGCTGGGCTCGATGCTGGAGATGAACTCTCTGATCGAGAATTCCCGGCAGTGGAAATCCTGCACCGACAGCATCGCAGTGCGCCCTGACGGAGATATCGTGCTCAAAATGAGCCGTGGCGAAGAGCTCTTCATCCTCGGCGAGCCGCACTCGCTCAGGGAAAAATTTGCCGGAATTGAGAAATATTATGATTACATTGTGCCCTCAAAGGAAACGGGGTACTACAAGACCGTGAATCTAAAATACAAGAAACAAATAATATGCAGACAGAACGATACATAGCGGCAGCGGACCTCGGCTCCTCGAAGATTGCGCTGACCGTCGCGAAAGTCGAAGGAGAGGACGTGCAGGTCATCTACTATAAGGAGGTGCCGTCCGACGGAATACGGTACAGTTCGGTATTCAACCCCAAGAGGGCTGCAGCCGCGCTTGGCACGGCCGTAAAGGATGCCGAAGGAGAGCTTGGCATCAAGATCCTCCAGGTCGTACTGGGACTGCCGCGCTACGAAGTGCGCCAGGAGAGCGCGAGCGCGAGCATGAGCCGCAGCGAGCCTTCATCCTGCATCAGCAAGGAGGAGATTTCCTCGCTCAAGAGCCTCGCCATCGACAGCTACCCTCTCGAGAACGAGCAGAAGGAGGTCATCTACGGAGCAGTGGCCCAGTCATTCTCAGCTGACGACGAGCTCGTCTGCGCCAGCGAGAACGATGTGGTCGGAGTCACTGCCGAGGACATCGAGGGCAACTTCAAAATCTTCATCGGCACCCAGAAGGCCTCAAGCAATATCGACACGATGCTCAACGACATAGGCATCGCGCCTGCACGCAAGATATTCATCCCTACCGCAGTGGCCCAGGCCGTGCTGACAGAGGGCGAGAAGGAGAACGGAGTGGCCCTGGTGGAGGTCGGGGCGGGAGTAACTTCACTCACCATCTACAAAGGAGGCCTGCTGCGCCACTATTCATCCATCCCGTTCGGCGGCAAGAGCATCACCTCCGACATCAAGTACGAGTGCGGATTCACCGAGAAGCTCGCGGAGAACATCAAGCTCGCCTACGGCGCCTGCCTGCCGGACAAGCTGCAGTCTCTCAGCGAGAAGACCATACAGATCAACGACGACGAGAACGGCACCTACGAGCAGCTCCCGGTGAAGTATCTCTCCGAGATCATCAACTGCCGCGCCAAGGAGATCATCGACGCCATCCTCTACCAGATACAGGAGAGCGGGTTTGCGGACAAGCTCCGCAACGGAGTCGTGCTGACCGGCGGAAGCGCGGGTCTGGTCAATTTCGCCAACCTCTTCAGGGAGATGTCCGGCTATGTCGTCCGGCTCGGCTACCCGCGCGCACAGAAGTTCAGCTCCGGCGGCTGTCCGGGAGTCAGCGAGACTTCCGCCGCGGCATCGATAGGTATGATCCTCGAGGCCAAGAAGGACGCACGCCTCAACTGCGTGGAGGAGTCGCCGCAGCAGCCGTCCGCAGAGCGGAGCGAAGCCCCTGCTCTGGACGAGAACGGTGAGGGCGAGCTCTTCTCCGGCACAGAATCCGTGGAAGGCGAGGTCATCACGCCCAACAGGGAGAGGGGCAAGAAGGACAAGGTACACAAGATACGCTGGACCGGGATCCTGCGCAAGAAGATCAGCAATCAGCTCGAGGGGGCGTTCGACAACACTGTCGGCGGCCTGTTCGACTCAATGGAATAACAATACAGGAAAGATATGGACGAATCAATGATTGACGCAATCACCCCCAACGACTGGGTGACATCG
>CAVEAQ010000100.1:0-4550 GCA_963613775.1 bacterium | reverse complement strand
ATAATTACAGCAGATTCGCCATCCCGGATCAGACATTCTATATCGAGCTTCCTGTACCTAACCGAGTGGCTTCCGGCACTGTAGTCCTGACCAATACGGTCAAGGATAAATATATGACAGATGTCCGGTTTACCGATGCCAAAGGCAAGGTGTTTGCAGACGGTTCCGGCAGCGTGTACGGCAAGGAAAAATACTATACGGCAAGCCTGCCGGAAGGCAGCTACACACTCAGCTTCAAACTTGACGGCAAGGAGTACAGCTCCGCTGTCGCTGAAATTGCCGTGAAGCGTGCCGAATCCCTCCCGCTGTCGTCCGGCTACTATGTAAATGATTAAATATCAATATAATGATGAAAACTACAAAATTCCTCATTCCGGCCGTCCTGATGGCGACAGCCGGACTCTCTTCCTGCGATGGCAGCCAGGGCAAGAAGACAGACAATCCTGCCAATTTCATTACCGACCCTGCCAAAGTGGAGATGCTCCAGTCTCTGCGCGACCTCGACGGCATCGGCGGCTTCTATGAGCTCGACTATACCGCCGACTACAAGCTCGACGAGTGTATTGAGTATGAGGCCGTGACTATGCCGAAGCTAGGTCTGTTCACCGCGGAGAAGCTCTTCGACGAGCCTGTGCCTGAGAGCATTATGGCGAAATACGGCAGCGGCTGCAGCGCTTTCGCTGCCAAGACTCCGGAGGGAGACTGCATCGTGGGGCGCAACTTCGACTATGCGCATCCTGATGATATCGCCGCCGCCGTTATCCACACCCATCCTTCTGGCGGATACAAATCCGTCTGTATGGTGGATGCCTACTGGGTCGGCTGCAAGAGAAACTTCTACAACGACGGTGTGACAGACCTCTCCGCGATAATGATGTTCCCGTATGCCATTATGGACGGTATGAACGAGAAGGGATTCTCCATCAGCGTACTGCACCTCGACGGCGCCGGCACTATGCAGAACACCGGCAAGACCGGGATCGCTACCTCGGTCGCAATGCGCTATCTGCTCGACAATGCGGTAGATGTCGCCGATGCGGTCGCCAAGCTTAAGGAGTTCGATATGAAGGTGCCGATGCCGAATCAGGGCAACTACCATTTCTTCCTCGCTGACGCCGAGGGCAATTCGGCAGTGGTGGAGTATGTCTTCCAGCCGGGCGAGGAGCTCCCTAACACTATGGACGTGGTGGACGGAGCAAGGTATGTGACCAACTTCTACGTCTCTCCTAAGATGGCCGAGCACGAATACGGCGGCAAGTCCAACCACGGCCGCGACCGCTACGACATACTCGGCAATGCGCTCAAGGACAACGGCGGCGTCCTCACCGAGGAGCAGGCGATGTCCGCTCTCTCAGCGGCTTCCCAGCCGAAGAATCCTGAGAAGCTCACCAGCAACACCCAGTGGTCAGTCGTCTACAACCTCACCGACAAGACCGCTACCGTCAGCACTCTGCGCAACTACGACCGCAGCTGGTCCTTCGGACTCGACCAGAAGTAGCATACGGGTATAACAACAGTTCAGGGAGCCTGCCTCGAGTGTGAAATCCAGCACTCCCGGCAAGCTCCCTGAATTATATCAGACTGCTATCCGCAGTGGTAGAAGCGGCGGACCATCTCCAGCAGCTTCTCCGGATGGGCGGCGACCTCGGCGCGGATGTCCTTGTCACCGAAGCTGCGCAGCTGCGCGATGGTGCCGTCGATCATCCCCGGGCTGAAGACTCCCCCGGCCTCGTAGAGAGCGCGATTCTTCTCTAGCTCCCCGGCTGACTCCCAGCAGGAAGACGGCACTTCGTGGAGCGAGTTCAGCAGGGCTTCGTTCTCCCTGGCATGGATGTTTACATCTACATAAGTCTTCGCCGCGAGCTCCAGAGCCGAGCTCCTGTCCATCTCGAAGCCAATGCGTGCCGCGGTGATGAGTCCCGCAATCATAAAGTACACATCGGCGGAGCCGTCGGCCGAGCGCATCTCGACTGTCTGCTTGTCCGGCATTGCGAGATCTGCCGCTTGCGGCAGGCCGTTGGCAATGGCGGACATATCATTGTGCCCCGTCCATCCGAGCGGCACCCTGACCAGCACCGAGCGGTTGCGGTCACCCCAGCAGATGCTGGTGGGAGCTTCCTGGTGCGGCACGAGACGGAAATATGACAGCGGGTTGGTGTTGCCGAATGCGGTGAGCGAGGATGCGCAGGTCATATAGCCGGCGATGGCCCGGCGGGCATCTTCGGACAGGCGTCCGTCCGGCCCGATCATCGCTGACTTGCCGTCCCTGACGAGACGGGTATGGAAGTGCAGCCCGCTGCCCGCCTTGCCGGCGGTGATCTTCGGGGCGAAGGTGATGTCGATGCCGTATCTGTATGCGAGAGTGCGGAGTATCCACTTCGCCATCACGAGCTGGTCGGCGGCGGACTCGGCAGGGGAGACGAGGAACTCTATCTCGTTCTGCTCATAGCGCTTGCCGTCCAGGGTGAAATTGCCGACCTCGGAGTGGCCGTATTTGATCTGTCCTCCGGCTTCGGCAATCATCTTCATCGCCTCGGTGCGGAAATCCTCGAACTTGGTGAAAGGCGCCGACTCGTGGTAGCCTCTCTGGTCCGGGGCGGGGAACATCCCGTCATCCGGCTCGATGAGGTAGTATTCGAGCTCGCCCATACACTCGAACTCGTACCCGCTCACCTCCCTGAAGGCGCGGTGAGCCTTGCGAAGGGTGTACTCGGGCGCACTCTCCAGCGGCTCTCCGTCCTTGGTGAAGTAGGAGCAGAGCAGCCCCAGCGCAGGGATTTCGGAGAATGGGTCGAGGTAGGCCGTACTGAAGCGCGGGAGCACATAGAGGTCGCTCGACGAGGCCTCGATGTAGGGGAAGAGGCTCGAACCGTCCACCCTCTCGCCGAATGAGAGGATGCTGTCGAGGTACTGCAGGTCCGTCACCGGGAAGTTGAGAGTCTTGAGCCTCCCGTCCGCGGCTACATACCTGAAGTTGACGATGCGGATCCCGTGCCTTACGATGTAGTCGATGATGTCCCGCTTCGTGAACTCGGACGACGGTTTCCCGATCTCCCGCACGAGCGGATTGATGTTGTATTCAAGTGTCATATCGGTTATTAGTTGTGTGCGTCCTCAGAATTCAGAGCGGATGTTGTAGCGGTTGCGCTCCCCGGACGACCGGGCTATCATCTCCCCGATGAATCCCGCGAGGAAGAGCATCACGCCCAACACCACACACAGCAGTGCGAGGTAGAAGAGCGGCTGGTCGGTCACCGCCCGGTATCTGAGCCCCTGACTCTGGTGGATGAGCTTGGCGGCGATGATCCACACCGTCATCACGAAGCCGATCAGGAACATCAGCAGGCCGCTGTAGCCGAAGAAGTGCATCGGCTTCTTGCCGAAGGTGCTCAGAAACCAGAGCGACTGCAGGTCAAGGAAGCCGTTGACGAATCTCTCCATGCCGAACTTGCTCTTGCCGTACTTGCGCTTCTCGTGGTGCACCGGCTTCTCTCCGATCTTCGTAAATCCCGCATTCTTCGCGAGATACGGTATGTATCTGTGCATCTCGCCATAGACCTCGATGCTCTTGACGACTTCGCTCCTATAGGCCTTGAGCCCGCAGTTCATATCGTGCAGCTTTATGCCGGTGATGCGTCGCGCGGTGGCGTTGTAGAGTTTGGATGGGAGGTTCTTGGTGAGGGCGTTGTCCTTGCGGTGCTGCTTCCAGCCGGAGACGAGGTCGTAGCCGTCTTCCCGCACCATCCTGTACATCTCGGGGATCTCGTCCGGGGAGTCCTGCAGGTCGGCGTCCATCGTGAAGACCACATCCCCCTGCGCCCTGTCGAAGCCGCAGTAGAGAGCCGCAGACTTGCCGTAGTTGCGCCTGAAACGTATGCCGTGGATGCACGGATCATCCGCTGCGAGGCTGTTGACGGTGTCCCAGCTGCCATCGCTGCTGCCGTCGTCCACGATGATCACTTCATAGCTGTAGGAGTGCTCCTCCATCACCCTCCTTATCCAGGCGGTGAGTTCGGGCAGGCTTTCCCTCTCGTTGTATGCTGGTACTATTACTGAGATGTCCATATTCTTCTAAAACGGGTTGTTGGATGGGATGTTCCTCGAATATATCGCCGACAGTATGGTGCCGAAGATCCAGCAGTAGATGAGGTTGCCGAAGAATGCGTAGGTCGGCATCATCGGGATCATATTCTCCATCGCCTCCATCGAGGCCTTGTCCATCATCGGATTTTCCTGCAGTATCTGCATCGCCTCGGAGAATATGTCCGGGTTGATGAAGGTGACGTATGCCAGGTAGCAGCCGGAATAGACCAGCGCGGAGAGCAGTGCGGTCACTGTCCCGAAGCGGAAGATGTCGGAACTGCCGGCCTCCGGGTTGGAGGCGGAGAAGCGGAGCATGAAGTGGCGCAGCAGGAAGAGGCAGCCGAAGAATTTCGCTGCCCAGAGCAGGGCGTTCAGCATGCTCGCGAAAATTGCACCTGTCCGGCTGCTGCCCGCAATCAGGCCCGTCAGAGCGGTGAGCGCCATATACAGCACGCACAGCCCCCCAA
>CAVEAQ010000099.1:0-4631 GCA_963613775.1 bacterium | reverse complement strand
AAGAAACCGCTCCGGTGAATCTGCCGCTGGTCTTGCCTGCATCGGCGTCATCCAGAGTGAACTTGCAGTTCTTGCCGGCCCCGTCGAATACGCTGATCGAGTCGTTCAAGGACCAGTTGATGGTCTTGTAGTTTTTATCAGAATCAATCTCGGCCTTGGTCCCGCCGTTTTCCTGACCGGCAGACAGGGTCATTTCGATCAATGTCTCTTTCGGATCTTCAGTCTTGTCGGAATCTCCGGGAGCGGAGACCTGCTCCTTGCTACAGCCGGCGAGAGAGGCCAGCGCAGCCAGAGTGAGGATTGTCGTATATAAAGGCTTCATAACTCTAATTGTTATAATTATAATACTGACTCCAATCCGTCCCCCCTCTCGCATCCTGCATCTCTTCGGTGTCGCTGTCGTTGCTGCTATTGCCACTGGCATCGATGAGCACAGCACCTTCCATCTCCATCTCCATCACCTCGATATCGGGTGTGGCGTAAACATTTTTCTTTGATTTCATAGAATTGAATTTAAATGGGTTCCTGTAAAGGATAATGCGCAAATGTAGAAATTAATCTGCTATTATGCAAGATGATAGAGTAGATTATATCCCAATCCGTCCGCCGATTGCCAAATGTTAAATGCTAACCTTTTTCAGGTAAGGTCAAGGACAACGCCCGAGATAGGCAAACATTTAAGTATACTTTCAAAAAATAGCTATCTTTGCAAAGTATATTTTCAAATGCAGGCCAAGATGGACAAACAAATCATCAAAAACATCATCATTGAGAAGCAGAAAGTCCTTTGGCGGCTGTTAAAATCTGCTTGATTTCTTCAAGATTCTCGGCAAAATAGATACCCTCTTGCCGCTCTTCTGAGGACAGACCATTTTCAATCATCTGCTCCAGAAAGGCTTTCAAAGAATCATAGTAACCGTTCAGGTTGTAGAGAATGCAGGGAGCGTTCAGATGCTTCATAGAGACCTTCGACATGACCTCCGCGATTTCCTCTAACGTTCCTGTTCCACCAGGGAATGCGATAAAGGCTTCTCCCAGCTCAATCATTTTGTTCTTGCGCTCCGACATGTCTTTCGTTACGATTAGCTTCGTAAGCCCCTCATGCTGAAGTTCATTCATGATAAAGAACTGCGGCTCAACGCCGGTTGCTTCTCCACCTGCATCCAGAACGCTGTCGGCTAAAGCACCCATCAAGCCGGACTTTGAGCCACCATAGACCAATGCGTTCCCGCTGTGTCCAATCCAGGTTCCAAATTCTTGAACCGCTTTGCGAAACGATGGGTCTTTGCCCTCATTTGCGCCGAGATAAACCGTAATATTCATGCGAAATCTTTCTCTCCTTTGACAATAACAAGGTCAAAGGTAGCAAGAATCTGAATTCTGGGCAATAATCGTTGCTGAGTATTGGCAGCGGAGGACGGCCTCAGTCTTGCCCGACAACGCTTTGGCTGTTCGAGCGATTATTCCAAGTACCCTTTGGCCCAGTTGCCAATTTCTTTTTCCGACATTCCGTTGAGCAGTTTGCCGGCTTCCCATTTCACTTCGGGGTAGGCCTCTTGGAAAATCTTCTCGGCATTCTTGATGCCGCTGCCTCCCGAAGTCATGAACATCACGACGCACTTGCCTTTCAGCTGATAGGTGTCCATGAAAGTGTTGATGATGCGAGGCGCACCGTTCCACCAGTTGGGGAAACCGAGGAAGATGAGGTCGTAACCGTCGAGCGACTCTTTTCTCTTTTCGAATGCCGGGCGCGACTTCGGGTCTTCGTTCTCGCGGCAGCAACGCGAGGTCTTCTCCGTCCAGTCGAGGTCGGCGGCAGAATAAGCCTCGGTGGGCTTGATTTCAAACAGTTCGGCACCAGTAGCCTTGGCCACCTTCTCGGCAGCAGCCTTGGTGGTGCCTGTGGCAGAGAAATAAGCGACCAGCACCTTGGGTGTGGTTTCTTGATTGGTGACTGCGGCTTGCGTGAAAGCCTTCTCGTTGCTGGCTGTCAAGGATGTGACGGCAGCGGCTGTGACTGCGATGATTGACATGATTCTTTTCATGATGATGTTATTGTTTCTTGTGTAACGCTTTGGCTATTTCAGATAAGTACGATAGAATTGCTCTATCTTGTCAAAGGGAATGACATCCATGTTGTCGTAAAGGTCGCAATGGCTTGCGCCCGGCACGATGAGCAACTGCTTGTTGTCACCCTTCAGCAGTTTGAAGGCATCCTCACCCATATAGCGTGAATGGGCCTTTTCCCCGTGCACGATGAGCACGGCGTTTTGTATCTCGCCGGCGTATTGGAGTATTTGGGAATTGAGGAAACCGAGGTTAGAGGTGAGATTCCAGCCTTGTCCCGAATTGATGGAACGCTCGTGATAACCACGTTTGGTCCGGTAATAATCGTAGTAATCCTTCATAAACTGCGGAGCGTCAGCGGCCGGCTCTGTCACTCCGGCGGTACGCTTGAAAGAACCGTTGCGGTAGTCCTCGGTGCGCTGGCGGTTCAACTCCACGCGGGCTTGATAACGGTCTTCGGCAGTCCCCGTGTCGAAATAAGCATTGGTTCGTACGCGATTTATGCTGTACATAGTGGAGGCAACGGTCGCCTTGATGCGCGGGTCGTTGGCAGCGGCATTGATAGCAAAGCCGCCCCAACCACAGATGCCAAGTATTCCTATACGGTTAGCATCGACAAGCTCATGGGTAGAGAGGTAGTCCACGGCAGCACTGAAATCCTCTGTGTTCAAATCGGGCGATGCCACATTGCGTGGTTCACCGCCGCTTTCACCGGTAAAGGAAGGGTCAAAGGCGATGGTTAAGAAACCGCGTTCAGCAAGTGCCTGGGCATAAAGACCCGACGACTGTTCCTTCACCGCCCCGAACGGACCGCTTATGGCAATGGCCGGCAGTGGTCCTTTAATGCCTTTTGGTATATACATATCTGCAGCGAGGGTAATACCGAAGCGGTTGTGGAATGTTGTCTTCTTGTGATCCACCTTGTCACTGTGTGGAAAAGTCTTGTCCCAATCTTGGGTCAGACTTAAAGTTTCTTCTTGTATCATATTATCTGATATTTGGGCTGTTGCCGAGATGTCTATCATTTGATTCTTGTATTTGGCATTTTATCCAATGCTGCAAAAATACAGTCATTCCACCAAGGTCCTCGTAGATGAATTACGGACAGAATTAAACAAATTACGGAATGTTTTATCTTTGTACCCGAAACGGAATTTCGGTAATATCTTCCGGATTGCCGGTATGGAACGGTTCGCCGTGAGCAAGTAATTTTGCACTATGAAAGAATTGTATTTCAATACAGTACAGGAGTTTAACGACTTTTACGGCTTCGAGACGCTGCATCCTCAGGTGAGCGTGGTGCGATATGACCGCGAGCACGAGATAACGGAGGGGGTCTATCATTACGGGCTTTATGCCCTGTTCCTGAAGGAGAACAAAGGCTGCAAACTCTCCTACGGTCTCACCGAATATGACTTCGATGAAATGACGGTGACCAGTTTCGCTCCAGGCCAGAGCGTCAGGGTGGAAGCCAATCCGGAAGTGAAGTACCCGAAATGGACGGCCCTGGTGTTCCATCCAGATTTGCTTGCGCGCACCCCGCTCGGCCGGAATATGGGCCGCTACGAATTCTTCGACTACACTTCAGATGAGGCATTGCACCTTTCCGCTGCCGAGATAGAAATATTCCGCGAGGTGCTCAATCTGATTGGACAGGAGCTCCACCGGAGCATAGACAAACATTCGAGGGAGCTCATAGTCAGTAACATAGAGCTGCTTCTCAACTACTGTCTGCGCTTCTACGACAGGCAGTTCATCACCCGCGAGGAAATCAATCACGGCGTGGTCAGGAAGTTTTCGTCAATGCTGGACTCCTATCTTGCAGAAAAGGCCGAAAGTGAAGGCCTGCCAACGGTCGCCTATTTTGCGGACAAATGCTGCTACTCGACCAAGTATTTCGGTGAACTGGTCAAAACCGAGACCGGACGCACCGCTAGGGACTTCATTAACGACCGGATTCTTGCTTCCGCCAAGAAGCTTCTCGCGGACGAGTCGATGAGCATTGCAGGCGTGAGCCAGAGGCTCGGTTTTGAATATCCTCAGCACTTCGTCCGCTTCTTCAAGTCGCATGCGGGGGTGACCCCATCGGAGTATCGCAAAACCTCTTGATACTCAGTTGTATCTCTTAAATAACAGCCCTGGAATGAAACAAACTATCCTTTTTATACTGTCATTAGTTATGTCTGTAAATATTTCGGCTCAGAGCCTTTCTGAGCGTCAACTCCATCTTGCTGTCTGTGCGGCTCTTGAGGCGCAGGGCGACCTTGTCAGATTGGAACCTGCGGTGCGTGCTGCATTGGATGCCGGGGTCACGGTCAACGAACTCAAGGAAGCCTTTTCACAGCTGTACGCCTACACCGGTTTCCCGCGTTCGCTCAATGCCTTAGGCGTGCTGGCCAGAGTGCTTGAAACTCCCGGCGAAGGCTGGCAAGAAGGCAAGCCTTGGACTCGCCCAGCCCTCTGGGACGATGCCGCTGCCGCGCTTAAAACGGGAACCGAGGTGCAGACTAAACTGACCGGCCGCCCATTTGAATATACTTTCTGCCCGCAGGACGACTATTATC
>CAVEAQ010000098.1:0-4647 GCA_963613775.1 bacterium | reverse complement strand
AGCGCGGGTGGCGAAATGGTAGACGCGCTAGTTTCAGGAGCTAGTGTCAATTGCGACATGTGAGTTCGACTCTCATCCCGCGCACGATCAGGCAGACCGGCAGGTCTGCCTTTGTCGTTTGAATAACATAGATTGCGGAGTATTCAGTTTGCGGCAATTCTGGCCAATTTGAGCAGTTGAGTGACAACTGCAATGCTCACTATAAGGATGGTCACCGGGAAGTTGTTGAGAAGAAGGAACCTGTCGGGGATGAGGGGATACAAAAAAAGGACAAATCCTGCGACTTGTCCTGTTTAGTAGCGGGAGGCGGACTCGAACCACCGACCTCCGGGTTATGAGCCCGACGAGCTGCCAACTGCTCTATCCCGCGATGTTGGACTGCAAAGATAGAGTTTTTTTTTGAAATAGCAAAGTCCGGCGGGAATTATTATTTCGCGGCCGGCAGAGTGTATTCGATCCTGTCGCCGCCTTTCTCCACTTTGCCGCTGAAGTCGGCGATCCTCTCGTACTCTTGACGGGACTGACGGGCAGCCCAGTTGGCGGCTTCCACATTGCCGAGCTTGAACTGCTCGTGGTTGAGCTGGGCCATAAGCGACTTGACGTCGCTGGAGATATTCTCGTAACCCCTAAGCCTCATCTGGGCTTCGCCGTAGTTGGAGAATGAATATTATGTCCCCCAGCTCTTTCTCATAGTTGAATGACGACCACGGCTTCAGGCCCCAGCCCTCATCATTGATAAACAGGCCCCTGTACTTGATTGAAGGCTGCCTGGAGACCTCTGAGCCGCTTAGATTAAAATTTTTTCACGTTATTTCACCTCGAAATTACCGTCCATCCTGGCGAGCACCTGCGGGGTCTTCAGGCTCTTGAGCGAACTCAGCAGCACATCAGTGCCGTCACTGCCGCCCTTGCCGACCATTGAGAGGATCTTCTCCATCTGGCTCTGAGGCTGAGGGTAGCCGCAGACGTTCCAGCCGGAGATCTCCGGGTCGCCGGCGAGGGAAGCCGCATAGCGCACGGCATCCTCCAAGGTGCCTATCTCGTCCGCGAGGTGGATGGTGAGCGCATCGGCGCCGGTCCACACGCGGCCCTGCGCGATGGAATCCACTGTCTCCACCGGCAGCGACCTGCTCTCGGAAACGAGCGAAACGAATCTCTCATAGACGGTCTCGATGGCATCGGTCATATACTTGTATTCGGCCTGGTCGAACGGCCTGGTGAGGGTGTACATATCGCCGTGCTTGTGGGAACTGACGGTCTCGATGCCGACGTGGAGCACGTCCTTGGCGATCTTGGAGAAGTCGGGAATCATCCCGAAGACGCCGATCGAACCTGTGAGGGTGGTGGCGTCGGTGAATATCTTGTCACAACCGTTGGAGATCCAGTATCCGCCGGAAGCCGCATAGCTGCCGTATGAAGCCACCACAGGCTTGGTCGCCTTGAGGCGGTCGAGCTCGGTGCGGATCTTCTCGGATGCGAGCACGCTTCCGCCCGGGGAGTTGACTCGCAGCACCACGGCCTTGACGGTGGAGTCTGCGCAAACCTTCGACACGACTGCGGCGAACCTGTCGCCTGCCACTTGAGCTTTGCCGCTTCCGTCCACTATCTCGCCGTCGGCATAGATGACCGCAATCTCATCCAGTTTGCTGTTGTGGACTGGAGTATTGACCGTCACATAGTCAGTGAACGGGATGAAGTTCACATCGTCGAAATCGTCTTCCACGGCCAGCACGGCCAGCTTGTCCTGCAGCTCGTCGCGGGTCAGGAGTTCATCCACGAGCCCGCACTCCACGAAGTCCTGAGGCAGGTTGAGCTTCAACTCGCCAATGGCCGCATCAAGCTCCTTCACGCTGATCTCCCGGCTCTCCGCGATCTTCTCTGCCATACTCTCCCACATCGAATCCACCATTCGCTGGTTCTGCTCCCTGTTCTCGGCGCTGGACCCCGAGCGGACGAACATCTCCCCGGCGGACTTGTATTTGCCGTGGCGTATCAGCTGCACATTGACCCCGAGCCTGTCAAGCAGGTCGCCGAGGAATATCATCTGCGACGACACTCCGGTCATCATGCTGGTGCCGCCGATGTGCGAAGTCATATAAACCTTGTCTGAGACTGAAGCGAGGTAGTAGCCTCCGGTGGTCGGCGCCTCGACGTATGAGACTATCGGCTTGCCGCTGGTCTCCCTGAAGTCTGAGAGTGCATCGCGCAGCTCCTCCAGGGCGGCGATGTCGCTGAGCGTGCCGTCGGTCTTGAGGTAGATGTACTTCACTGCAGGGTCGAGCGCCGCCGCATTGATGGCCTGCACTGCATCCCAGAGCCCGATTGTGCTCACATCGCTGCCGCCGGTGATGGAGGAGAGGGGATTGGACTCCTCGCTCTGCTCCCCGAGCATGAAGCTGGACATATCCATCACGAGAACCCCGGACTTCGGAATCATCGGGGTGCCGCTGCCGGATGCAATCAGCGCGCCGAGCATCCCGAATCCGAGCAGGAAGGCAATCACTACCATGATAATCAGGCCGCAAACCACGGCCAGCGTCATCTTGACAAAATCTTTCATTCCAGTTGAAATTATGTAAATTCCCTCAAAAGTACTAAATTCGCAAGATAATACAAAAAGCAATGGCACAGAAACCGTCAATCCCGAAGGGCACCAGGGACTTCGGCCAGCAGGAGATGGCCGGAAGGAACTACATATTCGATACAATCCGCTCAGTGTTCCGCACTTACGGCTACGCGCAGATAGAGACTCCGGCTATGGAGAACCTCTCGACTCTGCTCGGCAAGTACGGCGAGGAGGGCGACAAGCTCCTCTTCAGAATACTCAACAGCGGAGATGCTTTCGCCGGCGTGGACCCGTCCAGGCCGCTGACTTCCCAGGTATGCGAGAAGGGGCTGCGCTACGACCTAACGGTGCCGTTCGCCCGCTATGTGGTGCAGCACCGCGACGAGCTGTCGTTCCCGTTCAAGAGGTTCCAGATCCAGCCGGTCTGGAGGGCCGACCGCCCGCAGAAGGGGCGCTACCGCGAGTTCTACCAGTGCGATGTGGACGCCATCGGCAGCCGCAGCCAGCTCTGCGAACTTGAGCTCGTGCAGATAGTTGACGAGGTGTTCCGCAGGTTCGGTGTCAGGGTGCTTCTCAAAATCAACAACCGCAAGGTCCTCACCGGTCTCGCGGAGATCTGCGGTTTCCCGGACAAGGTGGTCGACATCACCGTGGCGATCGACAAGCTCGACAAGATAGGACTCGATGCCGTCAAGGACGAGATGCGTGAGAAGGGTCTCAGCGACAGCGCGATAGCAGTGCTTGAGCCGGTCCTTTCCCTCAGCGGCACGACGGCAGAGAAGATAGAGAAGATGCGCGCGATGATGGGTGCGTCCGAGACCGGACTCAAGGGCCTGGACGAGCTGGAGGAGCTCTTTGGCTACATCGCCTCAGCCGGCATCTCCACCCCTGTGGAGCTCGACCTCTCGCTTGCCCGCGGACTCAACTATTATACCGGAGCCATCTTCGAGGTCAAGGCGCTCGACTGGCAGATCGGCAGCATCTGCGGCGGCGGACGCTACGACAACCTCACCGGCATCTTCGGCCTCCCGGATATGTCCGGAGTGGGTATCAGCTTCGGTGCGGACCGCATCTACGATGTGCTCTGCGGTCTGGACAAATTTCCTAAGGACCTGCGCAGCAGCACGACCCTGCTCTTCGCCAATATGGGCGCCTCCGAGGTGGAATATATCCTCCCGGTAGCGTCTGCGCTACGTTCAGCGGGCATTGCAGTGGAAATCTACCCTGACTCATCCAAGCTCAAGAAGCAGTTTGACTACGCCGACCGCAAGTTCATCCCGTTCCTCTCCATCACCGGAGGGTCCGAAGCCGAAGCGGGTGTGGTTAATATCAAGGACCTCTCCTCCGGCGAGCAGAAGAGCTTCGCGAAGGACGATATCGAGGGGATGAAGTCTTTTCTTCTCTAGAGCAGCAGCATCACCGCGAAGACATATAGCAGGAAGGCCTGGAGCTTGAGCTTCGGGCCATTGTTTTCTGCAATCAGCGACTCGGTCGGGTTGGTGCCCGCGAGCGAGGAGAGCTTCTCCGCGGTCGGAGGGCGGTTGATGGACCACTTCGCGACAATCTGTCCGTCGGCGATGAATGTGGCGCCGCCGTTGGATCGGTTGAGGGTCAGAAGCTCCTTGCGGTCAGCGAAATAGGTATATTGCAGCAGCTCCGGTCCGGCCAGCTCCGCGATCTCTTCAGGATAGGATGCCGTGAGCACAAGCGGGGTGAATCCCGCCTCGGAAGCCTCCTGCATCAGGGTGGCAATCTTCTGCCACTTGCGCTCCGAGAGCTTGCCGGGGGCATAGACGGACGAGATCAGCACCTTCTCTCCCAGTGCGAGCGAGTCGGAATACTGCCCGCCGGCATCGCTGAACGAGAGTTCCAACTGGTCGAGCTCGGCGCCCGGCTTGTAGTCGGTGAAGTCGATCAGCGGGATGGACAGCGATGAATACAGGAAGAAGAGGCAGACCGAGATGGCGGCAACCGAGAAGCTGACATATTTGACTTTGCGGGTAGGCTCCTGCAGCTTGAGCGGCACGAACGCCACGCCCCAGAGCACGAGCAGCACGAGGTTCTTAACGAAGCTCTGCAGG
>CAVEAQ010000097.1:0-4721 GCA_963613775.1 bacterium | reverse complement strand
GCGGGGTTGCCGGCATATTGACAATGCCGCCAGGATTGACTGACAAGTCCGCATCAGCGGACCGCCCGGGGCCGGGACTTTTTGCGCAAGCAAAATAGTCGGAAAGGCCAATTAGGGCGCGGGGTTGCCGGCATATTGACAATGCCGCCAGGATTGACTGACAAGTCCGCATCAGCGGACCGCCCGGGGCCGGGACTTTTTGCGCAAGCAAAATAGTCGGAAAGGCCAATTAGGGCGCGGGGTTGCCGGCATATTGACAATGCCGCCAGGATTGACTGACAAGTCCGCATCAGCGGACCGCCCGGGGCCGGGACTTTTTGCGCAAGCAAAATAGTCGGAAAGGCCCTTGAGGGCGCGGGGTTTGGGGTTTACCCCAATAGTAAAGGAGTCTCCAAGCCTGTCGAGGGGCGGTCAGCAGGGCAGCGCTTCGACTCTCTCAGTCCGCGGTCGAAGCTTCGAGGGGGTCGATGGGACTTGCTATATTCGAAGAGATTGGCTATATTGCACAGCGTGGCTCGCCCCGTCCATCCTGGAGCCGTTTAGATGGACGAGCCCTGCAATAATGCACTGCCGTCCATCCTGGAGCCATAATTATGGACGGGAAGCGCGAAAATGCACTGCCGTCCATCCAGAGACCCTAATTATGGACGGGAATTAAGTGATGATAAAAAGCTAAATACAAGTACTATGAAAACTTTTACTGAAAGCGAAAGATTATGCGAAGCTTCTTTCCTGTCCGGCGGACATTTCTCTCACGCATACACTTCTGGCAAAGAGACTCCGCTGCTCTTCGCGGACGAAGACGATTTCCGTCTAGCGATGAATGTCATAGCGCAGTCTGCAGCCGTATATCCGCAGGTCAGGATCCTGGCATTCGAAGTGATGGGCAATCATTTCCACTTCGTTGTGTCGTCCCCGGCCGAGTCTGAACTGCGAGGATTCTGGGACTTCATCCGGCGACGTCTGATGAGACTCAACTCCAATGCCAAAATATTGAAACTAAGCACAAAGCCTATCAATAGCCTACAGTCTCTGCGCAACACCATAGTCTATGTAAACCGCAACGGTTATGTCGCGGACCGCAGGTTCACCCCCTTCAGCTACCCCTGGGGGACGGGGAGATATTATTATTTGGACGCTCCTGACGGCGAAGAGTTGAAGGATATCTTCACCGTGGAGAAGAGGGCGATGTTCAGAAGCCGGACGCCCGAGCTGCCGGAGACTTGGCGTGTGGCAGACGGCCACGTGGTGCCGACATCCTACTGCGCCATCGCCTATGGGATGGCGATGTTCCGCGATGCCCATCACTACTTCTCGATGCTCAGCAAGAATGTCGAGGCATACACGGCAGTTGCAATAGAACTGGACGAAAGCGAATTCCTTACGGACACTGAACTGAATGCGCAACTCATGGCTATACTAAATGCAGAATATAAGAGCGCTTCGCTTAGAAATCTGAGCAAGTCCCAAAAATACGACTTAGCCCGACAGCTTCGCCAGAACTTCCGGTCTTCCAACGGCCAGATTCGACGCGTGCTGGGGCTAAGCCAATACGAAATCGATATTATCTTTCCTCTGTCAGCCGCGGCGGTAAAATAAACCGCCGCCGCTCCTAACAGTGCGCAAATGGCAGGACTGGCGTCCGCAAGACTGCCAGTCGAGGGACTGCCGTCCATCCTGGAGGCAGGATTATGGACGAGCCCTGCAAAAATGCTCTGCCGTCCATCCTGGGGCCCTAATTATGGACGGGAAGCGCGTAATGCGACCCCCTAGAAGCTGTATTTAACCATCGCCTGGACACGGTGGTTCATCACGGAGTGCAGGTTCTGGGTGGCGAGGGCGCGGGTATCATTGACGCCGAATTCGCCGTACCAGGCATTGGTGAGCTCGTATTCAAGGGCGAACTGGAGCTTGCCGAGGTTGTAGATGACGGTCGGCGTAATTCTCCAGAGGCTGTTGAGGTTGGCGTAGCTGTTCTTGCTGAAATAGAGCATAGAAGTGCTCAGGATATCCTTGGCAGTGCCGTAGTTCTTGACATATCCGGAGAACAGCACACCCTGCAGCTTCCTGCCGTAGCGGATACACATCCAGGATGAGGTATTGCGGGTCGGGGCGTACTCCCAGCTGCCGTCGTCGTTGATGGCGGTGACGCCGTAGCCTCCGTTGAGGTTCATATGCTCACCGGCCTGGGCAAACACGTATTTGGCGCGTATCATCAGGTCGTCCTTGGAGTACTGCAGATAGAGGAACGGGGTGACGGTGGTGATGCGGTCGCTGACCTTCTTCGTGCCGGTGGCGTCATACCTGCGCGGCTTTATGGAGAGCAGATCGGCACCGCCCTTGACGGTCCAGCGACCGCTTCTGTAGGTCAGGCCGAGGTAGAGCTCCGGGGTACAGCCGTACTCCATATAGTTGGCTTTCTGGCCTTCAGGACCGGCAGAGTTGTACTGCATCTGCCAGAGAGCGGCCCCGGTGAGGGTGAGGCCCGGTGCGAGAGCGTAGTCGGCAAGCACCATAGGGGTGCGGGAGAACGGGTTGAACGGCGCGCCGGCGTTGAGCGAAATCACATCCGGCATATCGGCGGCAAGCGGATGCCAGGCCTGACCGAGCTTGAAGTTCAGCTTATTGCGGGCCATAGTGAGATAGGCCTGACGCAGACGGAGATATGCGGTGCCGCTGACGCCTGAGACTCCGGCATAGAAGTCGGTCTCGATTTTGGCGCCCATCTTCCAGCCCTGCACCTCATAGCCGGAGACATCAACTCCGAGCCTGGAGGTAAGAGCCGCAAAGCGGAATGAGTTGACCTCGTTGAGGTCTTCTCCGTCGACGATGTTCTCGTCCTTAGGGAGATAGGTAAAAAGGTCTTCAGTGCCGGCGACGCAGACGCGGGAGTCGTAGGCATAGTAGTTTCTGACGAAACCGTACCATTTCAACTGAGCGCCGCCCTGCGCAAAGGCGGAGGCGGCACCCAGAGAAAGCAGTGATACGAAAAGTATCTTCTTGAAATTCATTTCGTTATTATGCTGTAAAAGGGAAAATCTTCGTAAGCAGTAAGTAGCCGAGGATGAAACCTACGACACCGATGATGATGCCCACCTTGGCCATATCCTTGGTCTGCACGAGACCGGTGGAAGCCGCGATGGCGTTCGGCGGAGTGGAGATCGGGAAGAGCATCGCGAGAGATGCGCACATCGCGATGAACGGAATCATCGCATACATTCCTCCGAGCTGGCTGAACTGCGCGTTGTTGGCGGCTGAAGGGTCAGCCATAGCGGTGCCGACCACCACGAGGATAGGTACAAGCAGGGCTGCAGTGGCGGAGTTGCTGATGAAGTTGGAGAGGAAGTAGCAGATGAGGCCTGCGATGATCATCACGAAGACTACATCCATCGTGCTGAACGGAATGGCGTTGATGAGGGTGGCGGCAAGACCGGTCTTGTTGAGGCCTGTGCCGAGGGCGAAACCGCCGGCAACGAGCCAGAGCACGCTCCAGTTGATCTCCTTGATCTCTTCCTTGGTGAATACTCCGGTGCAGGTGTAGACTGCGAGAGGGATGAGGGCAACGATGTTGGAGTTGATGCCGGTGGCCTGTTCAGTCACCCAGAGGATGATGGTCAGGAAGAATGTGATCCAGGCCACATAGGTCCTCCAGTCCTTCTTCTGCTCCTTGGCCTCGATCTTGAGCTCGATCTTGTCGGACTTGAACGGGAAGAACATCTGAAGCAGGAACCAGGCGAGGAGTATCATCACGATCACGTAAGGGACCATACGCAGCATCCAGGCGACGAAACTGATATTGTAGCCGGCGTTGTCGAGGGCGCCCAGCGCGATGGCGTTAGGAGGGGTACCGATAGGGGTACCGATGCCGCCGAGGTTGGCTGCGATAGGGATGGAGAGAGCGAGGCCCACCTTACCTGTCTCGTTGTCCGGGAGGGACTTGAGCACCGGAGCGAGGAATGCGAGCATCATCGCTGCGGTGGCCGTGTTGCTCATAAACATCGAGAACACGCTGATCACGATGAGGAATCCGAGCAGCACCGCCTTAGGCTTCTTGCCGAAGAGGCCGAGCAGGAACTTGGCGATAGTCGCGTCCATACCGTACTTGGAAGCCACGATGGCGAGCACGAATCCGCCCATGAAGAGCATCACCACAGGATCGGCAAACGATGCCATAATGCTCTTGTAGTCCACGAGAGTACCGTACTGCGGGTCGCAGAAGAACTTGAGTCCCTTGTTGGAGACCGAGAGGAGCATCACCACGATGACGATGAGCGAGGTTGTCCAGTTGGGGATAATCTCGAACATCCACATAAGTGCGGCGAAGATGAAGATGGCGATCATCCTCTGCTGGACGACCGTGAGTCCGTCAATGCCGAAGAAGCTGACAGGGACGGCCCAGAGGAAGATTGTGACGATCAGCACTATCGGCAGAAGCACACAATACTTTACTGAAAATTTGCTGTTTGACATTAGTGTTATACCTGATTATATTATTGCCAACAAAAATGCGCCGCAAATTTAGACATTCTGAACCTGTTTTAAAAGCAATCCCGGCAGATTTTGCAAAGTATTTTCGCCCACGATCCGGACTTGGGATAAAATGCGTTCGGGGGAATGCATTCTTCCCCCGAACGTTATATATATGCTACTGCCGGACTAGTCCTTGACGCAGCGGACAGAAACGCCGGAGCGGTAGTTGAGGTAAGCCAGGTTGAGGGAGT
>CAVEAQ010000096.1:0-4842 GCA_963613775.1 bacterium | reverse complement strand
ACCATTACAGTCGATAAGACCCATAACTACAAGAACTACACTGACAATGCAAGTTTTAACGCCGGAAATTACATCGGACGTTATATCAACTGGACCGGTACCGCGACCGGCAACAGCGGCGAGGCGACTATAGTGTATAGTCAAATCGTTTCCACAAGCGAAGCTCTCGCAGCAGCTGTCCTGACAGAAAATGCAGTTGTTGAGCTTGCAGCTAACGCCGGTCCATATACCCTCCCTACAACTGTTGCTGACGGCATCACCATCAAGGGCGCGAGCAAGGATGTGGTCATCGAGGCAAATAGTGCCGTTACCTGGGGTGGCATTAATGCCAAGTTCGAGAACCTTACTTATAAGAATTCTTCAGTCAATTACATCGGCATTCAGCACTCTACAAGCGTAAGCTACAAGGACTGCATCATCGAGGGCAGGCCGACGATGTATGCTGCAACTGCAACATTCGACAACTGTACCTTCAAGCAGAGCTCTTACGAATATTGCATCTGGACCTATGGTTCCCAGAACCTCACTTTCACCAACTGCACCTTCGACACGATGGGCAAGGCCGTGAAGGTTTATAATGAATCAACAGAATTGAATCAGACTGCTACATTTACCGATTGCACATTCAATGCAACAAACATCCCTGAAGGCAAGGGCAAGGCGGCTATTGAGATTGACAGCCGTCTGAATACAACAGGTATGTATAATGTTATTGTCAAGAATTGTACTGTTAACGGATTTGTGAACGGTGAAATCAGCGGCAATACTATATGGAATGTCGAGGGTACTAATGCAACTGTAACTGTAGACGGAACCGTTAAGTTCCCTAACTAACATTCAATCTCTGCCCGCGCGGAAGCCCTGACCGGGCGACTCCGCGGGCATAATACAGCGGACGGGGAGTCGCTCCGAGTGTGGGAAATACACTCTCAGCAATCTCCCCGTCCGCCAGTATTATCGTCCGAGTGGGACGGCGCTTCGACGGAGCTCAGCGACCGTCCGCTCTCGCGACCTTTCCGCCAGCTTTCAGCTGCGGCAGCTCAGCACCATCTCGAGCGGCAGCCCGGTAGCGTTTGCGATAGCCTCCGCCGTTATCCCGGACTGAAGGAGTTTCGTCACAATGGAAGCCACTCCTTCTGCCCTGCCTTTGGCCTCGCCTTCTTTCCGACCCTGTTCCAGACCTTCTTCCCGCGCCACTCTCTTTGCGAAAATGTCCTCGGCGCGTTTATCCATTTCCTGAATCATATCCTGTTCGAAAATTAGTTTCTTCTTCCTGTCGAACCCCGCCACCTCGCACGCGCGAAGCAGCTCCCCGGTAAAGCCGGACCTGTGCTCTTCCGCCAGCTTCTCCAGCACGCTGCCCTGCCTGAAAATGTAGAACAGCCAATCCCGGTCGCTGCGGCACTCCGCCTCCGTCTTGGTGAAACGGGTCAACTCTGCAAATATACACGAAATTGTCGGTGGTGCAAATTCTCCGGTCCGTTTTTCAATCATCTGATACTCTGAGACCACATGGTCCGTATCCCATTGAGCCTCATCGCTGTGCTTGAGCCTGTAGTTGAGAATTCCGACCACATACACAGGCCGCAGTGCAGTGTATTCTTCTCCCCTTTGCAGGCTCTGTCGGAATAGGCCGCTGCCATAATAGACGCACCTTTCGAAGAATGCGTCCTTTTCCCGGCGCTGCATCTCCACAATGAAACGCCGCCCGTCGTCGGTGCGGCAGAGGACATCGAGCGCCGTGCCCTTGCCCCCCTGGAAGTCAGGCAGCTGCTCGCGGTCGAGGTACGCCTCGATTTCCGCGATGGCATCGCGCTCCGGCAGCAGGAGGTTAAGCATCTTACGAAGGAGTTCACGGTTGTTCTTGTCGATGAAGACGGCTTTGAAGCCGGCATCGAGCTTAAGGTCCACATAACGTGGAAGTGGAATGTTTGGCATAGTGTAAGTTTATAATATTTAACATTTGTCCCCTCGACAGGCTCCGGGGCCGTCCCGAATCCTCCGAGGATTGTCCGCAAACCTATCAAAACTTTTCCGGCAATCCTATACCGAACACAGAAATTTATAGCTGAAAACTTCAAAAATGTCGGCTCTCTTGCAACTTCCGTGTGACATTTGTCCTGCTGCACCCACGGCCTGCCGGGACACCGCCGGAGCGAATCCGCAGGTTGTTTTCGACAGGTTTTGTCCTTGGAGGCCGGCATTTTCAAGGACAAAACTCGTCAACCAGGCAACTTGTCCTTGCTAAGGCCGGTTTCTGAGGAGAAAAACAACTCGGGTGCAATGGGGTGGCAGGGCCTTGGCGCAACGCATAAATCGTGCAATTCACCTTGCTACACCTCCACCCAGTGAATCCTGGCGCCGCTGCGTTCCATACCGCGGAACCAGGTCATCTGGCGCTTCGCGAACTGGTGGATGGCTGTGGCGAGCTGCTCGCGCATCTGCGCATAGTCGAGAGCGCCCTGAAGATACAGAGTGACGAACTTGTATTCAAGCCCATAGGAGATGAGCGCGGAGGCCGGCACACCGCTCTCCAGCAGTCCGCGGACTTCCTCGACGAGCCCCTCCCTGAGGCGGGCATCGAGCCTGAGGTCGATCCGGCGGTTGCGCTCTTCGCGGGAGACGAGCGTCCCGATGAAGAACGGGTGCCGCGGCAGCCCCTCTAGTCGCTGGGCGGCGCGTTCGGAGCTCAACGAGTGCCTGGAGGTGAAGTCGTAACCCGCCGTCACGGCGTTGATATACATCCCGGTACCCCCGCAGAGGATAGGCACCGCCGCGCGGGAGTGCAACTCCGTCCAGACCCTGCTGAAGTCGCGCTGGTATTGATATACATTGTATTGCGCTCCTGCCGGGAGGATGTCGATGAGGTGATATGGTATGTCTTCGTACTCCGCGAGGTCCTTGCCCGTGCCGATGTCCATACCCCTGTATACCTGACGGGAGTCGGCGGAGATGATCTCCGCACCGCTGATGCTGACTTCATCGGTCATCCTGCCCGGGCAACCCTCGAAGAGGCCCAGCTCCACTGAGGCATTGATCTCTTTGGCAAGCCCTACGGCGTACTTCGTCTTGCCGGAGGCGGTGGGACCCAGCACCACGATGAGGTCCACCTGCCCGTCGAGGTACTCGCGTGCGAGAGCACCGAAGTCAATCTCCTCGGGCTCAGGCAGCTGCGCTATGACGGACTTGACCTTGGGCATAGGGCTATCCTCTCTCGAGCTCGCGGCGGATGTCCTTCTCCTTGATGGCGGCGCGCTTGTCGTACTCCTTCTTGCCCTTTGCGAGAGCGATGTGTACCTTGGCGTAGCCGTTGTCGGCGATGTAGGCGCAGGTGGCGACGATGGTGAGCCCCTTGGTCTTGACGGCCTGGGCGAGGTGGCGCAGTTCACGCTTCGTGAGCAGAAGCTTGCGGTCGCGCAGGGGTTCGTGGCTGCTCCAGGCGGAAGCCCAGAAATAGGTCGCGATGTTCATCCCGCGCAGGTAGAGCTCGCCTCCGGAGAAGTAGCAGTAAGCATCCTGCAGGGAAGCCTTGCCGGCGCGGAGCGACTTGATCTCCGTGCCCACGAGCACTATCCCGGCATCGTACTGCTCGAGGAACTCGTACTCGAACGAGGCCCTCTTATTGTTGATGCGTACCCTGCTTTTCTCCTTGGTTTTCATTGTCTTAGAGCTTGAATTCCCGCTTTATGTCCTCCACGCTGTCGAGTCTCTCCCAGCCGAAGAACTGCATCCCGTCCTTGACATAAGGCTCGCGCCCCATATGGCCGTAGGCCGCACAAGGCTCGTAGATAGGGTTCTTGAGGGCGAAGCGCTCGATGATGGCTGCCGGGCGGAGGTCAAACATCTCCCTGATCTTGAGGGCGATGCGTGCGTCGGCGGCCTCCCCGCGCAGTCCGTCGATGGCCGCCGTGCCGTAGGTATCGACGAAGACGCTCACCGGCTCGGCCACTCCGATGGCGTAGGACACCTGCACGAGGCACTCCTTCGCCACTCCGGCGGCAACGAGGTTCTTGGCTATGTGGCGGGTGGCGTAAGCGGCTGACCTGTCGACCTTTGACGGGTCTTTGCCGGAGAACGCGCCGCCGCCGTGCGCGCCGCGTCCGCCGTAGGTGTCGACTATTATCTTGCGTCCCGTGAGGCCCGTGTCGCCGGCAGGGCCGCCGATCACGAACTTGCCGGTCGGGTTGACGTGGAGTATGAACTTGTCGTCGAAGAGCGCTGCGGTCGCCTTCGGAAGCGATGCCACGAGGCGTGGGATCACTATTTCGCGCACGTCCTTCTCGATGCGCGCGTGCATCTTCTCATCGGTGTCGAACTCGTCGTGCTGCGTACTGAGCACTATGGTGTGCACGCGTATAGGGCGGTGCTTCTCGGAGAACTCCACCGTGAACTGGGACTTGGCGTCCGGGCGCAGGTAGGGCATCAGCTCCGGCTCGTTGTGCCGGATGTCCGCGAGGATGCGGAGCAGGCGGTGCGAGAGGGAGAGAGCAAGAGGCATATATTCTTCAGTGTCAATGCTGGCGTAGCCGAACATCATACCCTGGTCGCCGGCGCCCTGCTCGAGCGGCTCGCTGCGCACTACGCCGCGGTTGATGTCGGCACTCTGCTCGTGGATGGTGGAGATGATGCCGCAGGAGGATGCGTCGAAGCCGTATTCCGCCTTGGTGTAGCCTATCCTGCGGATGACGCGGCGCGCCACTGCAGGGATATCGACATAGGCGTCGTCGGAGCGGACCTCGCCGCCCACGATTACCAGTCCTGCCGTGCAGAAAGTCTCGCAGGCGACCTTCGCCTCCCTGTCCTGGCGGAGGAATTCGTCGAGAATTGCATCTGAAATCTGGT
>CAVEAQ010000095.1:0-4867 GCA_963613775.1 bacterium | reverse complement strand
GGGCGTCGTAAATGGGCTGGTCTGTCTGTATTTTAGCCATAATATATTGATAATGTATTTATTCCCACTCTATGGTTGCTGGCGGTTTGGAAGAGATGTCGTAGACGACGCGGTTGATGCCGCGTACCTTGCGGATGATCTCGTTGGAGACGTCCGCCAGGAAGTCGTACGGCAGGTGCACCCAGTCGGCGGTCATTCCGTCCACCGAGGTCACGGCCCTCAGGGCCACCGTGCTCTCATAGGTACGCTCATCGCCCATCACTCCCACGCTCCTGACCGGCAGCAGTATGGTGCCCGCCTGCCAGATACTGTCATAGAGTCCGTATTCGTAGAGTTTGTTGATATAGATTGCATCAGCCTCCTGCAGGATTGCTACCTTCTCCGGGGTAACCTCTCCAAGGATGCGGATACCGAGTCCCGGACCCGGGAACGGGTGCCTCCCGAGGATCTTCGGGTCGAGCCCGAGGGCCTTGCCGACCCTGCGTACCTCGTCCTTGAAGAGCAGGCGCAGAGGCTCCACAACCTTGAGATTCATCTCCTTCGGGAGTCCGCCCACATTGTGGTGGCTCTTGATGGTCGCGGAAGGTCCCTTGACGGAAGAGGACTCGATCACATCGGGATATATCGTACCCTGAGCGAGCCAGCGTGCACCGGTAATCTGCTTTGCTTCGGCGTTGAAAACCTCCACGAAGTCGCGGCCTATTATCTTGCGCTTCTTCTCCGGATCGGTCTCGCCAGCAAGGTCGCCGAGGAAGCGGTCACCAGCGCGTACTCCCTTGACATTGAGTCCCATACCTTCGTATGAGCGGAGCACTTCATCGAATTCGTTCTTGCGCAGCAGGCCGGAATCCACGAAAATGCAGTGCAGCCTCCCTCCTATCGCGCGGTGCAGCAGAAGCGCCGCCACGCTGGAGTCAACTCCGCCCGAGAGACCGAGTATAACCTCATCCTCGCCGAGCTGCTTCCGAAGCGAAGCGACAGTGGACTCCACGAAATTCTCCGCCGTCCAGTCGCCTGCGCAGCCGCAGATGCCGATCACAAAGTTGCGAAGGATGTCGGTGCCGCACTCGCTGTGATGCACTTCAGGGTGGAACTGTATACCCCAGACATTCTCCCCGGCAAACCTGAAGGCTGCATTCTCCACCGTTTCTGTGGAGCCGATGACCCTGGTGCCCTCCGGGAGACGGACGATGGTGTCGCCGTGGGACATCCAGACCGTGGACTCGGGGCGTATGCCCTTGAAGAGCGGATCGCAGGAGTCAGTCACGTGCAGAATGGCGCGGCCGTACTCGCGTGTACCGGCCGCGGCCACCTCGCCGCCGCCGTCCTGTGCAAGCCACTGCGCGCCGTAGCAGATGCCGAGCAGAGGCATCCTCCCCCTGATGGCACTCAGGTCAGGCTGCGGAGCATCGGCGTCCCTCACGGAAGCCGGGCTGCCGGAGAGTATCACTCCCTGCACATCGCTCAGATCCGAAGGGATCCTGTTGAACGGCCATATCTCGCAATAGACTCCGATCTCACGCACCCTGCGCGCTATGAGCTGGGTGTACTGCGAGCCAAAGTCGAGTATAAGTATCTTATTCACCTCTTGAGTAGTTTGGAGTTTCCTTGGTGATGGTCACATCGTGCGGATGGCTCTCTGTCATGCCGCTCGCGGTGACGCGGGTGAAGCGCGCTGTCTTGAGAGCTTCAAGGTTGCGGGCGCCGCAGTAGCCCATACCGGAGCGCAGTCCGCCGACCAGCTGATAGACGGTCTCGGCGAGAGACCCCTTGTACGGCACGCGACCCACGATTCCTTCCGGAACGAGTTTGCTCAGATCGGTCGTACCTTCCTGGAAGTAGCGGTCCTTGGAGCCGGCGGCCATCGCATCGATGGAGCCCATTCCGCGGTATGCCTTGAACTTGCGCCCGTTGTAGATGATGGTCTCTCCCGGAGACTCCTCGGTACCGGCGAACATTGAGCCGCACATCACGCAGTCACCTCCGGCGGCGAGCGCCTTGACTATATCTCCGGAGTAGCGGAGACCTCCGTCGGCGATGAGGGTCGCGCCGCTGCCCTTGATGGCCTTGTAGGCGCCGTAGATGGCGCTGAGCTGAGGCACACCAACACCGGCCACGATACGGGTCGTGCATATGGATCCCGGTCCGATGCCGACCTTGACTCCGTCAGCTCCGGCCTCGACCAGAGTCTTCGCAGCCTCTTCGGTGGCGACATTGCCCACCACCACGTCCAGCTCCGGATATGCTTTCTTCACCTTCTTGAGAAGTTCGATCACGTTGCGGCTGTGCCCGTGTGCGGAGTCCAGCACGACGGCATCCACACCCTCGGCGGCAAGCGCAGCCACCCTGTCGAGCGCATCGGCGGTGATGCCGATCCCGGCCGCCACTCTGAGCCTTCCGCAGGAGTCCTTGCAGGCCTCCGGGTGCAACCTCTCGTTGATGAGGTCCCTGTAGGTGATGAGTCCAACGATGTGGCCCTCCTTATCGACTACAGGCAGTTTCTCAACCTTGTTGCGCTGCAGCACGCTGCGCACGTATTCGCGATCGGTATTGCTCTCCGGGATGGTCACGAGGCCCTCGGATGTCATCACGTCCCTGATCGGCACTGCCGGATCGGAGATGAATCGCACGTCACGGTTGGTCACGATGCCCACCAGTTTCCTGTCGGAATCAGTGACCGGAATGCCTCCGATGCGGTTGTCGTGCATCAGGCGGAGGGCGTCGCCCACCGTCTGACCCTGGTCGATCGTGACAGGATCGCTGATCATACCGTTCTCGGAACGCTTCACCCGGCGCACCTGCGCGGCCTGGGCAGCAATGCTCATATTCTTATGAATAACGCCGATACCACCTTCTCTTGCTATTGCGATGGCCATCGGCGCTTCAGTTACAGTGTCCATAGCTGCAGACACAATCGGGATGTTCAGAGGGATGTTGCGCGAAAAGCGGCTGCTGAGGCTGACCTCACGCGGTGTGACTTCCGAATACGCCGGAATCAGAAGCACATCGTCGAAGGTTAGACCTTCCATTGCGATTCTTTCTTCTACAAATGACATTTTATTGAGGTGTGATTAAAATTGTACAAAGTTACAAAAATTATTTCTTATTCACACGCTTCCGGTACATTTGCCAGGTGTTGTAGCAATTGTGCCAGATGCTGTAGAATCCGCCGGCCACGGAGGTGACCGGAGTGAAGAAGGTATATCCCATCCACATCCCGAATACGGTGTTCTTCTGCCCGAAGGCCTGGCCGGCAGAGATAGGGCAGGCAAAGCGGTGTCCTATCCGGCGGCCCGCCCAGAACTGGAAGACGCAGGCGAGAAGCGAAGCGACGAATATCTGCGCGATGATGGAAGTGCTTGATGCATTGTGTACTATGGCGCGGGTACTCATCAGGATGGCAAGGCTCAGCGAGAACGCCCAGATGTAGAACGAGAGGTTCGGGAAGCCGAGCAGCCAGGCGTGGAAGCGCGGCAGCAGAGCCCTCACCGCCCAGGCGCAGAGCGCAGGCAGGATGAGCAGAGGGAAGACCTTGGAGAGTATCCTCAGGAACGCCTGGAAGAAGTTCAGATCGGCAGACGGGTGCAGCAGAGGCAGCATCAGAGGCACGAGGACAGCAGCCGCCAGATTGATCATCACTGTGTAGGTGACAACTCCCGCCATGTTGCCGCCCAGCTTGCCGGTCACCACGGCGCAGGCGGTGGCGGTAGGACAGATCACGCAGAGCGCGAGAGCTTCGACCCCTGTGCGGAAGGGCAGCCCAGGCACGAGGATAAGCAGCAGCATCAGCGCCACGAACAGCCCGCATTGGAGTCCCAGTACGCGGAGCATCCAGCGGTGCAGACGCATCTGTCGCGGCTCGATCTTGCAGAAACTGAGGAAGAGCATCGTGAATATCAGCAGCGGCTGGAGATGGGTGATGAAACCCTCCAGAAACGGCCCCGCGGGATGCAGGGCCGGTATCGCGGCGTAGATCAGATAGGCTGAGGCTCCCACGATCATCCCGATGATGAGAGCCCAGTCCCTGAGGAATTTGCGTATGGTGTACCTGTATTCGGAAGCCATTATCCGTTTACTCTTTCAAGAAAACATTCGATGGTGTTCTCCATCAGCATCGCGATGGTCATCGGGCCCACTCCGCCCGGCACCGGCGTCACGAAGCCTGCCACACGGGAGACTGACTCATAGTCAATGTCCCCGACGAGTTTACCTTCGGCGTTGCGGTTCATCCCGACATCGATCACGACGGCGCCCGGTTTCACCATATCACCCGTGACAACATTCTCCTTGCCCACTGCGACCACAAGTATGTCAGCGAGCCGCGTGACAGCCTTTAGGTCGGCGGTGCGGGAGTGGGCGATGATGACGGTAGCGTTCTCGTCGAGCAGAAGCTTCGCCACAGGCTTGCCCACTATGTTGCTGCGGCCCACGACTACGGCGGTCTTGCCGGCAATCTGTACTCCGGTGCTCTTTATGAGCTCTATGATGCCTTTCGGGGTGCAGGGCTTGATGCACGGAGTGCCTGTCCAGAGCGCGCCCACGTTGAGGATATGGAAGCCGTCCACGTCCTTCTCGCGGGAGATGGCGTAGATGACCTTCTTCTCATTGATGTGCTTCGGTAGAGGCAGCTGCACGAGGATCCCGTCCACAGACTCGTCCCTGTTGAGAGTATCAATCATCTCGAGCAGGACCTCCTCGCTGACGGTCTCCGGCATAGTCACGAGCCGGGAATTCATCCCCACATAGGCAGCGGCCTTGACCTTGTTGCGGACATATACCTGGCTGGCGGGGTTCTCTCCCACTATGATGACTGCGAGCGAAGGCTTGCGGCCGTATTTGGCTTCAAGGAGCGGAATCTGCTCCTTCA
>CAVEAQ010000094.1:0-5052 GCA_963613775.1 bacterium | reverse complement strand
GATAAATACGAAAGCAGCGTTGTCAATGAAAGCCTTAATCATAGTCTCGCACTGCCCGACAGTGAAGTCCATATTGTAGCCGGAGGTAAACACCACCGCAGCGGCATCGTCGCAAAGCTCTGTCGTAGAATTCAAGAGACGATTAACGAGGGAGGCGTTAAAGCCGGTGGAGGCGCTGCCCAGCACGACCGACTTGCCGCTGAATGTCACATCCAGCTGATCCTCGGTTGGAAGGGCTTCATTCTCCACACACTCAGGAGCTTGCGCTTCACCGCGGTCAGCTTTGTCGCAGGAGGAGACAATGCTCGCCGCAGTCAGCATCGCGCATACCGACAGTGCAATTGCCAATATTCTGTGCTTCATACAAATAAACATAATTTCCGTGCGCAAAATTAGCAGTTTGCGGGGAAATTGCAATAAATAAAGTAAAAAACGCCCGGCGCACGCATTTCCTGAACCTGCAGAGGGGCGCACCACCATCTCGCAGGACCAGATCCAATGAATCCCCAGTTGCCTGTAGCAAGGCTGCCGCAGTAGGCGAAGCAGGCATTCTCGTGAGTCATTAAGATTATGAATATCTTCGTATATTTGTGCAATCAAATTAATAACATTTACCATGGCACTTGAAACACAGATCCAAAAAGACATCATGGCCGCGATGAAGGAGAAGGACACAGTCCGCCTGAACGCCGTACGTTCCATCAAGTCAGCCATCCTGCTGGCCAAGACATCCGAAGGCGGGAGCAAAGAGCTGACGGATGCCGACATAGTCAAACTCATCCAGAAGCTTGCCAAGCAGCGCAAGGAAGCCGCCGAGCAGTATGTCGCCGCCGGCAGACAGGAGCTCGCCGACAACGAGATGAACGAGGCCGCCGTGCTCGACACCTATCTCCCCGAGCAGCTCAGCGAGGCGGAAGTCGAGGCGAAAATCCGCGAGATCATCGCGCGCGCGGGCGCATCCAAGCCTTCCGATATGGGCAAGGTGATGGGAGTGGCCACCAAAGAGCTGTCAGGCCTGGCCGAAGGCAGGCTTATCTCCGGCATAGTCAAGAACATCCTTAACCAGTAGGAAATGGGCAGACCCCTCACCGCGGCCCTGGCCCTGCTCATCTGCACGGCGGCCGCAGCCCAGACATTCAACGAATGGAAGGACGCGGACATCAACGAGATCAACCGCGCCCCGATGCACAGCCACTACTTCGCCTACCGCAGTGCCGCCGAGGCGCAGCTCCCGCCTGAGCAGGCCTCTAACTATATGAGCATCAACGGCCAATGGCAGTTCAACTGGGTGCGTGATGCGGACCGGCGGCCGACCGGCTTCTGGAAGACCGACTTCAACGACGCCGGCTGGGACAGTCTGCAGGTACCGGCCATCTGGGAGCTCAACGGCTACGGCGATCCGCTCTACCTCAATATCGGCTACGCCTGGCATACCTGGTACGACAACAATCCACCCATCCCGCCGACCAGAAACAACCACGTCGGCAGCTACCGCAGGACCATCAGTGTACCTGCGGACTGGAAGGGACAGGACATATTCGTGCACTTCGGCTCCGTCACATCCTGCATCTACCTCTGGGTCAACGGCAAGTTCGTCGGCTACAGCGAGGACAGCAAGCTCGAGCCGGAGTTCGACCTCACCCGCTACCTCCGCCCCGGCGAGGACAACCTCATCGCGTTCCAGGTCTTCCGCTGGTGTGACGGCACCTACCTCGAAGACCAGGACTTCTTCCGTCTCTCCGGCGTGGCAAGGGACTCCTATCTCTACGCCCGCCCGAAGCAGAGGATAAGCGACATCCGGGTGACACCCGACCTCGATGCGGAGTATAAGGACGGCACGCTCAAGGTTGCCCTGGAGCTCTCCTCCAGCGCCGAAGTCAAGCTGGAGCTCACCGATGCCGAAGGCAACGTCGTCGCCACAAAATCCATAAAGGGCAAGGGCGCCGTCGAGACCTCCCTCGAGGTCAGCGCCCCGCACAAATGGACCTCCGAGACCCCATATCTCTACAAGCTCACAGCGACCCTCAGCGACAAGGGCGGCGCCGCGGAAATAATCCCTGTCAACGTAGGCTTCCGCAAGGTGGAGATCCGCGACGCGCAGCTGCTTGTCAACGGCAAACCTGTCCTCATCAAGGGCGCCAACCGCCACGAGATGGATCCGGACGGAGGATACCTGGTCTCCCGCGAACGGATGCTGCAGGACATCACCATCCTCAAGCAGTTCAACTTCAACGCTGTACGCACCTGCCACTACCCCGACGACAGCTACTGGTACGACCTCTGCGACCGCTACGGCATCTACCTCGTGGCTGAAGCCAATGTGGAAGCGCACGGTATGGGCTACGGCGACAAGGCGCTCGCCAAGGACCTCCGCTTCGGTAAGGCCATCCTCCAGCGCAGCCAGCGCAACGTGGCGCGCAACTTCAACCACCCGTCAGTGATCATCTGGTCGCTGGGCAACGAGAGCGGCTACGGCGCCAACTTCGAAGCCGCCTACGACTGGGTCAAGAGCGCAGACACAAGCCGCCCAGTCCAGTACGAGCAGGCCCGATACGACGGCAAGAGCGACATCTTCTGCCCGATGTACTACTCTCCGGAGAGCTGCGAGCAATATGCTAGCGACGCCAGCAAGACCAAGGTGCTGATACAGTGCGAATACGCCCACGCGATGGGCAACTCCGAGGGAGGATTCAGGGAATACTGGGATCTCATCCGCAAATACCCCAAATACCAGGGCGGATTCATCTGGGACTTTGTAGACCAGGGGCTCCGCTGGAAGGGCCGCAACGGCGCGATGATCTACGCCTACGGAGGCGACTTCAACACCGAGGATCCGCACGACTTCAACTTCTGCGACAACGGCCTGATCGGGCCGGGGCGCGTGCCTAACCCGCATATGTACGAGGTAGGCTACATCCAGCAGGACATCTGGACAAGCCTGGCCGGACAGGGGCGCGTCGAGATCTACAACGAGCGCTTCTTCACCCCGCTGAGCGATTGCGAGCTCCGCTGGACTCTGCTCCGCGACGGTGAGCCTCTGCGCAGCGGCAGCGTAGACTGCCCGGCAGTCGCCCCGCAGTCCAGAGCGCAGATTGCCCTTCCGCTGGGAGGCACTTCCGGCGAAGGAGAATGGCTGCTCAACCTGGAATACGTCCTCCGCGACTCCGACGGACTCCTCCCGGCAGGGAGTGTCAAGGCCCGCCAGCAGCTCGCCATCGCGGGCAGTCCGGCTCCGATGGAAGGCATTGCGAACAAGACCCGGACAAATCTCCCTACCGAGCTTCCGCAGATCGACGACAGCAACTCCGGACGGCTAGTGGTGAGCGGCACGCGCTTCCGCATCGAGTTCTCCCGCAAAGACGGTCTGCTCCGCTCCTGGAGCGTGGGCGGCAGGCAGCTGCTTGCCGAGGGCTGCACCCTGCGTCCCAACTTCTGGCGCGCCGGCACCGACAACGACTTCGGAGCCCAGCTTCCGCTAAAGCTCGCCGCCTGGAAGGACCCGGGTCTCAAGCTCAGCAGCCTCAGCTCAGGGATGACCCCGGAAGGCCTCGCCCGCATCGTCGCCGACTACACTATGGAAGCGGTCGGTGCGCAGCTCAGGATGAGCTATCTGATCAGCAACGAGGGCGCCGTTCAGCTGACCGAAGCGATGACCGCCGGCTCCCCTGACGCAGCCCCGGAGCTCTACCGCTTCGGACTTCAGATGCAGCTTCCCGAGAATTTCGAGCAGATCAGCTACTACGGCCGCGGCCCTTGGGAGAACTACGCCGACCGCAAATCCTCCGCCCGCCTGGGCATCTGGGAGCAGAGCGTCACGGATCAGTTCTACCCGTACATCCGCCCGCAGGACAACGGCACCAAGAGCGACGTGCGCTGGTGGCACATCGGCGACGAATCCGGATTCGGCCTGATGATACGCGCGGAGCAGCCGTTCTACGCCTCAGCCCTGCACTACACGATCGAGTCGCTCGACGAAGGCACCCAGAAGCAGCACTCGCACTCCCAGGAGATCGCCCCGGCACCGCTCACCAATCTCCTTCTGGACGGCGCGCAGATGGGTCTCGGCTGCATCACCTCCTGGGGTTCGATGCCTTACGACGAGTACCGCCTCCCGTACGGCAACTACTCCTTCACCCTCACGCTCACCCCTGAGCGCAGATACTGAAAGCAGTTCCCGCCGCCCCTCCGGACATTCCGGACAGGCGGCGGGAAACTTATTCCTCAGAGGGCGGCTACCTAAGTGCGCAGTTCACCTTCGTCAGGCAGGACTCCCCTGCCATCTCCTGCGGGTTCGTGCCAGGTACGCCCTGCGGCACTTCTTCACCCAGCAGGCCGAAGAGTTCCTGCCAATAGACCGGGATCTCCCCGCTCTCATCGCGCCAGTTCATCGGCACCTCGCTGAAGAGATGCTCTCCGCCGGAGGTAACATAGGCGTTATAGACAAGTTCGCTGCAGTACATCGCGCCGTTGTCCGGCAGGAAATGCACATCGTACGGCTGCCCGAGGTAGGCCTTGGCGTTCTCCACGAACTGCGCCGCCTGCGCCGCGTCCGCATCAGTCCTCATCACCTCCAGCAACGGCAGGCTGCCGTCCCGGAGCGTGAAGTCAGCGAGGAATGTGTCCAGCGGATGCCTGTCCACTCCGTGCTTTATAGTCGCATCGATGATCCAGGTCGAGTCGCCCTGCACCTCGAGGATCGCCACGTGTATCTTCATCTGCGCCGCTCCGTCCGAAGTCGAAGCCGCGATGGCACTGGACATCGAGTCGGCGTTGAGGTCGTAATCCTCAGGGATCGATACAAACACCAAATCTCCGCTGCGGACCGCATCCCGCTCCGCCGGAGAGCACGCCGCCAGCAGCACCCCGGCCGCCAGCACGGCAAAAATCATACGTTTCATCTTGTTCACACTATTTTTCCGGAGGCCACCGCCCCCGCATACACCACCTTCATCTCCGCCAGCCACTTCCCGATCCCCGGCACCCCGTAATCCTCATACGCCTCTGTCCCCGCCAGATCCATCAGCCCCTCCTCCAGACGGTCAAACACCTCCT
>CAVEAQ010000093.1:0-5166 GCA_963613775.1 bacterium | reverse complement strand
GCCGAGGACCTCGACGAGGCGCTCAAGAACCCTACCGACACCCGCATCTTCGCGATTGCAGCGGCCTTCGAAGCAGGCTACAGCACCGACAGGATACACGCCCTCACCAAGATCGACCGATGGTTCCTCGACAAGCTCGAGAACATCGAGACCACCTACCGCGGGCTGGAGGCCTGCCCAAGTCTGGAAAGAGTCAGCTCCGGACTGCTCCGCAAGGCCAAGTGCCAGGGATTCTCTGACATCCAGATTGCCAGGGTATTCAAGATCAAGGAAGCCGAGGTGCGCTCCCGCCGCCTCTCCGAGGGGCTGCGCCCCTGCGTCAAGCAGATCGACACGCTCGCGGCGGAGTTCCCGTCCGACACCAACTACCTCTATCTCAGCTACAACGGAAGTGCCGACGACGTCCGCTTCGGAGAGAATTCCCGTTCAGTGATTGTACTCGGCTCCGGCGCCTACCGCATCGGCAGCAGCGTGGAGTTCGACTGGTGCGGGGTCAACGCCCTGCAGACCCTGCGCAAGAGAGGCTACCACGCGATAATGATCAACTACAACCCGGAGACAGTCTCCACCGACTACGACAGCTGCGACCGGCTCTACTTCGACGAGCTCAGCTACGAGACGGTGATGGACATCTGCTCGCTCGAGAAGCCTATGGGCGTGATTGTCAGCGTGGGAGGCCAGATCCCGAACAACCTCGCCCTGCCTCTGATGGAGAGCGGCGTGAGGATACTGGGGACTTCCGCCCTCGATATCGACCGAGCCGAAGACCGCAACAAGTTCTCGCTCATCGTGGATAAGCTGGGCATCGACCAGCCGCGCTGGAGCGAACTCACCACCAAGGAAGACATAGACCGCTTCATCGCCGAAGTAGGCTACCCTGTGCTGGTGCGTCCTTCATATGTGCTCTCCGGAGCTGCGATGAACGTCTGCTACAGCGACGAGGACCTCAAGGTCTTCCTCGATATGGCGGTGGAGGTTTCGCCCGAGCATCCGGTCGTAATCAGCTCATTCATGCAGCGTTGCAAGGAGCTTGAGTGCGATGCGGTGGCCGACAACGGCCGTGTGATAGCTTCGGCCATCTCCGAGCACATCGAGTTCGCCGGAGTGCACTCCGGCGATGCGACCATCCAGTTCCCGCCGCAGAAGATCTACGGCATCACGGCAGCCAGGATCCGCAAGACCACGGCAGCCATCGCAGCCGAGCTCCATATCACGGGACCATTCAACATCCAGTTCCTCGCCACCGACAATTACATAAAGGTGATCGAGTGTAACCTGCGCGCTTCGCGAAGTTTCCCGTTCGTATCCAAAGTACTGAAAGTCAATTTCATCGAGCTCGCTACGCGCTGCATGCTAGGAGAGCATCCGGTACCGGTGGGCATCGACCCGTTCGATCTGGAATATGTCGGAGTGAAGTGCTCGCAGTTCTCGTTCTCCCGTCTCAACGAGGCGGACCCCGTGCTCGGAGTGGATATGTCCTCCACCGGCGAGGTCGGCTGCATCGGGGACAATCTGGACGACGCCCTGCTCAAGGCTATGCTCTCCGTCGGGCACAGAATCCCGCACAAAGCTGTGCTGATCTCCTCCGGCAACGCACGCCAGAAGGCTGACATCCTGCCGGCCTGCCAGATGCTGAGCCACAAGGGAATAGTTATCTATGCCACCGAAGGTACGGCACGCTATCTGAATGAGAACGGAGTCCCTGCCACGAGGGTGATGTGGCCGGGTGAAGAGCCGCTCGAGGGCTGCCCTGATGCGATAGAGGTGATCCGCAAGCACGATGTAGATCTGGTAATCAACATCCCTAAGGACTACAGCCACAAGGAGCTGACCAACGGTTACCGCATGCGCCGCGCGGCGATTGACTTCAATGTGCCTCTGATTACCAACTACCGGCTTGCAACTGCTTATATCAGAGCATTCTGCGCGGTTCCTCAGGAGAAGATAAGCATCCGCAGCTGGGACGAGTATTAGCGGCTTCTGGTTTCGAGAGTGATCGGGCTGAGACCCCGGCTATCGAGCGACTTGCGGACCGCCGCAGTCACTTCCCCGGACGGCACGCTCCCGTCCAGATGGAGGTGGGCGGTCAGAGCGGTCTGAGTCACGCTCACTGCCCAGATATGCAGTTCAGTTACCCCGGCAACGCCCGGGGTTTCTTTTATTATGCGCTCCACTTCCTTGTAGTCAATGCCTTCCGGCACTCCGTCCACGCACATCCTGAAGCTCGCCGCAAGGAGCTTGAGGGTATTGTAGAGGATGAGCGAGGCGACCGCGAGGCTGATTATAGGGTCGATTATGTTCCAGCCGGTGAAGCTTATGACGACTCCGGAGATCACCACGCCGACCGATATGAGGGCATCGGTCGCCATATGCAGGAAGGCACCCCTGGTGTTGATGTCCCGCTTCTGGTGGTGCATAAGGAGCAGGGCGCTGACTGCGCTGATGACAATGCCCAGGCCGGCCGTCCAGGAAATGGCGGCTCCGTTGACCTCCACCGGGGAGGAGATCTTCTCTATGCTCTCATAGACGATCACGCCCACTGCGATGAGCAGGATGAGGGCGTTGAACATCGAGATGAGCACGGAAGTCTTTCTGTATCCGTAGGTATAGCGCTCGCTGGGGCGGCTGCCTGCGAGGCGGAATGCCAGCAGGGCAATAAGGAGCGAGAACACATCGATGAGCTTGTGGCCGGCATCGGAGAGTAGGCCGATAGAGTTGTAGCAGAGCCCGACTGCCGCTTCAGCGATGACGAAGCCGAAATTAAGGGCGATGGCTATGAAATATACCGCATTCAGCGATTCGACGGTCTGAAGGTGGTGACTGTGTGAATGATGTCCCATATCTGCGCAAAGATACGCCAAAAAGTATTAAATTTGCGTTCCAAACCGATTTATTATGTTCGACAATCTTTCCGACAGACTCGAAAGGTCATTCAAAATACTCAAGGGCGAGGGCAAGATCACCGAGGTCAACGTGGCCGAGACCCTCAAGGAGATCCGCAGGGCGCTGCTCGACGCCGATGTGTCATACAAGGTAGCCAAGGACTTCTGCGACAGGGTCAAGGCCAAGGCGATGGGCGCCAATGTGCTCACTGCCGTGAAGCCGCAGCAGATGATGGTGAAGATCGTCCACGACGAGCTCGCCGACTTTATGGGCTCCGAGCATAGCGAGATTGATGTCAAGGGCTCCCCTGCAGTGGTGCTGGTGGCAGGTCTCAACGGTTCCGGCAAGACCACCTTCAGCGGCAAGCTGGCGCTCCGTCTCAAGAGCAAGAAGGGTCTGAGGGTGCTTCTCGCTGCCTGCGACACATTCCGTCCGGCGGCCATAGAGCAGCTCAAGACTCTCGGAGAGCAGATTGCCGTCCCGGTCTATAGCGAGGAGGGCGAGAAGGATCCGGTCAAGGTGGCGAAGGCCGCGGTGGCCAAGGCCCGCCAGGAGGGCTACAGCGTCGTGATCGTCGATACTGCCGGACGTCTCGTAGTGGACAAGGAGCTTATGGATGAGATCAGGACTCTCCACGATGCTCTCTCCCCGACCGAGACCCTCTTCGTGGTCGATGCGATGACAGGTCAGGACGCGGTCGAGTCGGCGAAGGCGTTCAACGAGGCCATCAACTACGACGGAGTGGTGCTCAGCAAGATGGACGGTGACACCAGAGGCGGTGCCGCGCTCTCGATCAAGGCCGTGACCGGCAAGCCGATCAAGTTTGTCAGCACAGGCGAGAAGATGGACGCGCTCGACATATTCTACCCTGCCCGCGTGGCCGACCGTATCCTCGGTATGGGTGATGTGGTCTCCCTCGTGGAGAAGGCGCAGGAGCAGTACGACGAGCAGCAGGCCCGTGCGCTCAAAAAGAAGATCGCGCACAACCAGTTTACCCTCAACGATTTCTACGATCAGCTCAAGCAGGTGCAGAAGATGGGCAATATGAAGGACCTGATGGGTATGCTGCCCGGTATGGACAAGGCGCTCAAGGATGTAGAGATCCCGGAAGACGCCTTCAAGTCCACCGAAGCCATCATCCAGTCGATGACCCCATACGAGAAGGAGCACCCGGAGTGCCTCAACGGCTCCCGCCGCAGCCGCATCGCCAAGGGTTCAGGCACTACCATTGCCGATGTCAACAAGCTCATCAAGCAGTTCGAGCAGAGCCGCAAGATGATGAAGATGGCCGTCGACGGCTCCCTCCAGCAGCGCCTGAAGGCGATGAGGAGATAGGTCGGTATTTAAAGTTACCGTTATTTCGGCCCACCTTCAACTTCCCGGGTGGCCATGCGGGAAGTCGGATTCTCTTCGAGGTCATCAAAGATTTTTTGCGAAACACTTTCAGGACATATAGCCTCAGAGCGCTGTCAGACGGGTGCTGAACTGAATGTCGAAGAGTTAAAGCCGCTCGCCATTCAGCAGAGTCCTAATTCTACGGTCCTGTGGGGGCGCAGTCGCCCGTAGGTGAATTGCACGATTCGTGCGCTGCGGCAAGGCCCGACCACCGCATTGCACCCGAATTGTTTTTCTGCTTATTCTTTGACGCAACGGACGGACCTTCCACAAGAACGGACGATGCCGCTCGAAGGGTAGACATAGCCTGCGGGGTAGATGTAGAGGTAGCAAGCGGAGTTGCCGTTAGAAGTACTAGGAGTAACTGACCAGTAGTGACCGTTGCTCCCTACACCTGTCGGCGTACCCTTACCCTTTCCATTGTGCAGATAACCCGAAGCGGGATACCAGATGGTCTCATCAGAGCCGAATGTGCCGCCGAGATTCAGGCCATAAGAGGCACTGTTGACTTTGAAGGTTGCGGAACTTCTGGCCTTGGCCCAGATCCCTTCAGTGCCGCCGTCAGGACTCTCCACCCTGCAGGGCAAGGATCGTAAATTGTCTTCGATGAAGCCCAGCTTCCATCCGGCAGATAATTGTTGGTGCCTGTATAGAAAGTCGTAGGATTCTGTGCTGCCAATTCTTGACTTATCGCAGTATCGCTTGTTGACCAGGAACCAGTCGAAAGAGCAACTGTGCTTTTGCTGACCGAGGAAAGGATCCTTTCTGCCCCACTGGTAGAAAAGACCGAGGGAGCCTACTTCGCCGGCCGTCGCAGTAGTTGCGCCGAGGTTGCGGTCTGGGCGGCGCTAAGCGTTACGCCTCTGATCTTGCTGCCGTCATAGCTTG
>CAVEAQ010000092.1:0-5200 GCA_963613775.1 bacterium | reverse complement strand
TATCCCCTCCTGATTAAGTAGTAGTCCAGCCAAAGGTCGGCGAACTGCTTGCCGCTATATTCGGCGAGCTCCTCGGCCTTATAACAGAGGCGAGAGCCAAAGTTCGCAAACGTGTACGTGGGCCCGTAAGACGCGTACATGCAAGCGAAGCCGCAATTCGAGCCGCCATGCGCAAAACCGCCGACCAGAAGCCCGCCCTCTTTTATATCCTCGCTCAATTCGTTCCACTCGTTCTCCGTGTATAGCGCGAAATATGGATAATAACGCCACTCGCGGAACTGAGGTGTCCAGCCCTCGTTGAGCGCCGCCGTGATAATTCGCAATTTGTAGTAGGCCACGAGGTCCGCGTTGTCGAGCGTGGCCTCCCCGCCGTCCGTCATAGCCTCGAAGCCCCGCCACTGCCTGACCAGCGGGTGCTCGTCGCCCAGTTCACGGAGTGCGTCATCGAAAGTCTTGACCCGCTCCGTCACCGGTCGGTCGTCCTTCTTCGCAGCGTCCTTTGCGGCCAGCTCCTTGAGCTCCGCCAGCCCCCGCTCCATTGTTTTGATAAGTTCGTTGATTTCCATTGTGTTGTGAATTTTAGTCGGTAAAATGTTTCCAAAATTTAATTCTATCCCATCCCCACTGCCTGCCCCACTCGTCGTAGAAGTAGTCGTACGCCCTGCCGAAGCGGGAGCGCTTGTAAATCATCCTATACTCCCCAGGGCCGAGCTCCGGGCAGACGCAGCAGCATACGTTGAAGCCGTCGTGCTCGCAGGGCCGCTCTACCTTGATGTCGCGCCACGGCGCGCTCTTGTATTTCTCGTCCATATCTTCAGCTAAATTTGTTCATTGTAATTTGCTATCTTCATCGCATATCTCGAGAGCGCCCGGTCGAGCTCGGGGATTTCGTTCGATGCTATCGTCCGGGTGTTCCCGGTGCTCTTGTAGTAGGCGTTTCCGATTTTCATCGTCAGCCGCTCGAAGCGCTCGATATGCTTGTTGTGTCTTTGGGCTTCCGGCGCGTTCGGCGCGAAGCCGTCGTAGTAGATTATCGCGGCGCACTGGGCCGTTATCTGCGTCAGAAAGATGTCCGTCATCGTCATCTGGAGCTCGAAGTCGAGGAAGTCCACGGCGTTGCTGACCGCTACCCTCGTGAGCTGGAGCTCGTTGTCGATGAACGCCTCGAAGCCGTCAAAGCTCTCGATGATTTCGTCCACCTCGTCTTGCGTGTACGGCCGGAAGAAGTCAGCGCAGAACTCGTGGTACACCCTCTTGAGCTCTCCCCTCCAGCGCTTTGCCTCGTGCCGTAGTGGCAGCTGGCCGATGCTATGAGCCGCAAGCTCGCGGGCCTTGTCCATCACGATGTACGGCATAAATACCTGCTGCTTATGCGTCCCGCGGGTGATGGTCATTCCGTGCGCCTTGAGGTACTTGTCTGCCAGCTCCGCTCTCATAGCTCCACCGGCCTCGACCTCTTGACCGCTATCGCATAGGTAGCGCAGATGTTGCCGTGCGCGTCGGCCACGCGTCGCTGCTCGATGCTCCCGGCGATGTGCCGCTTGTCGCCCGTCTTGACGGCTGCCCCGGTCACGGAGCTCTCCAGGCAGATGTGCCACGCCGTGCTGGCAATCACCTCTCCGGGCTTATCGCCCTCAATGAGCTCCACTGTCCTGAGCAGGTATTCCACGCGCCCGCCCCGCAGGCCGTACACCTTGCCGACCTCGCCCTGGAGGTCCACTTCGTTAATGAATTTCATCATGTGTAAAATGTTTGTTTTTGTCGATTACCCCGGTGCTCCCGCCCGGAGCTTCGTGGCGTGGGAGGAGTCGAACCCCCGGCTGCTTGCTACAGATACCCCCATCTTCCCGGCACGCCTTTCGATATGTTAGAAACGATTTGCGCCTCGCGGCGTCGGTCAGTCATCCCAGGCGTTGTAAGCGCGCAGCGCCTCGTACATCGCGTTCCTCTTCTTGCGGGCTTCCGCGCTGACGCCGCTCTCCTCGTGAAACTCGTAGCCGTAGCTGATAGCATCGTTCTCGAGGTCGCATATCGTCTTGGCCATAAAGGCCAAATTCCCAGCGAAGACGCACAGCGCCTTGTGGCTCAGCGCCGCGGGCGTCAGGAACTCTACGCCGTAGGCCCCCAGAGTGTCGGCGATGTCCTCCACTCCCGCGCCTTTCAAGCGCTCGAGAGCTTTGGTGATGTCGTCGCCTGCTGCGATGGTCATTGTGTTCTCGTCTTGCCGCTCGCAGGTGATGCCCTGCAGTCGGCCTTTGCTGATGGCCCTGACGAGGTGCTCGTCATAGTCGGCCTTGTTCATTTCCAGTGTCATAATGTGTAAAATGTTTTGTTAACGGTCACAAAGTTACAAATAATGTTTGAATTTCGCAACACATTTAATCAAAGATTTGACAAAATTTCCTATTTCGTCAAATTCCGCCGCTCGCAGGTGCACGATGTCAAAAATTTCGTTACCTTGCAGCCGGTATTTATTTCCGATATACCAGAGATTTTACTTTCATGTCAGCCGGGCCGCTGTGATAGCGGCCTGGTTTTTTACGAAAAAAGCAGCCCTATCCGGCTGCTCTCTCCCTTTCCAGCAGGGCAATTATTTCTCCCTTGATTTCTTCTCGGCGGGCCTTGTAGAGCTCCGCCTGCTCCGGGGTCACTCGGATACTTATCGTGACGCTCGGCGCGCGCTTCTTCCGCCCCGCGCCTGGGCGCTTGCCCCCGCTACTCATCGACTACCTCCGTCCTATAGGTGTAGACATCCTCGGTGTAGCTCCTGGTGCCGTCGCTAAAGGTCTTGCGAGCGCTGAAGCTCCCGTTGCCGTTGCGGGCAGCCCAGATAACTGCGATGCCCCAGTTCGCAAAGCTCTCGCCGGCGGCGCTCCCGAACATACGGAGCAGCTCGGCGTTTGCCTCCTTTAGGCAGCTAAACTCATTGACGACCACCTCGGTCTTCCCGTTGAACTTGGCGCTCCTGCTGGCGCTGTAAGCGTCGGTAGTGGCAATAATCTGATATCTTTTCATAAATATAAAATTGATAGGGTTAATTTATGCCCGGAAGTATGTTTCGCGGAAGCTCATAGGGTAGCCGTGGAAGGCGTTCTGCTCGGAGGTCTTGGCGTAGAACCAGTCGGCCACTCCGTAGGCGTCGCCGTCGCGGGCAATCACTGACTTCGGGAACCAAAGGTCCTTCTCGTAGTATTTGTTCATGTTCCAGGTCGCATTGACCTTAAGGCAGATGGCCTTTTCGGTTTCCTTGACCTGTGCAATTACGGAGATGTAAAGGTAACTCTTGCCGTTCTTCTCAAAATTTGTTGTCGTAGTCATAAAGTGTAAAATGTTTTGTCGTTTGTTTGTATTGCAAAGGTACAAATAATTTTGATAACTGCAAACAATTTTCAAAAAATATTTGCACTTTTTTTACTTCGGTGCAGAAATCGGGAACTTCGGTGCAGTGAACACGGCCTAACTGCCTAATATCCAAAGGGTTGAAAAATTACTTACCAACTTGCCAGGTTGTAGGTCACCCCGATGCCCAGGTAGGGCGCGAGCCGTAGCTGCCCGGAGACGGCCGTCGCTCCGTAGCCCGCCTGCAGGCCCAGCGACCACCGCGGGCGCTCCCTGGCGGTGAGCACGACCCTCTCGGTCACTATCCTCTCCGTAGTATAGATTTGCAGACTGTCGAGCCGCGGCCGCACGCCGCTGACCACCGCCCGGTAGCTGCTGTCCGCATAGACCCGCTGCTCCCTCTCCAGCTGCAGGTAGAGGGTATCGCGCTCCCGTACGGTATCCCGCACTTCCACGAGCACGCGGTCCACTACTCTCCGTTCGATTTCTACCGGCATTTCGCGCATTATAGTGTCCCGGACTATCAAAGTGTCCCTCTCGGGCTTCATTGCGGCGTATGCCGCCCTCCTGCCGCTTTCCCGCCCGCCCAGGAAGCAGAGAGCGCAGGCACCTGCAAAGATGCCCGCGCTCAATAGCCATTTCGCCGCGCCCATATCACTGCAGCAGCTTGCGCCCTGCCCTGGCCACTACCGGCCACGCCATAGCGCAGACGCCTATCCCTGCCACGGCGAATTGAGGAAGATGCAGATAGAAGAGATAGCCGGTACCTCCGATGAGGTAAAAGAGCCAGCAGAGCACAATGATGAACGCGTAGAGCTTCCGCGCGCTCTCGCTCTTCAGCGCGTCAATGATTTTCGCCATAAATTAGTCATTTTTGGTCATAGCTTTGAACTCCCCCCTCTGCCTGCCGTCCGGGGCATAGAGCCCAAAGTGGCACCAGCGCGCCCCGGAGCTCTTGGAGCGCTCGTCGATTATCTGGTCGTAGGCAGTGCCGGAGGCTCTGCACCAGCCGGCCACGAACGCGATGAACTCGTCAATCTCGCCCGGGTCTGCCGGCTGGAGGTCCGCCGCCCAGCCGCAGAGGTGCGCACTGGTCGCACTCCCTCCCACGGCCGCGTTCAGCGCCTTTGACCTATAGCCGCTCGACACTTTGATAGGGCCGCCCCAGGCTTCGCGGATCGGGTCGAGCACCCTCTCCACGAGCACCCCCAGGCGGTCTACCACCTCGAAAGTCGGGGTGTTGTCGAGCCCGCACTGCTCGGCGGTCGTGCTGCGCACGAACTCGTCGAGCTCGAAATGCTTAAATTTAGCCATCGCTCTCGTTCTTTTTGGCCGATGCGTCGCCGGAGGCGTTGCCGCTCTTCGCCCTGTAGTGGTAGTCAACTCCGATGAGGCTGCCCGCAAAGGTCAGCGTCTCGCCATATGCCACCAGCACCGAATTGTCAATCTCTCCCGGAGGCGGGACGAGGAAGCCCATAAAGATGAGGGCCACGCCCGCCACCACGACACACACGGCGAGCCAGAATTGGGCCGTCAGCTTCGCCTCCCGCGACATCTTAGCCATAGCTCGCCCTCCTATGCCTCAGCGCCCACGATAGATTTCGCGAGAGCCTTGCAGCTCTCCACGAACTCGTTGTAGGCCGCGAAATCGCACTCCACGCCCGCCGCCTGCTTCCGCAGAAGCGCGAGCTCCTCGTTGGCGTCGTACTGCTCTCTGATGAGAGCTACAGTTATCTCCTCGTAGGTAGGGTTCTCCACGAGCACCGTGTCGAACTGGAAGGACTTCTCGCCCTCCTCCGAGGTCAGCTCCTCCACATTGTAAGCCACGAGGATATGGCCGGCGTCGTAGCGCTCGAAAGTC
>CAVEAQ010000091.1:0-5383 GCA_963613775.1 bacterium | reverse complement strand
AGCCGTATTTAAATAAAAGTGAAATTTATATGAACAACATTTTCTCTAAAATGTTTGACAGGGCATCCAGGGCAGTGAGGTGCTGGTGGCTGTTCCTAATCTGCGGACTGCTCTGCATCGGGTCTGGAATTGTCGTATTCTTCAATCCGCTCGAGAGTTATCTGACCCTGAGTCTGCTCTTCGGCATTGTGATGCTCGTTACGGGTGTCGTTGAACTTGTCGCAGCGTTCAGCAGTCTCAACTACTTTATGATGAGGAGCTACAATATCGCCGGAGGCATACTTGACCTGATCGTCGGCATACTGCTCTGCGCAATGCCGTCCGTCACCGCCGCACTCCTGCCGATATTCCTCGGCATCTGGGTGATGTATCACAGCTTTATGCTCATCGGGCTGTCCGGTGACCTTAATATGTTCAATGTTCGCGGCGCCGGCTGGGGCATAGCCGGAGGAGTGCTCCTGCTGATCCTCTCAGTCCTGATTATCTTCAAGCCGTTCTTCGGCGCGGCTGTGGTCGTGATCCTCACAGGGGTGGCGCTGATAGTGATCGGAGCGATTATGATTGCCGTCTCGCTGCGCTTGCGCAGTTTGCACCGCAGCGTCCAGCAGAGTTTCGGCCCTATTGACTTAGGGGAGTAGTCCCCCTACTCAAGCGTCCACTCGGCTCCGTCCTTGGTGTCTTTGACCTGTATGCCAAGGGCCTTGAGGGAGTCGCGGATGTGGTCTGAAGTGGCCCAATCCTTGGCTGCCTTGGCTGTGGCACGCTGCTCGAGCACCATATCCATAAGTCCTGCGATGACCTTGCCTTCGCTGCCTTCCGAAGCTTCCTCATCCTTGAGTCCAAGCACGCCGAAGACGACATCGTCGAAGATCTGCACGAGGGTGGTCTTGTCGCCCTCGCTGAGTGTCAGCTGCTTTGCCTTGGCGGAATTGATGAGGCGCACGGCTTCGGATATGTGAGCAAGAGCCACAGGAGTATTGATATCATCGCAGAGGGCATCGTACACCCCGTCGAAAATCGCCTTGACCTCGGCGCTCTCGGCCGGGCAGCTGTCGGGAGCGACAGCCTCACTCAGCTCGCCGTAGGCAATCTGAGGCACCGGTCTGCCGACCATCGCATAGAGCTCGCGGGCAGCCTGCATCAGCCTCTTCAAGCCTTTCTCTGAGGCCTGCAGGGCTTCGTTGGAGAAGTCCAGGGTGCTCCTGTAGTGTGCCTGAAGTATGAAGAAACGCACCGTCATCGGACTGTATGCCTGGGCGAGCTTCGGATGGTTGCCGGAGAAGAGTTCCGGCAAGGTGATGAAGTTGCCCAGAGACTTGCCCATCTTCTGGCCGTTGATGGTGATCATATTGTTGTGTACCCAGTAATGGACGCCCTGGGTGCCGCGCGAAGCCTGGTTCTGCGCAATCTCGCACTCGTGGTGCGGGAACATAAGGTCCATTCCGCCTCCGTGGATGTCGAACTCGCGTCCGAGGTATTTCTCGCCCATCACTGAGCACTCGAGGTGCCAGCCAGGGAAACCCTCTCCCCACGGGGATGGCCAGCGCATAATATGCTCGGGCTCAGCTTTCTTCCACAGCGCGAAGTCGTAAGGCGCACGCTTGTCGGACTGCCCGTCGAGGCTGCGCGTCCCCTCCAGCGTGTCGTCCAGATTGCGTCCGGAGAGCACGCCATAGTGGAAGTGCTGATTGTACTTTGCAACATCGAAATAGATACTGCCGTTGCTCTCGTAGGCGTAGCCGGCATCAAGAATCTTCTTTATCGCCTCGATCTGCTCGATGATGTGCCCGGATGCCCGCGGCTCGATGGACGGCGGAGCCACATTGAGCTTGCGCATAGCCTCGTGGTAGCGCAGGGTATAGGTCTGCACTACCTCCATCGGCTCCAGCTGTTCCAGCCGCGCCTTCTTCGCTATCTTGTCCTCTCCCTCGTCGGCGTCGTGCTCCAGATGCCCCACGTCAGTGATGTTGCGCACATAGCGCACCTTATATCCCAGGTGGCGCAACAGTCGGGCCAGTACGTCATAGGTTACCCCCGGACGCGCATGCCCGAGATGGGCGTCACCATAGACGGTCGGCCCGCAAACATACATACCGACGTGTCCCGGATGCACCGGCACGAAGACTTCCTTCCTGTGTGAAAGGGTATTGGTAAGGCTAAGAGTTCTCATTGTCTATAAACGATAATCCACGAAGGTACAAAATATTTAGTTCTTCCTAAAAAATAACTTGGTACCATCATAACTTAAGCCACGAAAAAGGGCGGCCCCGTGCGGGTCGCCCTTTCGCTATGATAGAGAGTGTCGTCTAGAGTTCGTTGAGCTCCTCTGTTAGTTCGTCCTTGCGTCCGACGATGATGTCCTGATAGTCCTTGAGACCGGTTCCGGCCGGGATCAGGTGGCCGCAGATGACGTTCTCCTTGAGGCCCTCGAGGTGATCGACGCGGCCGCGGATGGCAGCTTCGCTGAGCACCTTGGTAGTCTCCTGGAAGGAGGCTGCGGAGATGAAGCTGTCGGTCTTCAGCGCCGCTCTCGTGATGCCCTGGAGCACAAGACGTGCGGTGGCCGGGCGGGTCGGACGTGCGGTGACAGGATCAAGCCCCTGACGCTCGAGGGAGGCATTCTCGCTGCGGAGATCGCGGGCAGAGATAATCTGTCCCATCTCGAAGCGCTGTGAGCCGCCGGCATTGAGCACATAGTACTTGCCGTAGATGTTGTCGTTGACCTCCATAAACTTCCACTTGTCCACCATCTCCTCACTGAGGAACTCGGTGTCGCCAGGGTTGGTTATTTCGACCTTGCGCATCATCTGGCGTACGATGATCTCGAAATGCTTGTCGTTGATCTTCACGCCCTGCAGACGGTAAACTGCCTGCACCTCGTTGACGATGTACTCCTGAGCCTTGACTGGCCCGAGGATATTGAGGATGTCGCTCGGCGAGACGCCGCCGTCGGAGAGCGGGGTGCCCGCCTTGACGTAGTCGTTCTCCTGTACAAGGATCTGCTTGCTGAGCGGCACGAGGTAGTGCTTCTCGACACCGTTGCTGTTGTGTACGATGATCTCGCGGTTGCCCCTCTTGACCTTGCCCATAATGACCTCGCCGTTGATCTCTGAGAGGATTGCAGGGCTTGAAGGGTTGCGGGCTTCAAAGAGCTCGGTGACACGCGGCAGACCACCGGTGATATCGCTGGCCTTGCCGACGGCGCGAGGGATCTTCATCACTACGTCGCCGACCTTGACTTTGTCGCCGTTCTCTGCCATAAGGTGGGCGCCTACAGGCAGGTTGAGCTGCTTGACGCTCTCGCCTGCATCGTTCACGATGACGAGGGTAGGGCTCTTGGTCTTGTCCTTGGACTCGATGATGACCTTGTCGGTGCTGGTAGAATACTCATCGGCGCTTTCCTTCTGGAAGGTGACGCCTTCAATCATATTCTCGAATTGGATTGTACCTGCCGTCTCGGTGATGGTGGTCGCGTTGTATGCATCCCAGTCGCAGATCAAGTCGCCCTTGCTCACCTTGTCGCCGTCGCCCTTGTAGAGCACGGCTCCGTAAGGTACGTCGTACTGTGAGAAGGTGATGCCGGTGTTCTCGTCAATGATGCGGAGCTCGGTCATTCGGCTGACAACCACGGTCTCGGTCTTGCCCTCATCGGTGATTCGGTCGATGGTGCGGAGCTCCTCGAACTTGAGGATACCGTTGTACTTGGACTCGATGGATGAGTCTGCAGCTGAAGAAGATGCCGTACCGCCGACGTGGAAGGTACGCAGGGTAAGCTGGGTACCAGGCTCGCCGATGGACTGCGCCGCGATGACTCCGACGACTTCGCCCTTCTCGACCATCCTGCTGGTGGCAAGATTACGTCCGTAGCACTTTGCGCAGACGCCCTTGCGGCTCTCGCAGGTGAGCACTGAACGGATCTCGACCTGCTCGATAGGCAGAGAGTCGATCAGATCGGCTTCCTTCTCCCTGATCTCCTCGCCGGCCTTGATGATGAGCTCGCCGGTGAGAGGGTTGAAGATATCGTGGACAGAAGTACGTCCGAGGATCCTCTCGCCGAGAGACTCCACGACTTCGTCCTTGTTCTTGATGGCTGTGGCAATAAGTCCGCGGAGTGTGCCGCAGTCGCTCTCGTTGATGATCACGTCGTGTGACACATCGACCAGACGTCTGGTCAGGTAACCTGCATCGGCCGTCTTGAGGGCGGTGTCTGCAAGACCCTTACGTGCACCGTGGGTGGAGATGAAGTACTCGAGCACCGACATACCCTCCTTGAGGTTGGATACGATAGGGTTCTCGATGATGTCCGCACCTGAGGCGCCGGCCTTCTGCGGCTTGGCCATAAGTCCACGCATACCGCAGAGCTGCTTGATCTGGGTAGTTGAACCGCGGGCTCCAGAATCCAGCATCATGTAGACAGGGTTGAATCCCTGCTGGTCCGCTGAGATCTGGTTGGTCACGATCTTGGTGAGCTTGTTGTCCACTGCAGACCAGAGGTCGATGACCTTGTTGTATCGCTCGTTGTTGGTGATGAAACCGTTGTCGTAGTCATCGCGGATGGCGGCAACCTGCTTGTAGGCATCTTCCACGAGAGAAGTCTTCTCTGCAGGGACGAGCACGTCGCCGAGGTTGAAGGAGATACCTGCGCGGAATGCCTGGTCGTATCCGAGGTTCTTGATGTCGTCGAGGAACTTCGCGGTACGGGTCACGCCGGTGTGCTTGATGACGTCGGTGATGATCTTCCTGAGGGACTTCTTGCCGAGCACCTCATTGACGTAAGGAACCTCGTCCGGTACGTACTGGTTGACGATGATGCGGCCTGCCGAGGTCTCTACCACCTGGGTGCCCTTGGAAGGATCCTGCTTGTCCGCAGGGATGCGGACATAGATCTTCGCGTGCATATCGATGGCCTTCTCGTTGTAGGCTACGATCACCTCCTCTGCGGAGTAGAACCTCATATTCTCTCCCTTAGCGCCCGGACGGAGCTTGGTGATGTAGTACAGACCGAGCACCATATCCTGTGAAGGCACAGTGATAGGCGCGCCGTTGGCAGGGTTGAGAATGTTCTGCGAGCCGAGCATCAGAAGCTGTGCTTCCATAATCGCGGCGTTGCCGAGAGGGAGGTGCACGGCCATCTGGTCACCGTCGAAGTCCGCGTTGAATGCGGTACATGCGAGCGGGTGCAGCTGGATGGCTTTGCCTTCGATCATTCGCGGCTGGAATGCCTGGATACCGAGCCTGTGGAGGGTAGGCGCACGGTTGAGGAGCACCGGATGTCCCTTCATCACATTCTCAAGGATATCCCAGATGACCGGATCCTTGCGGTCCACGATCTTCTTGGCGGACTTCACGGTCTTCACGATGCCGCGCTCGATGAGCTTGCGGA
>CAVEAQ010000090.1:0-5420 GCA_963613775.1 bacterium | reverse complement strand
AGTTGCGGACTGTATGCCGCGACTTGAAGTCGAACTGCTCCGTGATGTCCGAAGTAGATATAACATAGGGAGACACAGCATCAGTTTTCCTGATTTAGGTTGACTCGGGTTCAGTCTGTGGCAGAATGTATTGAATCGGTAAAATTTTACTTCAGCCAGCCGCAGCGGCGACCCCAGTCCTCCATAACCTGGTCGCGCCACTTGGCAACGGTGGCAGCACCTTGGCAGCTGTTGCCCTGTGGGGCGTACTGGGCCGGGTCGGCGAGGTCGCTCCACCAGGTGGGACCTAGCTTGTAGTCGGTGTCGCAATGCTTGCCGGGGAAGATGTTCTCCACATAGAACTGACCGCTCAGGTTGGGGAAGTCCGGGATGTCGGCCTCTATGGTGTAGGAGATGACGCCGGTCTTGTAGGTGGCGTAGCGACACATGTAATGTCCGTGGCCTAGGTAATAGACAGGCCAGCGCTGCTTGTCGACGGTGAGGAAGCCCACCTCGTTGTCGGCTCCGGACGACCACTTGGCCTGCACCTTGGGATAATGGCCCTCCTTCAGCTTGGGACCCTTGAAATGCCACTCCACGATGCCATCGCGCTGGATGGTGTCGCTGGCAGTGGTGGCACGGTTGAAAACACGGCGCGAACTGTAGGTGATCTTCTCGAACTGGCCGCCCCACGACTCACGCTCGGGATTGGCAGGGTTGCCGTCCATCATGTAGAGTAGGGAGGGCGTGTCGCCTAGCTTGGGCACCCCACCTAAATAATTATAGAAGTCGGCACCCAGATGGCCCGCTTCTTTGACATAGGCCTCGTAGAAGCCGGAATGGAAACGGCCCGAGTCCTTGTGGTCGGCTATGAAGCCGCGGTAGGACTCGTTGTTCTCGATGAACCACAGGTCTGGGAAGTGCTCCACGATGTAGCAATAGCTGGGCACGCTCCACTTCTTGTTGGGGCCGCCAATCCAGTGGATGCGCAGCTTGTTGGCAATCTCCGGAGCATCGTGAAGCGCTTGGGCTACATCGTCCAGACCGCCCCACACGAGGAGGTACAGCGGGCGAGGGTCTTCCTTCTTGGCACATGCTATGATCCAGTCGGAGCCCTCAGTGGCAGTGGAATAGCCACACATTGGGGCTGCGCCATGGCGGCCCTGTTTGGCGATGGAGCGCAAATAGTCCGGCGAAGGCCATCCCTCGGCATGTCGGCGCAGCGCGGGTAGGTCTTGCTCATAGATGTCTATCATGCGGATGATCTCCTCCTTCGAGCCGTCGCCGTAGGATGGAGAGGAGACGAGGCCTTCGCAGTCGAACAGGTTGCAGTAGAGCAGATAGTGCATCATGGACTGGTTGTCGTCGGGGTCAGTGCCGCCGATGTCGGTGGAGATGAGGATGCGGGGTCGCTCTGACATAGAAGAGGGCCCGTGTGCGCTTTGTGCCGCGGCCCAAGTAGTGACGGCGCACAATAGCAGTGTGAGAAGGAAAGTTTTGTCCATCGCTTCAGTTGCTCGGTTGATTAATGATGTCCGCATACGCGGCTAAGTTAATACTTTTTCCCTTCTGGGACAATACTGTGAACGCCATCAAAATCCGTCCGAATATATTTGGCTGCCAGTGTACATATTGCTAAATATGCCGTATGTGACGGATTTCTGCGACAGCACCTTGCGGAGCGGCAATCACCGCTTTGCGCTGGTGAAGCGCGGGGAGATAAGAGCCTGAAGTCAGTCCTTCAGCTCGCTGGACTTCTGGTACGCGATGCGCGGGGCGCCGTCTTTCAGATGGATGACCCCGCAGCGCTCGAACCCCTCCTTGTCCAGCAGCCGCTGCATAGTGAGATTGTCTGCGTGGGTATCTGCGCGGAGATTCTCCAAGAGATTATAGCTGAATTCTATGCAGGCGTGCCCGACCCCTCTCGCCGAGCCATCGGAAGCGAGCCTGTGGATCGTCGCATACGGCGCTTCGTTCTTCCACCTGCCGTCCTCAATCACCGCATACGTCGGATCATCGCCGAAAATCAGACAGAATGTCCCCACGACAGCAACATCATTGCAGACGACATAGCAGTGCCCGCAGTCGATTTCGCTCCCCATAAGCTCCCGCTCCGGATATGGGCCGTTCCATTGCGTGGGATTGCCGTGCGAGCGCATATACTTCTTCGCGGCGTCGAAAATCTCCATTACGCGCTCCAGATCCTGCGCCACAGCCTTTCTTACGGTCAGATCCTGCATAACTATTCAATCAGATAAATCCAGTGCAAATTTAGCTTATTTGCGGCAATTATGTATGTCTGTAAGGAGTACAAAAAAACCGGGTGACAAGATCTTCCGATCCGCACCCGGTCTGCGCTATGCTTGAAGCCCCTACAGTTTGCGAGTCTTGTAGGACTCGATGCAGGCGGGGATAATCCTCTGATACTTAGGGTCTTCGAAAAGGGAGGAGGTGATGATGAAATCAGCCGTGCTCCGGTTGGTGGCGAAAGGGATATTGTAGAGCGATGCGAGCCGGACGAGTCCCATCACATCGTTCTGATGTCCCTGCATTATGAGGTTGTCGCAGAAGAAGACCAGCATATCGATCGAGCCTTCCGCAATCATCGCACCGATCTCGAAGTCGCCTCCGAGCGGGCCGCTGAGCTTGCAGATGACTTCCGGGGTTTCGTCCCCGAGGACTCCGGCCAGCGTCCCGCGGACGAGTCTGCCGGTAGTTCCGGTGCAGTAAAGGCGGCAGTTCTTCAGCACGCCTGCATTGAACTTAACCCAGCTCATCAGTTCCGCCTTGCGGGAGTCGTGAGCGACCAGTGCGATGTCTTTGATCATAATATTCTGTCTATTCCTTGATGCACCTTACTGAGTAAGCGTCCGCCCTGCTGGCGACTCCGTTAGGTGAGGTGGAGGTGCCTGCAGTGATCTTCTGGAACGAAAGGACGCAGAATGCAGTGCCCACCGAGCTGACGCTGGAGGCGGGGCAGTTGCCCCAGTATGAACCCCATATGCCGCTTACTGAGCCGTACAGCATCGCATAGGAGCCGTCGTAGCGGGCTGCGGCAGGGAAGTGCTGGCTGCCGCTCCTCATATTGAAATCCCAGCCGTAGCGGAAGTCGTCGCCGTCCTTCTTGCCGTCTCCGTTTACGTCGGCGACATCATAGGTGGAGATGTCCTCGGAGTAGCCTCCTGAAGTGGTGAAATAGCTGAAGACATCTGCAGGCGGTACGCGGTAGCCTACAGGGCACGGGTCGAAGTAGGATTTTGCGCCCTTGTTGACATACTTGTTGTCTGAGTCCTTCTCGCTGCCCTTAGGGTTGCCCCAGAGAGCGTCGTTGCTGGCATCTGCAGCGAGCCAGTCCTTGCTGGTGTAGTACTGCGCGTAGTTGGACAGGCAGACGGTAGGATTCGCGATGGAGAAGGCGAGAGTGTTGCTATTGGTGTCGGACCAGGAGGAGTTGGTGATGCTTACATTCTTGCCGTCGGCGTCATAGAGCGGGGCTCCTACGGTGGCGGTGGTGCCGGTGACGGTCGGAGATGCCGGGAACGGATCCTTGCGGCCCCACTGATAGAGCATACCGTAAGGCTTCACATCGCCGGTGTAGGCGGACTTCATTGCGCCTACGTTCATATTTGCAACCTTGTAGCCGTTCTTGGCCTCGACTGCCTCGAACTCGTCTTCAGGAGCCCAGATGTGCCAGCTCCAGAGGATTGAGCCTTCCGCATCGGTGGCTGCGATGAGGGCGTTGCCTTTCTGCTCGGAAGCGGTGAATGTGATCTTGCCGTCCTCGAAGGCCACGTCGCTGATCATCCCCTTGGCGGTCTCCCAGACGAGCTTGGCGCCTTTTGGCTCGATGGCTGCCGGGGCCTCAAGCCCTTCGGTGGCGGCGCCGTTGCCCTTGACGGTGGCATTGATGGAATACCAGTCCGCTGCGGTGATCACATAGCAGTTGGAGGTGCCATCGGCGCTGAGGTTTACCGGTTCGACTACTGGCTCCGGCTCCGGCTCGGGCTCAGGATCAGGGGTCGTGCTCTTCTTGTCGCACGAAGCGGCCGCAAAGACTACTGTGAGGCCGCATAAAAGCAAATTAACCTTTTTCATAATGACAGATGCTATAAACTAACAAGTGCAAATTTAGCGTTTTCAGCGAGAAATACAAGAGAAACGAGAAATTTGTATATTGCGGAATATTTTAAAAACAGTTTCGCAGTATGAAAAGAATCGGTGTATCGGTTGCGATGGAGCGGGAGCTCCGGATGCTGGAGGGGAGTCTCTGCCTCACGTGCGAGGCGCAGAGCGGAGGATTCGTCTTCCACAGGGGGGAATACGACGGCGGGCTCGAGGTAGTCGTGGCCCAGTCCGGTATCGGCAAGGTCAATTCGGCGCTCTGCGTCGCGTCAATGATAGAGCATTACGGGGTGGATGCCATCGTCTCCACTGGAGTTTGCGGCACGCTCTGCGCAGATGGCAGCATTCGCCAGAAGGACATCATCTGTGCTTCCACAGTACGCTATCACGACGTCTATTGCGGCCCGGAGAACCTTTCCGGACAGGTGCAGGGCGAGCCTCTGGAATACCGTTCGCTCCCCGGTGCACAGCTCGAGACGCTGAGGGACCGGATTGCCGCAGTCTATGGTTATGGGGTCAGGCTTGCCCCGATTGCGTCCGGCGACTGGTTCGTGGACACGGTGGAGAAGGCCCGCAGCATAGCGGAAGGCTTTCCGGGAGCGATGGGCGTAGATATGGAGAGCTGTTCCATCGCGCAGACCTGCCGGCGCTACGGGGTGCCGTTCGTGTCGGTGAGGATGGTGAGCGATGCGCCGCTTTGTGCCGAAGCTGTGAGCTACAATGATTTCTGGGATACCGCCCCAAGCGGCCTAGGCTCGGTGCTGAAGGCTATTCTGAATTATTTGAAGGAGATATAGAAATGGAGAAAATTGCATCTTTCCGGGTAAACCACAACCTGCTTGTCCCGGGCATATATGTGTCCCGCAAGGACAGTATCGGCGGTGAAACCGCCACCACCATCGACATCCGCGTCAAGCGTCCGAACGCCGAGCCGGCGATGACCCCGGAGGCTGCCCACACCGTGGAGCATCTCGGTGCCACCTATCTGCGCAATCTCGATGCTTGGAAGGACGATATCGTCTATTTCGGGCCAATGGGATGCCTCACGGGCTTCTATCTTATCCTCGCCGGGGACTACTGTCCCGGGACGCCCCGGTACGACAGGCTCGTCGAGGCCGTGGCGGGGATGTTCCGCTTCATAGAGGAATATGAAGGTGAAATTCCGGGCATGCGTCCGGACGAATGCGGCAACTGGCGCCTTCACGATCTCTCCGCCGCCAGATCTCTCGCTTCCGAGATGCTTGCCCGCCGCGGCCGTGGCGAGTGGCGCTACGAATATCCCCGCTAGCCGGCAGCCCGCCGGATGGGGATCCGTGTGT
>CAVEAQ010000089.1:0-5651 GCA_963613775.1 bacterium | reverse complement strand
CAAGACTGGCAGTAGAGCATCGTGAGCGCAGGATTGCCCCTGAGGTCCAGGGATGCGAGCGGGTTGCTGTCGCAGCAAAGCATCTTGAGGGCAGGATTGCCCCTGAGGTCCAGGGAAGTCAGCATCTGCCCCGGCAGCTGAAGCGTCTCAAGCGCGGAGAACATATGTATTCCATGGAGCGAAGCTATACCGGAATATGAAGCCTTGTCGATATTGATTTCGTTCACGACAGCGGCCTCGGCGAGCGAGACGAAGGAGTCATAATCCGTATCGAACTTATCCACCAGGTAACGCTCGAATACTGCATCGGAAATCTTGGGAGTATAAACTATCTCGACATTGGCCGGGATATAGAGGCGCTCGCCATTGTTGATACCGTCAATCTCCTGCCCCTCAAGAAGATATAAAGTCTTCAGCGTCGAGCACATACAATGGAGCGACTTCACGGCCGGGTTGAGATTGAGGTCGAGCGAGACGAGCTGACAGCCGTCGGCGTTGAGAGAAGTCAGGGCCGGGTTGTATCTGAGGTCAAGAGCAGTCACGGCGCTCCCTTCGCAGTCGAGCACTTCAAGTTTGGAGAGCAGATAGACCTTGGTCGCATCGCGCAGCTTGCCGCCGACATACAGCCGCTTGATGCTGCGCAACTTATTGACAGTATTGTCAATGGATAGCGCGCTTCCACCGATGCGGATCTCCTCCAGTGAGCCAAGACCCTCGTAATCCAAAGAAGCGATGGCAGTATTCGACAAATCCAGGCTGCGCAGCGCATTCTCCTCAGGCAAAGAGAGGCTCTGAACCGGATTGGAGGAAATGTTCAGCTCCTCCAGAGAGGAGCCAAAGACTATGGAAGTCAATTTGTTGCAGGAGAGGTCAAGCGAAGCGAGCTTGGGATTGCCGGAGAGGTCCGCCGAACTAAGGCTGCCGCTTCCCCCGCGGCCCGAACTTGAAGTCCCCACGCAGCGCAGGGTGGTCAGATTGGCGAATTGCGACAGCCCGTCAAGGCTTGCGACATCGTCAGAGCAGATGTCGATGCCGGTCACTGCGGCGGCCTCCTCCACGCTCAGCATCCCATCGGAATCGCTATCCCAGGCAGACACCAGATAAGCCTGCAGGGCCGCGTCCTTCAGCACCACCGGAAGGCGCAGGCTGCGCTCCCCGCCATAGACCGTCCCCTTACCGTTGATGGCGTATGGACGGAAATAGTAGGTCTCTCCCGTGGTCAGACCGGTAATTTCCACTTTATGCGTACCATATTCCGAGCTGTCCACTGTCTTGCCGGCGCCGTCGATACCGGGTCCGCTCTCAGTCCCCCAGCAGACGCCGCAGACATACATAGTCCCGCTGAACTGCTCAGTCACGCTGTATTCGCAACTGACGGTCGAGCCGTCTTTGACGCTGAGGGTAAGCGGACCGATATCGGGCAGCTGCTGGTCGATTTCGAAAGTGGAGAGCTCCGACTGCAGGCTATCGCCGCCCCCGTCGATATACGAGCGATAGTAATACTTCACCCCGAATGTCAGCCCCGGCATCTGGCAGGAAAATTTGCCGGCCTGACAGAGCTCCGCCTCATAAATACCCATCTCTGAAGTATTTAGCCCGAAGAGGAAACCGCAACTCAGGATATTGTCACTTCTGGAAACCTCGCATGAGAGCACCACAGCCGTCCCATCCGGCTCGGCTGAAACGCCGAGTATGGACGGTGCGCCGAACTGCCCTGCGTCGGGGTCCTTGATACAGGACACAAGCGCGAGAAAGAGGAGCGGGGACAGCAGTTGGCGGACTTTCATATATCACAAATTTAATCAATCTATTTTGAAAATACTCGAAATGAACTAAAGTGAACTTGATGCAACGCCCCGCTTTACCTATATTTGTCAATTATGGAGAACAATCAGAGGAAATCCATTCCGGAACTCTCATATCTGCTTTCCGAAGTCCAGCGCCACTATGGCAGGCGCCTGGCCACTTCGACCGACTTCGAGGCCCTGTCAGTGGTCATCGAGCACGAGTCCGGCGAGCTGCTGTCGTCATCCACCCTCAAGCGTCTCTGGGGTTATGTGACGATGAAGCCTAACCCGCGCCAGTCCACCCTGGATGTCCTCTCGAGATTCATCGGCAAGAGAGATTTCTACACTTTCTGTAAGGAAATCCGCGACAACGGCCTCTACGAATCCCGCTTCTTCTCCTCCAAGATGATAGTTTCCTCCGACCTGAAGCCCGGCACAGATATCATCATCGGCTGGGCTCCCAACCGTCTCGTACACCTGAAGTATGAGGGGGAGGACAGTTTCGTCGTGACCGCCTCAGAGAACTCCAAATTGCTCACCGGCGACCGCTTCATCGCCACCGGCTTCGCTCTAGGCTATCCGCTCTTCATCCCGAAGATTCTGCGCGACGGGGAATATACCCCTTCCTACATCGCCGGCGCCGCCAACGGCCTCAGCAGCATAGAAGTAGTCGAGGTTCAATAGCCTGCATCCCTTATATCGGAAGTAATCTGCTCATAGGCCGCATCCACGGCCCGTTGCTCGCGCGCGCGTCTGATGTCCGGAAGCAGGGCGTAGAATGCAATCCCGCAAGAGAGAGTCAGCGCCAGAGCCGCGGCTATCATCACCCTGTGCAGGCGGTATTTGCGTCCCAGCGCGGCGCGCACTTCAGTGATGTCGGCATAGCGTTCGTCTCTATCATCCCGGAGGCAGACGGCGGCAATCCGCGGACAGGCGCCCAACGCCTGCATTATTCTCCCCAGAGAATAGATGTCGCTCCTGCTGTCCAGGCTCTCACCCCGCCTCTGTTCCGGCGAAGCGTAGTCAAGCGTGCCGGCTGGATTCTTCAGCACCGCATAGTCGTCAGTGTCCGACAGGCCAAAGTCTATCAGTTTGACATTCTGGCTGTTAGCCGTGATAAGAATATTGCCCGGCTTGAGGTCGCGGTGGATTATCTGCCGACAGTGGATGTATTCCAGGGCATCGCAGAGCTGGTCAATCAGTTTCCGCACGGGCAGTTTCGCCCCGTGGTCGAGGAGCGCCTGCAGGCTCTCCCCCTCCACCCACTGCAGCACGATGCAGTTGCCCTGCCCGGGAAGCGTGATGAAGTCAAGGGTCCGGCAGATGTTGGGATGGTCGAGATGGCAGCCGATCTCATATTCCTTTTCGAGCATCCCCTCATAGAAGGGGTCGCCGATGTATGCGGGTTTCAGGGATTTGAACGCAACTCGTTTGCCGTCAAGCACTCCCGTACTGAGCACGGTGTAGCCGGACTGCGATACATAGACCTCGCGGAGCTCGTCAGGCCCTGACGGCGCGAGTTCGTCAATCGAAGAGAAGAATGCCGATGACTGTTCCATATTCAATTATCCCTACCAAATATAGTGATAATCACTATAAATTGGTAAATTTGCTATGATGAGAATGTCCCCGGGCATATTTCTGCCGCTCCTGGCACTGCTCTCCTGCTCTTCGGCGCAGGAGGAACGGACCGTGCAGGAATACGACAGCAGCCTGGACTGCCTCAACGGCACCAGTGTCGTGTCACTGGAGGGACGCTACGGGCTCGTGGACAGCACGGGACGGGAGATTCTGCCGGCTGTTTACGATGAGCTCTACTACCTCACCGATGAGCTGGCAGCCGCCTTCTCGGGAGGAGAATGTGAATTCTTCGACCGCTCGGGGCGCAGACTCGCGGCCTCGCAGGCCCTGCCCGGCACGGATGCCGACGGGCTTCTCGCCCTCTACCGCGAGCTCCGCGAGGAAGGCAGAGCGCTGTGGGACAATATATTGGATAAATATTCCCGCTTTCACGACTACTGCCGCTCAGGAGATGCAAACGCAGAGCAGGCCGCGCTGATGGCGGAGGATATACGGGAATCGCTGCGCCTCGTCACCGCTCCGATGGAGAAAGACCAGCAGGCAAGATTTGAAGCTGCAGGGAGATGAAAAGGATAATTACTACCCTACTTTGTCTAGCAGCCGCGGTGCTTGCGGCCCGTGCCCAGAGCTTCTCGGAAGTGAAGCGCGACAAGGCGTACATCTACGCCGAGCAGGCCGCCGCGTCCGCCCGCGAAGCGGACAGTCTGGCGCTGCTCAGTCTGAGCGGGAAACTCTCACAAAGCCTTGATCTTCCGTATTCTGCAGAAGTCAGGGGGGCGCTGATGGGCAGCTACGGCGAAGACCTCCGCAGGGAGTCAGGGATGCTCTCCTCGAGCGGCCGGAGCGGGATCAGCGTGCTGCGATACATCCGCCGGGACGACACGGAACGCATATTCGCTCGCCGGCGCGACAAAGTCAAGGAAATGCTGACGATAGCGGATGGGGCGGAGCAGAAAGGCCAGACTGATGTGGCCCTGCGCTACTATTCCTGGGCCGCATCCCTGATGAAAAGCCTACCGCCGCTGGACGCCGCAGCGATAGCGGACGCGGAGAGCCGCAGAGACGCGGTGCTGGACGGACTTAGCGTCTCGTTCGACAGGCAGAACAAGTACGACCGCACCCTGGTCGAGCTGACATTCAAATACAAAGGCCGCCCGGTCCGCAATATAGACTACTGTTTCTACGACGGGCAGCGCTGGAGCGGGGTGCTCTCGGCAAAGGACGGCAAGGGTTTCATCGAGGTGAGGGAAAACTCGCGCATCGAGGATTACCGCATCCGCTACGAAGTGACCCCGGCAAGGCTCCAGCACATCTTCCGCGAAGTCACGGCGGTGGAAGAGGCATTCAAGCCTGCTGACGGCAGCCCCGTGCAGACAGTGCAGAGGTCTGAGCCTCAGAAGATTGACCTCAGCGCAGTAAAAAAGAAAGTCCTCTCGGTTATGTCCCGCGAAGAGTACGCCTCCGCACCGGACACACTACAGGCGAGCCTCTCCCCTGTAGTCTTCACGGCAGCCTATGAAGAGGTCATCGCGCGCATCTGCAGGAGCATTTCCGCAGGCGGCACCGACGATATCTCAGACTGCTTCACGCCGGAGGGCTACGACATCTACAGGCGGCTGATTTCCTACGGCAACGCCAGGCTTCTCAATTTCGATTCACTCCAATTCTACGCCCTCGGCGACGAGGTGTATTGCCGCAGCGTGCCGATGGCGTTCTCGTTCAAGGGAGGCGGCCGGCGGTTCGTGGAGGATATAGTGTTCATATTCAACGGGGAAGGCAAGATTTGCAACCTCACATTCGCCCTCTCCGGAGATGTTGTCAGGGATATCGTTGCCCACGACAACTGGACCGAGGAGGCCCGCATCATTATCACCGCTTTCCTCGAGAACTACAAGACGGCCTATGCCCTCAAACGCCACGACTACATCTCCTCCATCTTCGACGAGGATGCGCTGATCATCACGGGACGCGTACTCAAGAATGTCAAGGGTCCCAACGAATACAGCAACAACCGCTATGTTTCGCTCACGCGGCACAACAAGGAGAGCTATATGAAGCAGCTCGCCCGGGTGTTCGCAAGCCAGGAGTTCATCAATATCCAGTTCTCCGACTGCGAGGTAGTCAAACTCGGCAAGGGCGAGCAGCTCTTCGGCATAAAGATACGGCAGGAATACTGCTCGGCGACCTATTCCGACACGGGCTACCTCTTCATCCTGGTGGACCTGCGCGATTACCGACAGCCTGTCATCCATGTGCGCACCTGGCAGGATGCGCCGGACAAGG
>CAVEAQ010000088.1:0-6054 GCA_963613775.1 bacterium | reverse complement strand
GTATAAAAGCTTGTGGATAATATTCTATTTCAAACTTCGGGCCATCGAAGAGCACTGTGATCACATCGAAAAACACCTCCAGGTCGCCCGGAAGCCGCTTTCTGGAGTCGGAATTGAGGAAAGCATTGGCTGCTCTGGTGAGCCGCTGCATCTTCCTGCGATCCACATTGGCTTCCGGGGCCGCAGCAGCAGGGACTGTCCTGCTCTTGACTTCCACGATATGGAGCTCGGAGCCGATCAGCGAGATGATGTCCAGTTCGAGGTGGCCATACCTCCAGTTGCGCACGATGATTTCGTGTCCGAGACCGCACAGATACCGGCAGGCCTCTTCCTCTCCTCTTCTGCCGCTTATCTGCCGTCCGTCGGTCATAGTCTGACTATGGTTACTCCCGTGCCGCCATTGCGGACGTCCTCGTCGCTGACGGAAAGTCCCGGGATGGATCTGAGGTATTTCTGGATCTCCTCGCGCAGCACGCCGGAGCCCTTGCCGTGGATGATGCGCACGGTGCCGATGTTGAGCATAACAGCGTCATCTATATAATGTGTCACGATGTCCAGCGCGTCCGCGAGCCTTTCGCCGCGGATGTCCAGCTCCGGGGAGAAGTTTAGCCTGCGCTCCGTGATGGCGCCGTCTACCTTCTGCTCCACGGGCTTGAACGCCTTGCGGGAGGCTTCCCTGAACTCGTTGGAGGAGATCCTCTCCACCCGGTCCGGGGACATCGTGCTGCTGATATTGCCCACGATGACGGTCACTGACTTGCTTGAGATGCGGGACACCTCGCCGACGAGGCCGCCTTCCTTGATGCGGACCTTCTCGCCGACCTTCAGCGGTGCGGTCTTGGCTTCCTTGGCCGGCGCGCCCTCCTTCTTGCCTCTGCGCTTCTCAAGCGATGCCAGCTTGCGGTCTATATAGTCTTCGCGCCCCTTCTCTTCCTTCTTCTTGCGGTCCTCCAGGGCTCCGAGGAAGCCCTGCAGCTCCTGCCGCGCCTCCTTGGTCTGGGTCTTCTCAGCTTGCGCCTCGCGGATGTCGCGTATCGTCTTCTCGACCTGCTTGCCTGCGCCTTTGACTATCTGCTCGGCCTCCTGCATCGCGTCCGAGATGATGGACTCGCGCAGGGACTTGATGTCTTCCAGCTCCTTGCGGTACTGCTCGGTGAGCCCGGTCAGCGTGCGGTCGCTGTTCTTGACTTTCTGCAGCTTCTCGTCGAGCGCGCGGCGGTTGCGGGCGATCTTGCGAAGGTTGCGCTCGATGCCGACGAACTCCTCTCCGGCGCGGGCTTCCGCGTCCTTTACGATGCTCTCGGGCAAGCGCATCTTGCGCGCAAGCTCGAAGGCGAAGGAGTTGCCCGGGAGACCTATCTCCAGTTTGAAGAGAGGCTCTATCCTGGAAGAGTCGTAGAGCATCGCCCCGTTGATGACGGAAGTCTCCGCCCCCGAGGCGTAGAGCTTGAGGTTGGTGTAGTGCGTGGTGATGATGCCGTAAACTCCGCGCTTGTCGATTTCGCTCAATATGGCCTCGGCGATGGCCCCTCCGGCTGCAGGCTCCGTGCCTGAGCCGAACTCGTCGATCAGCACCAGGGTCTTGCTGTCGGCCGATGCGAGCATATCCCTCATATCAGAGAGGAATGAGCTGTAGGTGCTGAGGTCGCTCTCGATGTTCTGGTTGTCGCCGATGCTGACGAAGATGCGGTCGAATATCATCATCTCGGAGGTCTCCGAGGTAGGGACGAGCATCCCCCACTGGAACATATACTGCAGCAGACCCGCGGTCTTGAGGCAGACCGACTTGCCTCCGGCGTTAGGCCCGGAGATGAGCAGGATCCGCTTCTGCGCACTGAGGCTGATGCTGAGCGGCACCATATTGCGGCCCTCGCTCCGCAGCGCCCTCTCGAGCAGCGGGTGACGGGCCTTGCGCAGGCTGATGCTGCCGTCATCGGAGACGACCGGCACGCCCGCGATGAAGTCGAGGGCGGTCTGGGCCTTGGCCATCAGGAAGTCGATCTCGCCGAGGAACTCGGCACCGGAGAGCAGCTCGGGGATGTATGGTCTGAGGAATTCGGTGAATTCGTAGAGTATCTTGCGGATCTCGCGCTCCTCGTCGAAGTGCAGGGCGTTGAGTTCGTTCTCCAGCTCGACGATCTCTGCCGGCTCGATGAAGCTGGTCCTGCCGGAGGCCGACTCATCGTAGATGAAGCCCGGGAGCTTGCGCTTGGCGGAGGCGTTGACCGGGATGAGGAACTTGCCGTCGCGGACGCTCACGGAGGCGTCGGAGTCGGCTATGCCGTCCTCCTGGGCCTTGCGCAGCACGGCCCCAGCTCTCTTCGAGAGCGACGCCTCCTTGCTGTGTATCGCGCTCCGTATCTCCAGCAGCCTGTCGGAGGCGGAGTCCTTGATGTCCCCGTATTTGTCTATGATGTTCTCGATGCGCCTCTGGACCTCCGGAAAAGAATTGATCCTGGATGCCATCCGCTTGAGTCTCGGATAGATACCGTCCTTGACCCCGCCGAAGAAGTGAAGCAGCCGGCGTGTCGTGTCCGTCGCCGTCTTGAGCTTGCCCAGCGAGAGCGGATCAATCGACGATCCGGCCTTCTGGAGCGGCTCCAGGAAGGGAATGGCATCGATATATCCGGTGGTCGGGAAACTCTCCTCGAACATCATTATCAGCCGCATCTCGTCGGTCAGTCCCAGCCTTGACTCGATCGTCCCCCGGTCAGTGGAGAACTCCTCCCCCGCGACCCGTCCGGCGGCATAGTCCGTCATACAGCGGTCGGAGATGATCCTGCGTATCTTGTCAAAACCTATTTTCGCTTCAAGTTCAGGGCTTGTCATTCGGCTTTGTCTCCCAGAAGTAGTTTAAGGTTGATGCTGTCCGTCGTCTGGATCACCCCCCTGTGCACGAAGGAGATGGCCCCCGTCTCCTCGCTTACCACCACAACGTCGGCATCGCACTGCTCCGACACTCCGAGGGCCGCCTTGTGGCGCATCCCATAGTGTGCGGGAAGGTCGCTGCGGTCGGTGATCGGGAGTGTGCAGCGGGCCGCGATGATACGGTTGTCACCGATGATCATCGCCCCGTCGTGCAGCGGCGAATTCTTGAAGAATATGTTCATTATCAGGCGGCTGCTGATCTGGGCGTCCAGCGTGTCCCCGGTCGCGATTATGTCTTCGAGCGAATCTTTGCGGCGGATCAGGATCAGCGCGCCCGTCTTCTGCTCGGACATCTCCTTGCAGGCCTGCGCTATCTCCGCCAGGCTGCGGCTGTCCACGGAACTCATACTTCTGCCGGTCAGCAGTTTCTTGAGCTTCGGGCGCTTCTCCAGCGAGTCCCCCGCCTGCCTGCCGAGGGTGTTGAGGAAGCGGCGGATCTCAGGCTGGAAGATCACGATGATGGCCACCGCACCCACGTCGATCAGAGTCCCGAGCAGCGAGGATACCATCTTCAGCCCCAGGGCGTTGGCGATGATCTGTACGACCAGCACGATGATGATGGCGATGAAGATGTTGATGGCCGACGAGCCGCGGATCCAGCGGAAGATGAAGTAAATCACCAGCGCGACCATCAGGATGTCCAGAAGGTCGACCAGCGTAAAGTGCAGAAAACTCAGCATTCCGAGAACCATACTACAAATATAGACATTATTTGTGAATCGCGCGCCCATATCGCCCAAACCCTGCCTGCTGCATACAAAACAGTCTATAAATCAAGAACTTTTTGGAAATTGTGAAAATTAATCGTATATTTGCAGCCCGCGATTTTGCGTGGAAACTTATAAAGTATTTATAAACAATTAATTAACAAACCAATGCCTGGATTAATTGGAAAGAAAATCGGAATGACTTCCGTTTTCGGTGCCGACGGTAAGAACATACCGTGCACCGTTATCGAGGCTGGTCCGTGCGTTGTTACGCAGCTCCGTACAGTAGAGAAAGATGGTTATGCCGCTGTACAGCTTGCCTATGACGAAACGACAGAAAAGCACACCAGCGCGCCTCTCATGGGGCATTTCAAAAAGGCAGGAACCGCTCCGATGCGCAAGCTCGCCGAGTTCAAGGCGGACTTCGCAGGGGAGCCGAAGCTCGGTGACAAGTTCACCGTAGCGGACGTCTTCACCGAGGGTGTCGCATTCGTCGATGTCATCGGTATCTCTAAGGGTAAGGGCTTCCAGGGCGTAGTTCACCGTCATGGATTCGCCGGTGTAGGCGGCCAGACTCACGGCCAGCACAACCGTCTTCGCCACCCTGGTTCAATGGGAGCGTGCTCATGGCCGTCCCGCGTACTTCCTGGTATGCGCATGGCAGGCCATATGGGCAATGCAAGAGTGAAGGTCGAGAACCTTCAGATTGTAAAGGTACTCCCTGAGAACAATCTCATCGTTGTCAAGGGTTCCGTTCCGGGAGCCAAGGGTTCTTATGTAATTTTGGAGGCTTAAGAGTATGGAATTATCAGTATTGAAGATTGACGGAACCGATTCCGGAAAGAAAGTCACTCTTAACGACAGCGTATTCGGCATCCAGCCTAACGACAATGCCATCTATCTCGATGTCATTCAGTATCTCGCCAACCAGCGTCACGGCAACGCCAAGACCAAGGACCGCAGCGAGAACGCACACAGCACCAAGAAGCTCGGTCGCCAGAAGGGCGGCGGCGGCGCACGTCACGGTAGCCTCAAGGCCAACATCTTCGTAGGCGGCGGCCGCGTATTCGGACCTGTTCCGCGCTTCTATCACAACAAGCTCAACAAGAAGCTCAAGGCTCTGGCCCGCAGGTCAGCGCTCTCATACAAGGCGGCAGAGGGCTCAATCATCGTCCTCGAGCCGTTCGCTCTCGAAGCTCCTAAGACCAAGGAGATGATCAACATCACCAAGGCCATCGGCGCAGGCGACCGCAAGGTCCTCTACGTGCTTCCTGAGAACTCCAACAATATCTTGCTTTCATCCCGCAACCTTCCTTATGTAGATGTCACCACGGTCGACGAGATCAGCACCTACACCATCATGAACGCCAACAAGCTCGTTTTCGTGGACGGTGTACAGGACATCATCGCAGAGAGGAACATGCGCTAAACGAACACGGAGATGGGAATTTTAATTAAGCCAATAGTAACAGAGAAGATGACGGTTCAGGGCGAAAAGTTGAACCGTTACGGCTTCATCGTGGATCGTGACGCCAACAAGCTTCAGATCAAGGATGCGGTGGAGAAAGAGTATGGAGTATCCGTCGCTGACGTGAACACCATCAACTATCACGGCAAGAGGAAGAGCCGCTACACCAAGGCAGGCATCCTCCGCGGCCGCATGAATCACTTCAAGAAGGCTTATGTCACTCTTGCAGGTGATGACAAGATTGATTTTTACGCTAACATTTAAGGGAGGGACAGACAATGGCAGTAAGAAAATTCAAGCCGGTTACCCCCGGCCAGAGGAACAAGGTGATCAGCACTTTCGAGGAGATCACCGCCAAGAAGCCTCAGAAATCATTGATTGAACCTCTCAAGAGCACAGGTGGCCGCAACAATACCGGCCAGATGACCGTTCGCTACATCGGCGGCGGCCACAAGAAGATGTACCGTATCATCGACTTCCGTCGTGACAAGGACAACTGCACTGCAACGGTTCTTACCATCGAGTACGACCCTAACCGCAGCGCCCGTATCGCCCTTGTACAGTACGAGGATGGCGAGAAGAGATACATCATCGCTCCTAAGGGACTCAAGGTGGGACAGGTTATCGCATCAGGCAGCGGTGTCGCTCCTGAGCTCGGCAACTGCCTCCCGCTCTCTGAAATTCCTGTAGGTACTCTCGTCCACAACATCGAGCTTCGTCCTGGCCAGGGCGCCGCAATGGCACGTTCAGCCGGCACATTCGCTCAGCTCGCAGCTCGCGAGGGCAACCACGCAGTTCTCCGCCTGCCTTCAGGCGAGACCCGTATGGTACTCGTGTCCTGCCGCGCAACCGTCGGCGAGGTATCCAACGCTGATCACAACCTCGAGAGCCACGGAAAGGCCGGCCGCAAGCGCTGGCTCGGCGTTCGCCCTCACAACAGAGGTGTCGTGA
>CAVEAQ010000087.1:0-6070 GCA_963613775.1 bacterium | reverse complement strand
CCTGGTAGGAGGACATCTTGATGGAGACGAGCTGGCAGGTGAAATCGAGTCTCTGTAGAAGCTCTCCGGTGAACGGGATGGCCCCGTTGAGTACGCATAGCACGATAGGTATATCGGTGCACCCGTTGAAGTCGGCGTTGACCTTGGCGGCTACCTCATCTATGGCTTTGATTATCCTCTCGTTGGGGATGTAAGGCTTGAAGGTCTTGTCCTGCAATACTAATTTTTCTGGCATAATGAGCTAAATCTAACTTATCCCACGAAATTACGGATTTTTTTCGTAATTTCGAACGACTTTAGACATAAGGACTATGAAATCACTTCTTTTGCTGCTTGCCCTTCTCGGGCCGGGATTTGACGAGGCTGTGCTGACTATCAGCGGCGCCTCGTGCACGGAGGAACTCTCCGAAGACGAACTCCAACACTATCAGGCTCTTGCACTGCACCCTCTCGACATCAACCTTGCCGGAGAGAGCCATCTGCGCTCCAGCGGTCTTTTCTCTCCCTATCAGATCGCCTCTCTGCTGGACTACCGACGTGAGTCCGGCGATGTCCTCTCCGTAAGCGAACTGGGGCTCGTGGACGGTTTCTCCCCCGCTCTCGCCGCGGCCCTCTCGCTCTTTGTCAGTCTCCGAAGCTCCTCTCCGCCCGGGCAGCGGGAGTCAATGGACTTCCACAACAGTCTCACTCTCAAGGGTTCCACCCGCACCCCCGGGCAATATGCCGGAAGTCTCCGCTACGAGGCGGCTCTGGGAGAAAGGGCAGAATTCAGATGGACCTCCAGGACCACATATTCCGAGCCGGCACTGAGCCTTGGCACGGTCAGCGCCGCCTGGTATGGTCGCGGCGTTCTGGGCAAGGTCGTGGCCGGGCACTTCAATGCCCGTTTCGGGCAGGGACTGGTCAGCTGGAGCGGATTCTCGCTGAGCAGTTTCAGCTCTGCGACTTCATTCTACCGCAACCCGAGCGGCATCTCGGTCACAGGGGCAGCAGGTGCCGGGAAGTGCGGAATCGGGGCAGACTGGCAGCTCGGGCGATATACTCTAAGCACCGCCTGGGATGCGCTCGGCAAGGCTGGAATACTCAATCTCAGCCGCCTGGGACGGTATTCCACACTGGGGATTACTGCCACAACCGACGCCGCTTCCCTCGACTGGCGGATATCCCTGCCGCAGACAAGCCTCTTCGGCGAAGCGGCCTGCAGCTATGAGGGCAAAGTCTCGGCCCTGGCCGGCGCTCTCTGGATACCGCAGTACGGCCGCAAATTCACCCTGCAGCTGCGTTGGTACGACTGCAGCTACTCCAAATATAGCGGCATCGCCCTTGGGATGGATACTCCGCGCTGCGTACTGACGGCAGATTTCGCCGCGAGGCGGGACAAGTCACGGGCTCAGCATAAGCTGCTTCTTCTGCTCCGCAACGAACGGCTCTCCGCCGATTCGCTGCACTTCAAGCCTGCGCTGAGGCTGTGCGCCCGCTACAGGCCGTCAGAGACCGGAGCGCTACGTGCGGATCTGAGGACCGACTTCTCCCTTCAGAAGCGTGGATGGATCTTCGGCGGCAGGTTCAATGTCTTGTGGTGTAAGGCTTTTGCCTGGCTCACTTACCTTGAAGGAGGCTACACGGACGAAAAATTCAAGCTATGGCTGCGGGGCGGACTTTTCCGCATCGACAACTGGGATGACCGCATCTATGTCTATGAGCGGGATGCTCCGGGCAGCTTCAATGTCCCATCTTACTACGGCCGCGGCTGGAATGCCTCGCTCTTCCTTAGCTGGCACATCAGCGAGGCGCACAGCCTTTGGCTGCGTGCGGAGACCGTAGCATATCCCTGGAATACCGTCGTCGCAAAGGAAGGCAGGACCCAGCTTAGCCTGCAGTACAGGTGGAAACTCTGACTAGAGTTCCGGCAGCACCTTCTCCATCTCGATGCCGCGGGAGCCTTTGACCAGCACCGTAGCTTCTTCGATCGGACTGAGCTTGAGCCGCTGAGCGAGCTCGGCGGAAGTGGCGAACCAGTGCCAGCCTGCGGCAGCACCCTCAGCATCAAGGGCTTTGCGGAACTCTTCGCCCACAAGATACACCCCGAAACCGGAATCCTTGAGCCTGCGGACAATCCTGGCGTGTTCTCCGACTGAATCCGCGCCCAGTTCCCGCATATCTCCGAGCATCACAGTCTTGCGGGGAGCAATCATCGCGGAGAAGTTGTCCAGCGCAGCGGCCATTGACGACGGGTTGGCGTTGTAGGCATCAACTATGAGCGTATTGTGTCCGCTCTTCACCAGCTGCGAACGGTTGTTGGACGGCACGAAGGCGCCGATTGCATCTATGGCGTCCCTGCGAGGCACTCCGAAGCGGTCGCCAATGGCTATCGCTGCCAGCACATTGGCGGCATTGTAGCTCCCGACCAGATTGGTGCTGATCACATCCCCGTCCAGACGTATGCGCAGATACGGCTCCTCAGGAGTGCAGGGAAGTATCTCTGCGCCCTGATATTCAAGGCCGTAGCCGAAGATATGGCAAGGCAGTCCCGATGCCATTGCGCGCAGGTCCGGGTCATCCTCGTTAAGGAAGACCAGCGAACCTTCGTGTCCCCCCAGCCAGCGGTAAAGCTCCCCTTTCGCCTTCTTGACGCCCTCGAAGGAGCCGAAGCCCAGCAGGTGCGCCCTGCCGACATTGGTGATGAGGCCGTAGTCCGGACGGCTGACCTGCACGAGTCTGGCGATGTCGTCCGGGTGGTTAGCACCCATCTCGATGACAGCCATTTGCGTGTCCGGAGTGATCTTGAGCAGCGAGAGCGGCACTCCGATATCGTTGTTGAGATTGCCTTCCGTGGCGGTGACGCGGTATTTGCGCGAGAGGACTTCGCGGATAAGGTTCTTCGTCGTGGTCTTGCCGTTGGTGCCGGTGAGTCCGAGTACCGGGAGTTTGCCGCCGCAGACGTGGGTTCTGTGCCATACTGCGAGCTCCTGCAGCGTGCGGAAACTGTCTGCGACTTTGACAATTCCCTCTTTGTCAGGAAGTTCCGCATTATCCACCACGGCCAGAGATGCCCCTTTCTCAAGGGCTGCAAGCGCGTAGTTGTTGCCGTCGAAATTCTCCCCCCTGAGGGCGAAGAATATCTCTCCGCCGCTTATGCTGCGGCTGTCGGTCGTGACCCTGCAGCCACAGGCGCAAAATGCCTTGTAAAGCTCTTCTGTCGTCATAATCAATTACTTGACTCCTGTGCTGCCGAATCCGCCCGTGCCTCTCGCTGACTCTTCAAGCTCTTCCGCTTCCTCCCACTCGATCTTCGCGTGCGCGGCAAGCACTATCTGTGCAACCCTCTCCCCTTTCTCCACAGTGAAGTCCTCGCCGCTGAGATTGACCAGGATCACCCTGAGTTCGCCGCGGTAGTCGGCATCCACTGTCCCCGGAGAATTGAGCACGGTGATGCCTTTCTTGATGGCGAGACCGCTGCGCGGGCGCACCTGGACTTCGTAGCCTGCAGGTATCTCCATATACAGTCCCGTAGGCACAAGCGCCCTCTCCAGCGGTCGGAGCACTATCGGTTCGGCATTGTCCGCCCTCACATCCATACCGGCCGCCAGCGCGGTGGCATATTCCGGCAGCGGATTGCCGCTCTTATTTATTACTTTGACTTTCATATTCTTATAGATATTATGGCCTCCTGTCAGCTACTTCGGCGCAAGCCTGTAAAGCACGGCGGCAATCACGGCGAAGAGCACGTTCGGAATCCAGAGGGCTATCCCCGGCGGAAGCGTGTCAGTATAGACGAACATCTCGCTGAATCGCAGGAACAGGATGTATGAAAATGCCAGCGCAATGCCGATGCCGATGTTCCACCCGATGCCGCCCCTCTTCTTCTTTGAGGAGAGGGTGACTCCGATGATGGTAAGGATGATGGCAGAGAACGGCATCGCCCAGCGGCGGTTCTTCTCGATCAGGGCGTACATCACATTGGCATCGCCCCTCATCTTCTGAGTAGCGATCAACTCATTGAGCTGTCCCATACTCAAGGTCTCGACCGTCTTCTCGTTGACGAAGAGATCCTTGAGCTTGAGGGCGATCACGGTGTCCACATTCTCCTTGTAGCTGACTCGGTCCTCAAGGCCGGCGGAGTAGTCGCGGGTGAATACGCGGCGCATCTTCCAGCTGCCGTCAGTGCTGTCCCAGGCCGCATTCTCGGCACTCACCTTGCGGGTGAGCCGGTTGCCCTCGATATTCTCGATGGTGAACTTGTAGGCCGTGTTGTTCCAGCGGCTGAACGACTCGATATAGACGAACTGCCCCGGGGCTATCTGGTAGTGCAAGTTTCTGAGGTTGAAGTTGTTGTGTCTCTTGATATACTTACTCTCGAACTCCACCCTCGTGGCGTTGGACTTAGGGATTACATAGAAGTTGAGCCCCAGCGAGAGCACCGTAATCAGCGCGGCGGAGGCGAGGTACGGCACGAGCATGCGGCGGTAGCTGATGCCGCCCGAAAGTATGGCGATAATCTCCGAATTCGCCGCCATCCTCGAGGTGAAGAATATCACCGTGATGAAGACGAAGAGCGGGGAGAACATATTGACGAAATACGGGACGAAATTGAGATAATAGTCGAATATGATCGCCTTGAGCGGGGCCTTGTTGCTGACGAAGTACTCAATCTTCTCGGAGATGTCGAAGATGATGACGATGCCGATGATGAGCAGCAGCGACATGAAGAAGGACAGGATGAACTTCTTCGATATATACAGGTCGATCTTCTTGAAGCGCGGGAAACTCATAGCCGGGAAGTGATTCGTTTGACGGCGTCATCCTTCCAGGAAGCGAAGTCTCCCTGTTCGATGTGGGTGCGTGCCTGACGTACAAGGTCGAGGTAGAACGCGAGGTTGTGCTCGCTCGCGAGCATCGCGGCGAACATCTCCCCCGCGATGAAGAGGTGGTGCAGGTATGCCCTGCTGTATGTGTGGTCCACGAACGAAGCCCCGTTCGGGTCGAGTTCAGAGAAATCCTGCGCCCACTTGGCGTTGCGCATATTCATTATCCCGTCCCAGGTGAAGAGCATCCCGTTGCGAGCGTTGCGGGTCGGCATCACGCAGTCGAACATATCCACTCCGCGGGCTATGCCCTCGAGGATGTTGGCCGGCGTGCCCACTCCCATCAGGTAGCGCGGGCGGTCGGCGGGCAGTATCGGGCAGACGAGCTCGAGCATCTCGTACATCTTCTCGGTGGGCTCCCCCACCGCCAGGCCGCCTATTGCATAGCCTTCGGCGTCCAGCTGCACCGCGTGGTCCACTGCCTCGCGGCGGAGGTCGGGATATGTGCAGCCCTGGATGATCGGGAAGAATGTCTGCGAGTAGCCGTATAGCGGCTCGGTCTCCCGGAAGCGGCGCGCGTATCTCTCCAGCCAGGACTTGGTGAGGTCGAGGCTCTTGCGCGCGTAGGAGTGGTCCGCATCGCCCGGGCAACACTCGTCGAGCGCCATCATTATGTCGGCGCCGATGATCCTCTGGGTATCGACATTGTTCTCCGGGGTGAAGCTGTGCTTCGAGCCGTCTATATGGCTCCGGAAGGTGCAGCCTTCCGGGGTGAGCTTGCGTATCTGGGTGAGGGAGAACACCTGGAATCCGCCGCTGTCTGTGAGTATCGGGCGGTCCCAGTTCTCGAAGCGGTGCAGTCCGCCGGCAGCCCTGAGGGTGTCTAGACCCGGGCGGAGATAGAGGTGGTAGGTGTTGCCGAGGATGATCTCGGCTCCGATATCTTCCTTGAGATCACGATGATAGACGCCCTTGACGGAACCTGCCGTCCCGACGGGCATAAAAATCGGGGTGTGTATGCACCCGTGGTCTGTCTCTATCAGTCCGCATCTCGCATCGCTGTGCGGGTCGGAAACTGTCCTCGTGAATCTCATCTGTCTTCGTTTAATATCTTACAAAAATAACTTATTCTTTTTGTTTTGCAGGGAAAACTCGCTAATTTTATAGCCTTAAAACTAATTTTGTACTAGAAATGAACAATTCTCATATCAGTTCAAGGCTGATAATTATGAACTTCCTCGAGTTCGCGGTCTGGGGTGCATACC
>CAVEAQ010000086.1:0-6071 GCA_963613775.1 bacterium | reverse complement strand
GATGAGCCGTCCGAGAGAGTTACGGAGAACTCCGGCAGCGCATCCCCCACGCCCAGATTGCCGCCCTCCGGGTCCGCCGGATCATAGATGCAGGCGGTGAGCAGGGGCAGTGCGGGCAGAAGCGCTGCAGCACGCAGCAGCAATGTACGCAAAGTCTTCATCTTGTACCCCAGAGAAGTATCACCCGCCCTGAGGCTGGCGCGATTTTGAGCATCGCCCGCGCCGGCGACCATCTTAGGTTGAATTGTTTATCTCTAATTCGTGAATCCCACGATCGATTTGCCATCACCGAAGTAGATAGTAACGTCAATTCCCCCCAAAATGGATTTGAAAAAGGGGCTCAAAGGTAAGCAAGTCCAGTTATCATTCCAAGTTTTTTAGCATTTGTTGAGTTTCACGTACACGGAATGACTGTCCGGTCATATTGACCAGCCTGGCTTTGTGGCAGAGTCGGTCGACGAGAGCGGAGCAGAGCACCTTGTCCTTGATTATTTCCTTCCATCTTGTGAACGGGGGATTTTTCGATTACTATTTACACAATTATAACGAAACAATCCAACCCGGAGGGCCGGATCGGATTGTTAAAATGTAAGCTGAGGGCGCTCTATCGCTTCACGACCGGGTAGGTGCCGCAGCCGCTGACCGTCACATAGTAGACGCCTCCCGGCAGGGAACTCATATCGAGGGTGAGCGGAGAGAACGGGTCGATGTGGCTTCCCTCTGCGCTGAGCACCACTGCTCCGGCCTTGTTTGACACGGTCACGTCGGCCGTCAGTACCTTGCCGGGGCGGATGTTGAGTTTGTCGGTGACAGGGTTGGGGTAGAGGTCTACAGGTCGCGAACCGTCACGCACGAGTACGGAGAAAGAAGTCTTGACTTTGGAGCCGCGCGCATCGCTGGCAGTCACTTCAAAGGTAGTGCTGCCGTATGATGCAGCTGTCACCTTCAACTCTGCCCCGGACACGGAACAGCTTGCAGCGGATTTCCCGCTTGAGAGTATTTTGCTCTTGTAGCTCAGAGCCTCGCCGTCCTCATCACCGAAGTGATCCGAGAGATCGATGACAGTTTCTTCGCCTACGGCGCCGAATACCACATTGTCGATTGCAGCGGATACTGCCGGCGTATGGTTCTTCTCAATGGTGACGGTAAGATCCACTGAGTCAGTCTCACTGCCATCGCTGACATTAAGTTTGCCGAGGTAGGTCTTGCCGTCTTCGAAGTCAAGTGCATTGACATCCAGTCTCACGTGTCCCTCGCTCTCCGTCAGAGTGGCTTTGTAGAGCCAGCCGGAAAGGCTGCAGCTGAGTTCCTGTCCATCCTCGTCATAGATCTCGAAGTCGAGACTTCCGCTCTCGTGGGATTTGAGTGTGAGGGAAGTACCCGAGACAGGGCTGATGACGGGCTTATGATTGCTCTTGGTCTTGATGCTGCCAGATACATAGCCGGACTCGTTGCCCAGGATGTTGGATGAGGAGAGCAGGAAATAGTATTCTGTTTCGGACTTCAACTGCCTGATCTCGCAGGACATCGTCTCCCCGCGGGCTGCGCTGCCGCGCTTCACGCTTATCCGCGGTGCGGTTGCGCTCGCTCTTCCGGCCTCGAAAGGAGATGTCTGATAATATACATTGAAGTGGTGCGGAAGGGCTCCTGTCTCTGGTACAATCCAACTGAGAGTGACGGTGCTGCCGCTGGTGCTGACATTCAGGCCGCTCACCGCATCCGGGACATCGGCAGTGACAGAGACAGCTGCGCCGGCATCCACCAGACCGGCCCCCAGCATATCTTTATATTTGGCATCGTTCTTCTCATAGATGACCGGATTGGCCGTGGAGGTGAGGATGTCAATCAGGTTGTCTCTGGTGAAGCCGGGACCGCCGAACTGCGACACCGCAAGCGCGGCTACACCGACCACGTGCGGGCAGGCCATAGAGGTCCCCTGGTAGCCGTAATATTCATTGTTCGGCAGGGTTGAATACACGTTGAATCCTTTATTTGCATCTCCTCCGGGGGCAGTGATGTCCACCCAGGAGCCGTAGTTGGAGTAGTACGCGCGCTCGTAATCGGCACCGATTGAGGCCACGGCAAACACATTGTCCTGCTGGGCCGGGAAGCAACTGGTTGCATCATTGTTGCCGGCCGCGAAGACCACGAGACCTCCGGCCATAGGCCCAGACTGATTGCCGTCGGCATCGATGCCTGCATACTTGTTGAAATAGTCGATCGCCTCAGAGAGGCTCTGCGAGTATTCGTCCAGTGCCCAGCTGCAGTTGACAAGCACCGCACCGTTGTCGGCGGCATAGACAAATGCATCTTCGATATATGCAGCACCTCCTGAGGTTTGCGTGCTCATCAGCCGCACCCCGCTGTCGGCGGAGCCGTCGCCTCCGGCAACTCCGCAGACTCCGACGCCGTTGTTGTTGACCGCTGCGACAGTGCCGGCCACGTGCACTCCGTGGTTGGTGACTTCAAGCGTCCCTATCGGGGTGCCGCCATCGGAGCCGACCACGAAATTGTAGCCGTAAAAGTCATCGATGTAGCCGTTGCCGTCATCGTCCACACCGGGCCTGCCATTAATCTCGGCCTCGTTGCGCCAGATGTTGGCGGCGAGGTCCTCGTGACAGACGTCCAGTCCTCCATCGCTGATGGCCACTATGACTTCGCGCCTTCCGGTAGTCTTCTCCCAGGCTGGCAGCAGGTTGATGTCGCTGCCTGCGACTGCACCGGGAGCAGTCCCGGGGTTGTAGTAGTGCCACTGCTTGCCGAATTCCGGATCGTTGAACGGGAATACGCTCTGCTCTCTTGTCTTCTGCACATATTCAACGACTTCCACTCCGTCTATATTGCCGAGGTCGCCGGCCGCTTTGGTCAGCGGTTTATTCTCGTCGAAGTACACATCATACCATAGATGCAGTCCAGCCCTGCGGTGGCGCTCCTCGAAGGGGCTGCAGTCGGAGAAGGTTCTTACCAATCGGCATTCGCCAAGAGACGAGAGGTTGATGCCTCCTGCCGCCTTGGTGGCAGATGGTTCGCTGCTGAACTTAACTCTGATGTGTCCCGGGACGGCAGAGACGGGCGGAAGATTCTGATAGACACCCGTGCCCGTCCCGGCAGGCGTCAGTTTCTCTCCTGAGCAGGAGGCGAACAGAATGAGCGCGCCGGCGAGGGCCGGCAGAGTAAACTTGGGATTCATAATTGTTTTAAAAAGGAGATGTCGACAGTATTCGGCATCTCCTTTGGGTTCAAGATATTATCTGTTTACCTTCTATAAGCCTTCTCAGCACGCGGAGCGAAGCTTGCGGGACCGATGCCGTTCGGCTTGGCGAATTCGTAGGTCGGTGCTGCGGACTCGGATTTGGCCTCAGAATTTACTGAGGTGGCATATCCCTTGTCTTTGAAGTAGTCGGCTCCGGATGCCGCACCGCTCTTGGTGAAGTTGAACTTCTTGGAGAATACAGGGCCGCAGAGACCGTTGTTGTCGATTGCCACGGCGTACACTACACCGTCACGGTCGAATGGTGCGTAGCAGTCCTGTACCCACGCCGAGCCGTTTTTGAGCAGAGCATATACGAGCTCGGACTTGGTATATTCAGTGCCGTCATCCACATAGACTCCGTAGCGGATCTGCGCCGTACCCTCGCTGCGGGTCACCGTAATTGGGAATACGCATCTGCCCTGATAGAACGAGTAGCCGCTATTGTATTCGTAAATGGAGTCTCCATCATAGTATTTGTCCCAGCTGACTTCTACTGTCACGTTTGATTCCTCCGGGGTAGAGGTCTTCACGACATCGCTGAAGATGACATCGGTGGCGTATTCCAGAGTCTTGCTGTTCACAGGTATGATGGCGAATTTGTAGCCCTTGCCAGGCATTACGTTGCAGGAGGTGGTGTATTCCCCGTGCTTGGTAAAGAACTGATAATAGAGCTCCTTGGTAAGTCCGCCATTTTCAATTATATAATCCATATTTGCCTGGAATTCCGTCATAAATTGCTCGGCAGAGTATTCTTCGGAAACGAACTCCACGAAGTAGTCGATGGCATCGTCGCTAGGGGTAAGGGTGGCTTTGACCGTGTAGCCCTTGATGTCGCCGTCGGCGAATGAAGCTGTGAATTTGCATTCGGCAGGGTCGCCGGCATCAACGGTGGAGAAGATCTTCTTGTAGAGTTTGGTGGTGGCTGCGCCGTACACGTTTCCATAAACTGCGAGCATATATTCGGTGCCTGCCTGCAGGGAAGCAGTACCTGAGAACGGGCCGCTGTACATTGTCCACGAATAGACCGGGAGCAGAGATGAAAGTATCTCGTCGTCAGTCATATCCTTATAGTCGTTGTACTTCACCACGGCGTATGCATAGGTGTCTTCGCGGTTGGACGGAGTGATGCTATAACTTGCACTGCGCTTCTGTATGTCTGTAATCTTGAGATCGAAGGTGACATCTGCCGGCTCCGGAGTGACGGTGGAGAATTCGAGACACTCGAACTTGCTGACAGCCTTGGCGTTGTTGTCTACATATGCCACAATCAGCACATAATCAGTCGCTGCGCTGAACCAGCTGAGCTCGCGGTCCTTGATGTCTGCGGTTTTCACGAGGTCTGCGATGGCCTCTTCTTCAGAGAGGCCGTAGTCGTTGATCAGGAATTCATACTCGCCGGCAAGGTAGGCTTCGCACTGACTCTGGAAATCTCCGTCGAGCTTTGCAAGGTCTTCCTTTGACGGGATTGAGTAGTAGAAAGGAGTGTCGGGATCGTCCCTGGTGATGTTGAGAACTCCCGTGTTGTAGGTCAGGTCGGTCATCGTGACTGTGAAGTGCTGGACCTCAACTTCCGGCTCCGGCTCCGGATCAGGGGTTACCTGGTTTTTGTCGCAGGCTGCGACAACCATCGCTATCCCTGCAAATATGGGGATAAAGCGGGTAAAGAATCTTGTGTTAACCATAATATAAGATATTTAAACTACTAACTAGCGGTGCCTGTGTTTCGCAGGCGGTGTCAAATGTAGAAAGTTGATTTGACAAATCCAAATGCGCCGAAGCGCTGTCGTAGCCGCCCCGGGGCGGATTTTGTTGCCGGATTGAAACTCGGACGACCATTTTGCTTCCGGATTGAAACCTGTGCGCCGTCATTTGCTCCGAATCGATTGAATCTCGGAGAGGTAAAAATTATTAAAAAATTTTCTTTTTAGCGGCTTAGAAGTTTTCATAGCCATCTCTCGCAACGGGCGTTTGATTGTGCGGGCGGACTCTTGCTTAAGTCCAAACTTTTTTGTCAATTTGCACCTTATGGAAATCATTACCGCACCCATCAGCTCCGCGCATCTTTCTGAGATTGCACACGAGTTCTACGATGACATGATCAAAGCCGTCGTGGATATTGACAAGAACATCCTGGCCATCAGTGCCGAGTTTCATGCGGATCTTGAGCAGCAGCTCATACAAGAAGGTTCGGAGCAGGTGTCCTTGTGGGGCATAAACCTTTATCCGGGAGTTGAGGGGGAGGATTTTATCGAATTTGATTCCATAATCAACATCTCCCCACGGAGAAACAACTGCAGTCGCGATGTTGAGGACCCGGCTATCCGCGAGCGAATCCGTGACATTGTCAAAACTTTGATTATATGACTGTCAGTCTGCCAAAAAGGCCGGATGCCGCCAAGTGGGCGGAGTTGCCTCTGATGGAGCAGATGGCGAATATCTACAGCGAAGTTGGCCGTACCAGCAAGTGGAAGCAGAAAGGCAATACTCAACTGGCGATGCAGGCGTTCATCCGTGCACTCGATCTCATCGACCTCACCATAGCTGTGGGGCGCCGGGACACCGACGCCCCCTCAGCCTACAGATCCTCGATGCTGCGTGAACTTCTCCGCAGCCGCGACCTCTTCTGCGAGGAATTCCTCTCAGCCGACCCTGAAGCTATCAAGCCGTCTGAAAAATACTTCTCGCACTTCGCCCGCACCGCCGCCCGCCGCAGGCAAGTTTAGAGACATCTTGCCGGTGCCGGTGCCGTGGCAGTGGCTTTCGCTTTAGAAACTATATCCGAGACCGACGAGGAGAGTGTTCCCGAGGGTCTTGGAGG
>CAVEAQ010000085.1:0-6127 GCA_963613775.1 bacterium | reverse complement strand
CAATGCAGGGGCGATGGCGGCGCCCGCCATAACCGTCAGGAGCGAAATGGACAGGATGGTGAAGGTCAGTTTGCTTGACTGATTCATAATGATGAATTTTAACGTTCGGTGGAGTTTCCAGCTCTTCCAGGCTGCAAATCGTCAGTCACCGGCAATCCCGCATATACGAATCCTCAGCTGCCTTGATTTTGCGCCGCAAAATTACAATTTTTTTCTCAATCCTCACTTTCACTCCGCCGTCCATCCTGAGGCTCGAATTATGGATGACGCGCCTTCGGGAAGGACACGGTAAGGCAGCTCTACTAAAAAGAACTAGGTTGTGAATTGGATTGACACAATGACGGAAATCGAAATTATTTGATTAAATTTGAGATTCGTATGAGCGAAATGCCACGGTAATACATATACATTATACTGATAATCAATGAATAACATGCACAAACATCTTTTTGTAAACCTGTTTCTGGGTGCGGCTGCTGCATTTGCGCTTGCTGCCTGCACGACCGGACATTCTGAATGCGCTACCCTGACTGAGGCGCTGGATGATGAGGCGTGGGACGTCTCACAATGGATCTCAGCCTCCGATGCGCCGGTGGTGACAGGCCCGATAACAGGCGACAACGAGAGGGCGGCCGACGGCGCCAGCTGGTTCACCTCGAGCCTGAAGAACAAGGATAAGGTGGTGTCTGCCGTATGGATGACAAGCGGACTCGGAGTGTACGAACTCTATGTCAACGGCCAGAAAGTAGGCAGGGAAGTACTCAAGCCCGGCTTCACTCACTATGCCAAGACCAGGCGCTCGTTTACATATGACATCACGGACATCATCAGGACAGGGAGCGGCGAACACAACGACTTCGCCGTACAGGTGACTCCGGGCTGGTGGGCCGACAAGATTGTCACCCCATCGGGACATGACGGAATGATCGGCAAGAGGACCGCATTCCGCGGAGTGGTGGAACTCACCTTCTCCGATGGCACCAGCAAACTCTACGGCACGAATACCAGCGACTGGCTCGCCGGTGTGGCGGGTCCCGTCAGGCACGCGGCCATCTTCGACGGAGAGGAGTATGACGCCCGCGAGCGTCCCGGCTACGACTCCGGCAGGCAGTTCCTGCCGCCAATGGTCAATGATGAGTTCAACGGGGAGATCCTCCCTACCGACGGTGCCGAGGTCTATCTGCGCGAAGATCTCTCCCTCGCGCCTGTGAGGATGTACACCTGGGAGACAGTCTCCGGTGCGAAGGACAATGAGTACGGCACGGTGGTCATTAAGGACGAATACAAAGACGGAGACAAGATTACTCTTCATCCGGGCGAGAAGCTTGTGGTGGACTTCGGGCAGAATGCCGCCGCAGTGCCTTCGTTCGTATTCAACGCCGCCGAAGGCACTGTCCTCACCTGCCTTCCCGCCGAGCTGCTCAACGATGGCAACGGAGCCGCGAGCCGAGGTATGGACGGCCCGGAGGGAAGCGTTCACCGTCTCAATCTCCGCATCCCTGACACCGGGATGAGATTGACCTACACCTTCGCCGCCTCGGACAAGCCGGTATCATTTATGCCGACCTGCACCTTCTTCGGATACCGCTTCGCATCCATCACCGCCACCGGCGATGTCACCATCAGCAGCATCAGGTCTGTCCCTGTGTCTTCAATCACGGCTGAGATGGAGACCGGAGTCATCACCACCGGCAATGAGCTCATCAACAAGCTGATCTCCAATACCGTCTGGGGCCAGCGCTCCAACTACCTCTCAGTGCCTACCGACTGCCCGCAGCGCAACGAGCGCCTGGGCTGGACTGCCGACACGCAGGTGTTTGCCGAGACCGGCAGTTTCTTCGCCGACACCAGGCTCTTCCTGCACAAGTGGATGAGGGATATGCGCGACACGCAGGACCCGCGCGGCGGCTTCGGCGGCGTGGCACCTGTTGCGCAGTATGGAGCCGATCCGTCATCAATGATGCGCCTGGGCTGGTCGGATGCCGGTATCATCGTGCCTTGGGTGGTATGGAAGCAGTTCAATGACAAGGACATCGTAGAGGAGAACTGGGAAGCGATGGACAAGTTGATGAACCATATCAACGACACCGGATACGACCACAAAACCCTCGCCGCCGAGAACGGCAACTATCAGTGGGGCGACTGGCTGAGCTATGAACCTCTCGAGTCCAGGGGCGGCGGCATCAATATGCGCGACAAGAACGGCAAGACTGTGATCCGTCCGGAAGCATACATCTACTGGAACTACCTCAGTGCCTGCTACTGGGCTTCCAATGCCGGTATGATGCGTGATATGGCCCTGGCCACCGGCCGCGATGCCGCCAGGTATGAAACTATGCAGCAGACTGCGACCAAATACCTCAAGGAGAACTTCCTCAACGCCGACGGCACATTCAAGCTCGACATTCTCAACACTATGCAGACCCCTGCCCTCTTCGCGCTCAGAGCCAAGCTGGTGGAAGGAGCGGCCAAAGATGCTCTCATAGCCCGTCTGCGCAAGAATTTCGAAGACCACGGCGGTTGCCTCCAGACAGGCTTCCTCGGCACATCCATCCTTATGCCGACGCTTACCGAGAACGGGATGTCGGATGTCGCCTACGAGCTTCTCTTCCAGCGCAAGAACCCTAGCTGGCTCTACTCTATCGACAACGGTGCGACAACCATCTGGGAACGCTGGAACTCCTATACGCTGGAGAACGGTATGGGCCCGCGCGGGATGAACAGCTTCAACCACTATGCCTACGGCGTAGTATGCGAGTGGATCTGGAAGAGTGTCGCCGGAATATCCGCCGACACTGCTCAGCCGGGCTTCAGACACATCATTATGAAACCTGTTCCGGACAGGCGGCTGGGTTTCGTGAAGGCGGAATACAGGTCCCCGGCCGGCCTCATCAGGAGCGAGTGGAAGTATGAAGGTGACAAGTGGGTATGGAACTTCACCATTCCGGAGGGAGCCACCGCTTCCGTCACCCTCCCGGGCGAGTCTGAGGCTAAAGAATACACTTCGGGCAGCTACACGTTGGAAATCTAACGCCGCTCTCCCCTGCCCTTAATGGGTTTTGTATCTTCCACGACTTTGATGCGCGCCATGGCGGGAATTGCCACGCATGTCCCGATATGACGCGCAGGGGACCATCTGTGAAGTATCGTGGCGGCAAGATTGTCTTTGACCCAACTGCAAGCAAAAATGACAAGGCGACGAGAAACAGAACATTGTCTGACAATACAACTGCCAACTTCGGAGAAATGTTTATCCGCAATGAGGTAAAAGTGCTTTTGGGACGAGGTGTCAAGGGCTTATACATCTACGCGTGCGATGATGAGTTACGGCACGCATTGAAGACGGTAGCGAAAATATAATTTAAGCGCTAGAAGCTTGAAGGGAACCTCGTCATCTCGGCCGAAGTCGCCCGGCTTTGCGCCGCTTCGGTATCATTTCAGTATCAAATTGAAAACGAAAACGCCCTCCAGCTATCTGGAAGGCGTTTTCTTGAGGTGCGTAGCGGAATCGAACCACTGTGACAGGTTTTGCAGACCTGCGCCTAGCCACTCGGCCAACGCACCTTGAATTGAGGAATGCAAATATACATCAATTTCCCGGAATTACAAGGCTGGGTAATCAAATTTTTCGTATCTTTGGAGAGTTGAGACTAAAACACACATCGATATGAAGAGGATACTGATATTCGCGGCTGCGGCTCTGCTCGCAGCCTCCTGCGGCACCGCAAAGCATGCCGCCCCTTCCGGTATGAACCCTGATGAAGAACTCGTCGACACCGGCTACGGCAAGATCCGCAAGAAGGACTCCACCAGTTCCGTCTCCAGCCTTGACGTCAAGCAGGGCAGCGGATACTCCGACATCTACGAATACATCAAGGGCCGCGTGGCCGGCGTGGAGGTCAACGGGACCAGCATCAGCATCCGCGGCGTCCGCTCCATCACCGGGAGCAACGAACCGCTCATCCTTGTGGACGGAGTGGAGACGAGCGACATCAGCGGCATCTCCCCAGATATGGTGGAGCGCATTGAGGTACTCAAAGACGCCTCATCCACAGCTCTCTACGGTTTCCGAGGTGCCAATGGCGTGATCCTCATCTACACCCGCAAATCCAACCAATAGTATGATCCGCAACATCATCTTCGACTTCGGCTACGTCCTTGTGGACTGGGATCCGCATCACCTCTACGATCCTTATTTCAACGATCCCGCCAAGACCGAGTGGTTCCTCGAGAACGTCTGCCCATATACCTGGAACGTGACCGTCGATGCCGGGCGCACGACCGAGGACGCGATGGCAGAGAGGATTGCACTCTACCCCGAGTGGGAGAAGGAGATCAGGATGTATTTCGGACAGTGGATCAAGATGATGAACGGGCAGATCCCGGGGATGGAAGAGATTGTGCGGGAGCTCAAAGTCAGGGGTTACGGCATCTACGGACTCACCAACTGGTCCGCCGAGACCTTCCCCCTCATCCGGGATACCTACCCTATATTCAAACTGATGGACGGCATAGTAGTCTCCGGCGAAGAGCGCATCAAGAAGCCCGATCCCGAGATCTACCGCATCCTTCTCAGACGCTACAGCCTCAAGCCTGAAGAGTGCATATTCATCGACGACAACCCTGCCAACGTGGCCGCAGGTCAGGCCGAGGGCATCCGTGGGCTGGTTTTCACTTCCCCTGAGCAGCTGCGGATGGATCTCCGCGCAATACTGCAATAACACTCTCGCAGGCGCGCACATACTCCCCCACCTCGACCTTCACCTCCGCGCCGAGCGGCAGGAAGATGTCGATGCGCGAGCCGAACTTGATGATGCCGCACTGCTCCCCCGCCAGGACGCTGCCGCCCCTGTGGGCATAGCAGACTATCCGCCGCGCGAAGCCTCCGGCAATCTGCTTGAAGAACACCCTCTCTCCCGACGGGGTTGTGATGCCGGTGCAGGTATGCTCGTTCTCCTCGGAAGCCTTGGGTTTGAAGGCGAGGAAATGTTTGCCCGGATAATACTTGTAATATGAGACTTCGCCGTCCACCGGCCAGAAGTTGGCGTGCACGTCAAAGAAGTTCATATAGACAGAAATCTGAATGCACTCGCACTTCAGGTACTCCCCTTCATAGACCTTCTCCACGATCACGACCCGACCATCCGCAACGGAAGTCACCTCCAGTGCGGAGCCCTTCCTCTCCCTGCGCGGGACGCGGAAGAACGAAGTCTGCCAGATGCAGAGCCAGAGCAGCAGTGCGAGCGACGGCCAGACGATCCAAGCCGGATTCACGAAGCGGAAGATGACAAAGCCGAGGGCGGCGCTCAGAATATAGACAAGTGCAAGTGTGCCGCGCGAGTTGCGGTCGATCATAAGAGGCCGAATATCGCGAGATAGACGATGCCGAGAGGGATACCCACGAGACTGCTGTCGAAGCGGTCAAGCATCCCGCCGTGGCCAGGAATCGCAGTGCCTGAGTCCTTGACGTTGCAACTGCGCTTCCACTCGGACTCATAGAGGTCACCGCACACCCCGCCGAGGCAAACGATTGCGCCCAGCGCGAGACAGTGGTACCAGTCATACGGCAGCCAGCCGAGCCTGAAGAGAACGATGGCTGTGATGATGCTGAAGGCGACTCCCCCGCCGAGACCCCACCAGGACTTCTTGGGCGAGATCTCTGGCGCGAGCTTGCGGGCGCCAGGCCTCTGCCCGAGCAGCGAGCCGATGCAGTACGCGCCGACATCCGATGCCCAGATGATGATGAAGAGCGAGAGCAGCAGCCAGCCGTCGTATATCGCACCGTCCATCACGACAAATGGCGCGAGGCAGATCGGGAGCGCAATATAGCCCAATCCACCATAGACGATGGCCACATCGCCGAAACCTTCCCTCTCCGGGAAGAATATGCAGGACAGCGGCAGCAGCATAAGAGGCAGCAGGAGCAGGGTTAGCCAGTGCGGATCGAGGCCGAAACACCTCACTCCCGCCACAAGCACGAACGCTGCCACTGCGGTAAGCAGGCCGATCTTCTGCTGAAGCGCATACCTCTGCCCGAGGGAGATGGTATAGAATTCCCTGAGGGCGACATACAATATAAGCAGGAAAAGGGCGCCGAAAAGCGTCCTGTCCCAGATTATTCCGAACA
>CAVEAQ010000084.1:0-6152 GCA_963613775.1 bacterium | reverse complement strand
TATATTGCTTCTGCTGCAAAACTAACAAAAAAAGGCGACATTCCAAGAATTGGCGCAAATTTTGGAATACTATTCCAAGAATTGGCGTAAATTTTGGAATAGTAACAGTTCGGTTTGTTCGACAAGTTGAACCGCAATTTTACAGTTCACGTTCAGCCCACTGTGCCACGCAGTGCCGTAGAATGAGCACAAGGCTGAATGTCGAACGTCTTTAAGCCTTCGGTATTCAGCCCTGTCTCGCGCAGACAGCGCTCTGGGGCTATGTGTCCTGAACGGGAATTGTAGAAAAATCGGCCCGGTCTCACGATGCTTCGACCCCTCTCGGCGACCGATAAATCGAGATGCCGGGAAAGCGCCCGAATCCGGCACAATATTTCCCCGCAGGGACTGGCCGCGCAATGCTAACGCAGAGGCCCGTAGAATGAAGATTGCCGCGGCCACCCCCGTCCCGAAAGAGGGGTCTGGCCGGACGAATCCCGTCCTGAGCGCCCTCCAGAGCCGATAGCCGCGACCAGTCCCCGTAAGCCGCGGCCAGCTTTTTACTATTGCAAAAAGTCCCGGCCCCGGGAGGTAAGCGATGTCGAGCTGCACTCCGGCGAACTTCACCCCGAGGCCAGCCGAGGCGAAAGACGGCAGGCCTTTGTCCTTGGCATCTCTCTAGTTCTGCCCCACCTTTGCCTCGCGGAGGATAGTCCAAGTGCCTGCTTTATTGCTCCCTTCACGGCGCAGATACCCTTTTCGGGCAAGCAGCGAAAGCTCCCGTTTCAACGTGCTTAGAGACAGGCCTAAACTCTCGGCCAACTCCACTCTGTTGTGAGATGCATCCCTCTGAATTGCAGACATTATCGACTGCTGCCGTTCCGTGAGCCCGTCTATTTTTATCGGCTCATTTATCGGCTCATTTATCGGCTCATTACATATCTTGAGTGTTAACCTTACCTGTAACAGTTCGGTTTGTTCGACAAGTTCAGGCTTAGGCCATTTCATATTACTCCACGCCTTGAGAATCAGAGGGAATCCGGATCCGAGATTCTCACCATAGCCAATCATTCTGAATATATTCTGGATTCTCTGATTGCGCGCCTTTGACTCTCCTCCAGCATAAATCTGTCCCACGGTGAGCTTTAACAATCCAGGATTAGTAAGCACAAACCGGTCATCGTACTTTTCGATTTTCAACACACCGCTGATCAGCAAATCGGAGTGGATAACCATATTGGTCACTGCCTCGCGCAAAGCTTTATGCTGTAGAGTATCATCAACACGCACCACTCCTTCCATGCTGAATGGTCGCGGCAGGCTGCTTGTGATGCGCGGCATAACTGCGCGGACAAAATTAAACAGATTGTTTTCCCAGCTCCCGTCATATGTAAGTCTGTCGCTATATCGCTGTTCTCCAATCAAATGAGATTTATCGATGTAGTCCATCCGCAAATTGTCGAACCTCTCACGTATAGGCAGTCCCTTGCCGAACATCAACAAACCTGCAACAGTAAGCCCTTCTATGCCGTCATTGCGATCAATAGCATATCCACCTAGTTGCTCGAGGAATTGTTTGTGCCCGAGCTCGTTCCAAACATGATCCGGATTATTGGCACTGAAAATCATCCTATAGCGCTCCAATGTGGGGACATCAATGTCGTCCATTGAGTAGTTGGCGAGAATGCCCTTGTCATTCCCCTGTTCATTCGCATCCCGTAACATCATTTTCAATTCCTGTTCCGTGCAATGATAATCTCCATCATGGTTCCGCTTGTATGAACCCTTGTTAAGATTATCGTTGATATAAACTGGCCGGACTGAGCTGTCAGCACGAGGCACATTTATCAAGACAATGTTTTTGCCATCAACTTCAACATCCCGGATGTTATTGTCCTTGAGCAAATTCACACTGACTTTATCCTTGCTGTTCAGTGTGTTCCACAAATCTTTACGAATTTTGTCGGCATTCTCTACGCCCAAAATTTCGAAGCGTTTTGCGAAGTCGGTCTCTTGTTGGTGTTCACACACTCCAAGCAGTATTATCCCGCCTTCCGTGTTTGCAAAAGCCGAATAGGTTGCCCATAATGAATGGGGCAAGCCGCCCTTTGAGCTCTTGCACTCTAGCGATACATGTTCTCCTTCTGAAAGCAGCTTTCGTATGTTGACATCCTTACTCATAGCGGCAATATAGCAAAAAATATCCGACTCGCTCTAGATGGCCGGATAATTTTTGCTTTAATCTTCGCCCGCAATTCTGAACGAGCCGTCGGCATACTTCCCGCTGAGGGTGTCGCCGCTGAGAGTCCAGCTGCTGCCGAAGGATTTTTAGACTCAATCGCCTTACAGCTATGCGAGAGGCCGATTTATAAAAAATCAATGAAAAAGTGCGGAAAACAGGATTGCACCCTTCTTTCTGTTTAGAAGCTATACCCCAGCCCGATCATCAGCGATCCGCCGAGAGTCTCGGAGGCGAGGAGGTAGGCGGCGTTGACGCTGAATCCCGCGAACTTCACCCCGAGGCCTGCAGAGGCGAAGGACGGCATGCCCTTGTCCTTGGAGCCGTAGTGGTAGCCACATCTGATATAGAGGAGCTCCTTAAGAGAGTATTCAGCGCCCAGCGCTGCAGCGAACGCTCCCTCGAAGAGGTAGTCGGCCTCGGCGCTCACGCAGAGCCCGGCTATGGTGTATGCCGCACCGGCCTTGGCAAGCATCGGCATCGAGTAGCTCTCGTGGCCATAAGTGATGGCGGTGCCGAGGTTGCAGACAGCCGCAGCGGCGCTGAGGCTTCCGGCTCGGTAGCTGAGTGAGACATCTCCCCCGAATGCCTTGCCGGAAAGTTCCGGAGCGATCGCTGAGTGGAGCATCTTAGCCGTCACGCCTACAGAAAGACGATCTGTGATGAGATAGGAGGCTCCCACCCTCGCTACGATATCCTTGGGGCTATAGGTCCCGGTCACAAAACCGTTAGCATTGGTAATATTAGTTTGATGGTCAATAACATATGTGCCGGACAATCCGAGTGCGAACTTACTGCCGAGCTTATAGTACGCTCCGACATTGGCAAGCTTGCTGTCCGCGGCCTCAGGGGCCCACATCCCGTATGACGCACCGACGGCGAAAGTCTTGGATGAGAATGACATAGCCGAGGCATTGTCGGCGACTGCAGCGGAAGTGGCCTCCCGCGCGATGCCGCTCCCAGCCACTGAAGCGGAGACCGGGTCGGTCGGGATGAGAAGCGACGGCATGCTCTGAGCGGAAGCCGCTATGACGGCTGCCGCCGAGAGGATGAGAGTTGATATTATTTTTTTCATCCTGATACTATTGTTTAACTACTGAATATGTCTCGCTGCCGTTCTCTCCCTTGATTGTCACATAATAAACGCCTCCGGGGAGGGACTTCATACTGAAAGTGAGCGGAGTGAACGGGTCAAGGGTACAGCCCTCTGCGCTGAGCACCACTGCGCCGGCCTTGTTGGACACGCTGACATCAGCCGTCTGTGCGCTGCCCGGACGGACATAGAGTTTGTCCTTGACAGGGTTGGGATAGATGTCCACAGGCCGTGAGCCGTCACGCACAAGCACGGAGAAAGTAGTCTCAGCCTTGGCGCCGCGCGCATCAGCGGCCGTCACCGCAATGCTTGCAAGCCCATAAGAAGATGATACTACGCTCATTTCAGTCCCACTTATGTAGTATCTGACTGTTGCTGCGCTTCCGGACACGAGTCGGCACTCATATTTAAGAGACTCGCCATCGGCATCGACAAACAAGTTGTCTACAGTGAATATGGAAGATTTGTTGCATTTACCGAAGATGATGTCGTCAATCTTTCCACGCAGTTCCGGAGCGTGATTCTTTTCGATGACAATACTGATCGGCGTATCCACAACCTCTAAACCGTCAGAGACATAGAGATGCCCGTCATATGTCTTGCCGTCTTCGAAGTCGAGTGCGTTGACGCTAAGGCGGGCACGCCCCGCTTCAACAGTCAATGCGGCAAGCGAAATCTCTGTAGATAGCGTGCAGATTAAATTCTGCCCGTCAGTATCAAAAATGTCGAAATTCAAGATTCCACTCTCGTGAGACTTCAGCGTAAGACTCGTCCCATCGAGAGGGGTAACCTCAGGCGCGCTGTTATTAGCGGTTTTGACGTGGCAGTCGGCATATTCTGACTGGATACCGATAGCGCTCACGGAAGATACAAGGAAATAGTAGTCAGTGTCGAACTCGAGCGCTGCAGACCACGACATAGCTTCTCCAGCCTTTGCAATACCGCGATTGACTCTCACATATTGGGAATCTTTGCCCGGCTTGAGAGATTCAAATGGAGTCGTCTGATAATAGATATTGAAATGTTGAGGGAGCACATCCCCTGCAGGGACAGCCCAGTCCAGTGTCACGAGATTGCTCCTGACACTTGCTCTGAGATCTGTGACTTTGTCCGGCGTGCCCTTGGCGTAGCTGACAGCCGCGCCTGCATCGACCAGTCCTGCACCTAGCATCCCCTTGAAGCTGCTGGCGTTCTTCTCATATATTACATTATTGGCTGTGCCCTGAAGGATATCAATCAGGGCCTGTCTGGTGAAGCCTTGACCTCCAAACTGAGAAACCACCAGCGCAGCAACGCCGGTCACATGAGGGCAGGCCATAGAAGTACCCTGCATATAGCCGTACTGGTTATTCGGGAGAGTAGAATATATCTGTGCATCCTTGTAGGCATCTCCGCCCGGAGCCGCTATGTCCACCCACTCGCCGTAGTTGGTGTAGTATGAGCGCACATAATCCGCTCCGACGGCAGCCACTGCGAAGACATTGTCCTGCTGTGCAGGATAACTGCTCGTTGTGTTTTCGTTGCCGGCGGCGAAGATGACGAGCCCTCCCGCCATAGGGCCAGATTGATTACCATCGGAATCGATACCGGCATTTTTGTTGAAATAGTCAATCGACTCCGAGATACTTTGTGAATAGGCGTCTATCGCCCAACTGCAGTTGACGAGCACCGCGCCGTTGTCGGCGGCATAGATGAAGGCGTTGCCGATGAAGGCGGAGCCGCCGGAGGTCTGGGTGCTCATCAGGCGCACGCCGCTGCTCTTGGTGCCATTGCCGCCTGCAATGCCGCAGAGGCCCACTCCGTTGTTGTTGACGGCCGCCACCGTGCCGCCCACGTGCACTCCGTGGTCACTCGGCTCAATAGCCCCCTTCGCCGATTTGCCATCATCGCCGACCACGAAATTGTAGCCGTAGATGTCGTCAACATATCCGTTCCCGTCGTCGTCCACGCCAGGCTGTCCGTTGAACTCGGCCTCGTTGACCCAGATATTGGCGGCGAGGTCCTCGTGATCCACATCGAGGCCGCCATCGGAGATGGCAACAATCACATCAGGCCTGCCGGTAGTCACTTCCCACGCCGGGAGCAGGTTGATATCGCTACCTTTGACGGATCCTGCCTTTGTGCCGGGGTTGTAGTAGTGCCACTGGTTGGAGAAAAATGGGTCGTTGAACGGGAATACGCTCTGGTCCTTGACCGGCTGAACATATTCTACGATGGCGATGCCGTCCATTGAGCTGATGTCTGCCGCCGTCCTGGTGAGAGGCAGGCTTTCGTCGAAGCAGACATCGTACCAGAGGTGAAGCCCTGCCGCGCGATGCCTCTCCTCGAAGCGGCTATCCACCGGGAAGGTTCTGGTCATCGTGTAGTTGCCGAGGTACGACAGGTCCACTGGCCCGTCCGTAAACTTGACCCTTATGCGTCCCGGTATTGCAGATGCAGAGACCATTTCATTGTAGACTCCCACACCAGGCTCACGCGCAGGCTCAAGTGCCTCCTCAGAGCAGGATGCGAGCAGTGCGAGCGCACAGACAAAAACCGGCAGGGTTTGTTTGATTCTCATATCTATAAAAATAAATAATGACAAAAAAGGAGAGGGGTCGAGGCCCAGATGAACCTCAATCTCCTCTCCCCAATAACTTGTCAAGCGCTATTCGAAAGAAATTTCCGGGAAAGTCTTGACCCCTTTCTCTCTAGGAGAGAGAGAGAATGTCTTGACTGCGTAGGAGGCGCTTGCCCTGATGCCGGACTTCCTGGTAAACTTGAACTGAGAGCCTACGCTTGCAGCCCCTGATGCAACGAATTTTTCTTCGACCTGACCGAAGTCGTACACCTTGTTGCCCT
>CAVEAQ010000083.1:0-6160 GCA_963613775.1 bacterium | reverse complement strand
GATGCCGGGAATAATGGTGCAGCGCTCCGCTCTCCATATCCAGTACCGCCAGCGAACCCTTGCCGAGCGAGAGCGCCGACTGCACGGAGCGGCGGATGCGCCCCTCGTCGCCGTCATCGGGCTTAAGCTTGTCCACCACCAGCTCGATGAAGTGCGCCTTGTAGCGGTCGAGGCTGTCGGCCTCGGCGAGCGGAATTGTCTCCGAGTCAATGCGGACTTCGGTATATCCCTTCTTGCGCAGCTGGTCGAAGAGCTCGCGGTAACTTCCCTTGCGCCCGCGGACGAGCGGGGCGAGAAGGAGACATTTGCGGGCGTGGAACTCCCTGAGTATCAGCTCAACTATGGCATCGTCGGTATAGCGGACCATAGGTTTGCCGCTGACCGGAGAATAGGCAGTGGAAGCTCTGGCGAAGAGCAGCCTCAGAAAGTCGGAAATCTCCGTAATCGTGCCCACTGTGGAGCGGGGATTGCTTCCGGTGGTCTTCTGCTCTATCGAGATGACGGGGCTAAGGCCGCCGATGCTCTCCACGGACGGCTTCTCAAGGATGCCCATAAAGTGCCGCGCATAGGGGGAGAGGGTATTCATATAGCGCCGCTGGCCCTCGGCACAGATGGTGTCGAAGGCAAGCGAGGATTTGCCGCTCCCGCTGATGCCGGTGATGACCGTGAATTTGCCGCGGGGGATATCCACTCTGACATTCTTCAGGTTGTGGGCGCACGCGCCGCGCACTTCTATGAACGAGTCTTTACTCATAAGGAACTGCAAATTTACGAAATAATTGTATCTTTGGCCTCCGTTATGTGGGTTTGGTTTTCTGTATGCTCCGCCGTTCTGCTCGGCTTCTACGATGTAGCCAAGAAGCAGGCGCTCAAGAGCAACGGTGTCCTCTGGATACTGCTCTGCGCCACCGGTCTGTCGGCGCTCTTCCTCTGTCCCTTCCTCTCGGCGGGTTCGCTCACCGACCACCTCAGCCTCGTGCTCAAGGCGGTGCTGGTCAGCTCGTCCTGGGTCTCCGGCCTGATTGCCCTCAAACTGCTCCCGCTCACCACGGCCAGCACCATCAAGGCGTCGCGCCCGATGTTCGTGGTGATATTCTCCATCATTCTCTTCGGGGAGAGGCTCAGCCTGCTGCAGTGGGCCGGCGTGGCGTTGGTAATGGCGGCGCTCCTGCTCCTCGCCCGCTCCAGCCGCAAGGAAGGCATACATTTCACCTCCGACAAAGGCATTGCCTGGATGGTGGTCTCAGTGCTCACAGGCGCTGCCAGCGCGCTCTACGACAAGCACATACTCGCCCACCTGCAGCCGATGTTCGTGCAGAGCTGGTCCAATGTCTATATCACCGCACTGCTCGCCCTGCTGATACTCGTCAAGTATCTCAGGGACAGGGGCAGCGTGGAGAAGTTCCGCTGGGACTGGATGCTGCTGCTGATCGCGGTGCTGATCACCATCTCGGACGCGCTGTATTTCTATGCAGTCAAGGAAGAGGGGGCGCTGCTCTCCGTCATCTCGATGATACGGCGCAGCTCGGTGCTGATCACGTTCATCTTCGGCGCCCTGGTGTTCAGGGAGCACCACATCCGCGACAAGGCCATCGACCTTGTGATACTGCTCGGCGGCCTCGCGCTGCTGCTCTTCGCATCGGCGTAGAATTTGATTATATTTGCAGGATATGAAACGTAATCTCATCACCACTGTATCCCTGCTCTGCATCTGCACGCTTGCAGGGGCTCAGTCAGGCAACTTCTCCCTCGGCAAGTGGACCGAGATACACAGCGCGATACTCAAGGAGCTCTCGAAGTCTTATGTGGATTCGCTCCCGGTCGACAAGATCGAGCGCAAGGGAGTGGATGCGATGCTCGCGGGGCTCGACCCTTATACCGTCTATATCCCGGAAGAGGAAAACGAAGACCTCCAGATGATGATCCACAAGACCTACGGCGGGGTCGGAGCGGTGATCTACAAGCCGGAGAAGTCCGGCAATGTGATCATCAACGAGCCTTATGCCGGGTCACCGGCGGCGAAGAGCGGGCTGGTATGCGGCGACGAGATCATGGAAATAGACGGGCAGAGCGTGGTCGGACTCACATCCCAGGAGTGCAGCGACAGGATGCGCGGCGAGCCGGGCACGACTGTGCGGTTCAAGGTCAAGAAGCTGCGCGGCAGCGAGACGGAAGTCACGGTGACCCGCGAGAAGATACACCTCCCGGACATCGAGTTCGCCGGGATGATCGGCGACAAGGTCGGATACATCTCCCAGACCGGATTCACCGACGGGGTCGGCAAGGAGATGAGGGAGGCGGTCATATCGCTCAAGAAGCAGGGGATGCAGACACTGGTGCTCGACCTCAGGGGCAACGGCGGCGGCCTGATGAACGAGGCGGCCGAGATTGTCTCCATCTTCGTGCCGCGCGGCTCGCTGGTCGTGTCGGCCAAGGGCAAGGAGGAAGGCTCCAACTACACACTGCGCACGCGCAGGGAGCCGGTGGATACCAGGATGCCGCTCATCGTACTGGTGGATTCCGGCTCGGCATCGGCATCCGAGATCGTCTCCGGAGCGCTCCAGGATATGGACAGAGCCACGATAATGGGTCAGCGCACCTTCGGCAAGGGCCTGGTGCAGAGCATCAAGTCGATGCCTTACGGCGGAGAGCTCAAGGTCACGACAGCCAAGTATTATACCCCATCCGGGCGCTGCGTGCAGGCGCTGGACTATACCCACAGGCGCGAGGACGGTAGCGTAAGCCAAATTCCAGATTCGCTGACAAGGGAATTCAAGACGGCCCACGGGCGCACTGTCCGGGACGGCGGCGGCATCACGCCTGATGTCACCCTCAAGGAGAAGGACTACAGCCGCCTGACCTATGCCCTGGTGGCCTACGGAGTGCTGGAGCAGTATGCGCTCGAATATGTGCGCAGCCACGAGAGCATCCCTGCAGTGGAGGAGTTCCACCTTGCGGACGAGGACTGGGAGGAATTCATCAAGTTCGCGGTCGGCAAGGAGTTCGACTACCGCTCGACCGCCAAGACCTATTTCGACAAGGTAAAGGAAGAGATTGCCGCTGAAGGACTTACAGAGACTCTTGCGCCGCAGGTCGAAGCCCTCGACAAGGCCCTCAATATGGAGAAGGAGGAGTTCATCCGGCTCAAGAAGAGCGAGATCATCCCGTTCATCGAGGAGGAGATAGCGGTCCGCTACTACTTCCAGGAAGCCGGCATCAAGATCCGCATCCGCTACGATGATGCTCTGCGCGAAGCACTTGCGAGCGAGCGCATCAAGCAGTACTGATGATTTTCAGCACCGGACTGATAGTTCTTGCCACGACCAAACTCGGAGAGAAGAGTCTGGTCGTGCATTGTCTGACTCCGGATATGGGACGGCGGAGTTTCATCACATCAGTCTCGGGCGGAGGCGGGATGGCGATCTATCTGCCACTCAACATCCTGGAGGCCGAGATCAGCGAAAATCCCCGCTCAGACCTCTGGCGGATGCGGCGTCCGACCGCAGTCCACGCCCTCAACGGCATACGCTCGAGCGTGCTTAAGAACTCTATGACGCTCTTTATGAGCGAAGTGCTCTACCGCACGGTGAGGGACGGGGCGCAGGAGGACGGGCTCTTCGACTGGTGCAGGCGCTCAATCCTCACCCTGGACGCGCTGGAGAGCGACTTCAGCAACTTCCACCTGCGCTGGCTGCTGGAGTTTGCGGTGGCACTGGGTTTCTCCCCGTCGCTTCAGGACCTCGCGCCCTTCGCCGGCGAACATCTCTCCGAGATAGAAGCGCTTCTGAAGTCCGACTTCGGGGAGTCGATGCTTCTGCCCCTCAACGGCGCGACCCGCAACGAGATCGCCGAAATCCTCCTGGAGTATATCGGCTACCACGCAGAATGCCGCCTCAACATCCGCTCCCTCGCGGTGCTGAGGGAACTTTACAGCTAGAGCACGATGCACAAAAAGAGAGGATGACCTTTTCGGGTCACCCTCTCTTCTGTCATATCAGTCTATGAGGCTAAAACACCTCGTCAACAGGCTCTTTGTAGTCGTCGACCTGCGGTGCCGGAGCATCGTTGCGAGGGCCGTTGCTGTGGCGAGGACGGTCATCGCGGCGGTCGCCTCTGCGGTCATCACGGCCTCCGCGACGGTCATCACGTCCGCCTCGGCGGTCGTCACGTCCTCCCCTGCGGTCATCGCGTCCTCCACGGCGGTCATCCCTGCGGTCTCCGCCGCGAGGTCTGCGCTCAGGCTCCACATAGCCCTCAGGCTTCTCGGTGAGAGCTCTCATAGAGAGACGCATCTTGCCGGTCTTGGAGTCGACTTCAAGCAGTTTGACATCGATCTCGTCGCCCACCTTGAGGACATCCTCGACATTCTCAGTCTTGGTCCAGGCGATCTCGGACACATGCAGGAGTCCCTCCTTGCCCGGAAGGATCTCCACGAACGCACCGAACTCGAGGATGGAGACTACCTTGCCGTGATATACGGTGCCGACCTCAGGTACGGCGCAGATGCCCTTGATCCAGTCAAGAGCCTTCTGCATGTTCTCCTTGTTGTCGGAAGCCACATCGACTACGCCCTCGGTCATATTGGTGCCCGGAATAGGCTCCTCGGTGATGGTGATGACGGTGCCGGTCTCCTTCTGTATCTTCTGGATGGTCTCGCCGCCCTTGCCGATCACTGCGCCGATGAACTCGGAAGCGATGCGGAGCTGCTCGATGCGAGGAACGAACGGCTTGTAGTCCTCACGAGGCTCGCTGATGGTCTTCATCATCTCGCCCATGATGTGCATACGGCCCTGGCGTGCCTGCTCAAGGGCTTTCTCAAGCACTTCGTAGGAGAGTCCGTCCACCTTGATATCCATCTGGGTGGCGGTGATGCCATCGGCAGTACCGGTCACCTTGAAGTCCATATCTCCGAGGTGGTCCTCGTCGCCGAGGATATCGGTGAGGATGGCGTAGCGGTCGTTAGGGTGCTGCTCATCGGTGATGAGTCCCATGGCGACACCTGCCACAGGCTTCTTGATCTTGACGCCGGCGTCCATAAGAGCGAGGCAGCCACCGCAGACTGAAGCCATTGAAGATGAGCCGTTTGACTCAAGAATATCAGATACTACGCGGACTGCGTAAGGGTTCTCCGGAGCGAGCGGAACTACCGGCTTGAGCGCACGCATGGCGAGGTTGCCGTGTCCGATCTCGCGGCGTCCCACACCTCTCTGAGGCTTGGCTTCGCCGGTGGCGAACGGAGGGAAGTTGTAGTGCAGGACAAACTGCTGGTCATCCTGGATCAGCACCTCGTCCATCTCCTTCATATCCATCTTGGTGCCGAGGGTGACGGTCGCGAGGGACTGGGTCTCGCCGCGGGTGAAGATGGCTGAACCGTGGGCGCAAGGCAGATAGCCGACCTCGCACCAGATAGGGCGAACCTCGTTGCAAACGCGGCCGTCCAGACGGATGCCTTCGTCGAGGATGAGGTTGCGCATAGCTTCCTTCTCCTCAGCGTGGTAATATCTCTCTACGAGAGGGGTCTTCTCCTCGAGCTCCTCCTCAGGGATGGTGGCGAGGAACTCCTCCTTGATGGCCTTGAAGCCGGCCTCACGCTCCTTCTTAGGCTTAGCAGCCTTGGCGAGAGCGTAGCACTTGTCGTAGCAGAACTCGTGAACCGCCTTGCGGAGCTCCTCGTCCTGTACGTCGTGAGGGTAGTCGCGCTTGTTGACATCGGTGCCGAGCTCGTGCATAAGCTCCTTCTGTACGCGGCAGTGCTTTTTGATCTCCTCGTGGGCGAACTTGATGGCCTCGAGCATATCGTGCTCGCTGACCTCGCTCATCTCGCCCTCGACCATCATTATGTTCTCCTCGGTGGCGGCGACCATAAGCTCAAGGTCGCTGTCCTTCATCTGGGAGAAGCTCGGGTTGATTACGAACTCCCCGTTGACACGGCTCACGCGGACCTCTGAGACAGGGCCTCCGAACGGAAGGTCCGAGGTCGCGAGGGCACAGGAAGCGGCAAGGCCCGCCAGCGCGTCAGGCTGGGTGTCCTTGTCGGCTGAGATGAGGGTCACATTGACGAACACTTCGAGGTGGAAGTCCTCCGGCCAGAGCGGGCGGATAGGGCGGTCGATGAGACGGGAGATGAGGATCTCGTAGTCGCTCGACTTGCCTTCCCTCT
>CAVEAQ010000082.1:0-6232 GCA_963613775.1 bacterium | reverse complement strand
GTCAGCTCAAACTTCTCCTCAGAGCAGGATGCGAGCAGAGCTATGGTGCCGGCGAGAGCCAGTATTGCGCGTAGAGTTTTCATATCTCAAATATAGTAAAAAAAAGCCTCTCATAAATGCTTATGGGAGGCTTTTATTAAGATGTATCGAAGCCTTACTGCTTGATGAATGAGACGCCGCCGTTGTAGGCATCGTCAAGACTCATCTCCCCGGTATCTTTGGCGACTTTAAGAGTACACCAGCCGTTCTTGACATCAATAGAGCCGGCAGCCTCGTTCCAGGTCAGCACCATATCAGTGAAGCCCGTCGCCTCATCGTATGTAGGGGCATCAAGTCCGGCAATATAGTAGTAGGCAGAACTTGTCGCCATATACAGGTATGAGTATTTCGGTATAGTGATAGTACTCTTCTCGTTGTCAACAAGGCCAATGGCAGAATTCATGGTTGACTTGGTAGTCTGGCCGTAACCCTTGGAGTTGTAGTAGATTTCAAGGCCCCAGACACGGCAGCTGTCGTGCTTCTCTCCGAATACGGAGACAAGAAGTGAGACCTTCGGATACTCGTCATCGTAAGCGCCTGAAGTAACGTTGGCGCAGGTGAACTTGCCTCCATCTATCTTGGCGTAGAACGGGATATCAGGCACATCGAACTCAATCACATCTGAGTAGCTTGTGCCCTTGCTGAAGGCAGCAACACCTCTGAGGTAGTAGTGCTTGTTGGCACTTACCTTGGCCTTGATAGTCATAGTACCGTTGGCAGGCTTCTCACACTTGGTGTATGAAGCATTGGCAAAAGTCGGATCGGTATCGGAAAGAACACCGACAGAAAGGCTGTCAAGCTCATCAGAGAGACCCGCGAAAGTCACTTCGACGGTAGCGGTACCCGCAAGAGCGTCGACTGAGCTGACTGAACTTGCGATGGTCACTGTAGGCATAGTTCCGGTAAACTTGTCGAAACCTGCCTCAACCTCGCTCTTGCTTGGGGCATCCTTGACGCAGGATACCAGGGCAAGCGCGGCCACAAGCGGCAAATATTTAAGTATATTTTTCATATTCTGTTGCTATTTAAAGGACTATTTTCTTCCTGCTGCCTCAGTAGGACCGTCTACCCAGTCGTTCTGGTCGGTATCCTCATCGATGTAGATGTTGTTCTGAAGCTCTCTGCGAGGGATCTGGAAATTCCAGCTCTTGTCGTGTGCATAGAAGTGGAACTGTGCTGCAGCACTGTGGTTGGATCCGCTGTAGGCTCTGTTGACGTCGAGGCCGTTGCGGCGGACATCGAAGAACTCGAATCCTTCGCCCCAGAGCTCGATGCGGCGCTGCAGGAGCACATCATCAACAGTGACATCAGAGTCGCTCCACATTGGGTCGCGGGCATCCATAAGGGTAGCGAGAGTAGAGGTGGCCTGACCGTCGGCGAGACGGGCGTGAGCCTCGGCCTCGATGAGGATCATCTCAGGCTTGCGCATATAGATGTAGTCCTGGAGCCAGCCTGCCATGTAGCCGAACTTCCTCGCAGCGTATGCGAGCTTTGCACCGGTGGTTGAAGCGGTCGGATCTCCGTCAGGGCCGTTGAAGAGAGCCTTGCGGTAGTCGCTTGCAGGGATCTGCTGGTAGAGGCTGTAGTCGATGCAGTGCACAGACTGGCCTATTCCGCCGTAACCTGAGCAGTCGTTGCTCATATGTGAGAAGAAGGAAGCGTAAGAAGTCTGGGTCTCGGAGCTGTGGTTGAAGCCCCACATTACCTCCTTGTCCTCGACATCCATATAGCCGGACGCGATACGGTTCTTGTCCATCAGATCAAAGCCTGACTGGGCAGCCTTGGCAGCAGTGATGGCCTTGCTCCACTGCTGGGTGTAGAGGTAGTAGCGGGCAGCGATACCCTGGGCAACCTCATAGTTGATCTCGTTCTTGCTTGCACGGGTATAGCCTTCGAGGAGAGGAAGCGCTTTGTCGATATTGCGCTCGATTTCCTCCATCAGGACAGAGTAGGTATTGCGTCCGGAAGTGGCAGCGACCTCGTCAGCTGACTTGCCGTCACGGGTAGCATAGACGATAGGCACAGCCTTGGCGTCGGTGCGAAGCGTAGCGTTCGGATAAGAACCGTCGACAGGATCCTGGAAGAGCATGATGAGGTTGGTGTAGCTCAGCGCACGGAGTGCATAAGCCTCGCCGAGATATCCGCGGAGGGTTTCGTTGCTAGGGTCTTCCTCGCCGAAGAAGTCGATGACTTCATTGCACTTCTTGATGAGAGTGTAGAAGAAGTTCCAGAGCTGATATGGACGGGTGTAGTTGTATGCACCGTAGTCGTGGTTGATATCGTAAGTACCCCAGTTCCAGCTGCCGTTGATGGCGATATCCTGGCACATCATATCAGTATTGTAGCCGATGGAGAGGTAGCCGAAGTCGCCGTGGCTTCCGCCGCCGCCGTTAAACTCCACCATCCAGGCATAGAAGCCGTTGACGTATGACTCGAGGAAGGACGGATCCTGCTCGACAAGCTGAGCTGCATCTGAGCCGGAGAGAGTGCTTGTGCTTTCGATCTCAAACGACTTCTCGCAAGAGCAGAGGATGAGAGCGGCAGATGCCAATATTGCTATAATCTTTTTCATATTCGTATCTCCTTATTAGAATGAAAGTGTTACACCGCCGGAGACTGTACGGAGGGCTGAATAGGTGAAGCCATTGCCTCCTGAGAATGATTTACGTACATCCATACCCTTCCTTGCAGAAACATAGAATACGTTGTCAGCGGTAACATAGACTCTGAGACCTGCAACTGAGAGGGCCTTGGTGACCTTGCTAGGCAGAGTGTAGCCGACGGTGAGGTTCCTGAGGCTGAGGTATGATGAAGAAGTGAGCCATCTGGTAGATGTAGAGTTGGCGTTCTGCTCGTCGAACTGCACGCGAGGGATGTCTGAAGAGGTGTTCTCAGGAGTCCAGCGGTTGAACATATCCTTGTGCCAGTTGGAACCTGCAGAGCCTGAAGACATAAGCTGCTGGTAGACAGAGTCGAGAGTGTAACCGCCGATCTGGTATGCGAAGTTGGCGCTGAAGTCGAATCCCTTCCAGGTGATGGTGGTTGAGAAACCGCCGTAGAGGTCAGGGATAGGGGTCTTGCCGGTCTTGCGGTAGGTTGCCTCGGAGGTAGAGTTCACGATGGTCTGGTTACCTTCGTCGTCGTACTTGTAGTACTGCGGCTTACCGTTGGTAGGATCAACGCCCGCCCACTCATAGAGGTAGTAGTTGTAGAGAGATGATCCGACCTCACGCCAGTAGCTGCCGTACTGCTTTCCTTCTGAAGGATAGTCTGAAGGGAGCTTGGTGATCTTGTTCTTGTAGTGGGTTCCGTTGAGGGAAACGTTCCAGGAGAAGTCGCGGGTCTTGATAAGATCGGCACTGACCTCGAACTCGATACCGGTGTTCATCATATCCATATCGTTGACGAGCTGTGAGGATGGAGAACCCTGTGAAGCTGCGAGAGGACGTGAGTAGATCATATCCTTGGTCTCCTTGACGAAGTACTCGAAGTTGACTGAGAGACCGCCGAAGAGCTTGGACTCGAAGCCGGCGTTGAAGTTGTTGGACTTCTCCCAGGTAACCTCAGGAGCTGCGCGGAATGTCTGGGTAAGGGAAGCCTTGCCGTCGACACGGTCGATACGGTAGAGGTTCTCGTATACGCGGGAGTAACCGATGTTGTCGTTACCCTGGGTACCGTAGGAAGCCTTCACCTTGAGGTAGTCAACCCAGTTGACATCCTGCATGAACTGCTCTGACTTCACGTTCCAGGATGCACCGGCAGACCAGAAGCTGCCCCAGCGCTTATCCTTCGCGAAGCGTGAAGAACCGTCCATACGGTAGGAGGCTGAGAGATAATACTTGTTGGCGAAGTTGTACTCGGCCCTTGAGAAGAATCCCTCGAGGAAGTAGCTGGACCTGTAGGATGAAAGGTTCTGGTATGCGGTCGCATTGGCGAAGTCGGTGACAGTCTTGTTGACGAACTCGGTCATCTCTCCGTAGAGGGTGTAGGAGTTGTCGGACTTGGTCTCGTGTCCGATGAGGACATTGAGATTGTGCTCGCCGAAGCTAGGGCTCCAGGTGAGGAGCTGATTGGCGTTGAGAGCCATATACCTGTCAGCTTCCTGATCACCGCGTCCGTTGACGTTCTTGGCGTCACCGCCGTTAGGAGTCTGGAAGTAGTCGCCTACGGTGTTGAATACGTCGTATGCTACATTGACTGAGAATACGAGGTCCTTGAGGATGTTGACGTTGACGTAACCTCTGGTGGAGATGTTGTCACGGGTGGTCTTCATGATTGAAGAGAGCATCTGACCGTAAGGGTTGGAGGTAGGAGCGTATGCACGTCCGGTCTCACCCCAGTCGTAGAGGACATTGCCCTGAGCGTCATACTGACGGTTGCCGTTCTCATCGTAGAGATAGATAGGGTAGATAGGGGCGATGTTCTGTGAGAACATGAAGAGGTTGGAGTAGTTGCTGGACTCGCTGTCGTTGTACTTCTGCTGAACAGTGTTGGAGTATGCGAGGTTGATGCCGGCCTTGATGAACTTGTTGACCTTGTGGTCGACCTTGGCACGTGCTGAAATACGGGTGAAGCCTGAGTTCGGCACATATCCCTCATCCTTGAGGTAAGAGATTGACATATAGCCCTGAGTGGTCTCTGAACCGCCTGCTGCGGAGACATTGTACTCCTGACGGAGACCGTTGCGGAATACGTCCTTGTTCCAGTCGTCGTTCCACTTGAGCTGAGAGGCATTGGCGTTGAGCTTGCCGGTGGAAGGATCCACGATCTCGTTGTCGGCTACGCCTGAGTAGATGTTGTAAGGTCCGAGGTTGGTGAGGAGGTTGGCGGATGCGTAGATGCCAGCCTGTGCGAGGTCACGGGTTCCGGTATAGTAAACCTGATTCCTGAGGGCTTCCCAGGACATCTCATAGTACTCGCCCGGATCTGTAATCACGTCATATGCAGGGACTGCCCTGGAGTTGACACCGACCTTGGCGTCGAAGTTGATGGTGACCTTGCCTTCAGTTCCCCTCTTGGTGGTGATCATGATCACACCGTTGGATCCACGGGCACCGTACATTGAGTTCGCGGCAGCGTCCTTGAGGACGGTGATGGACTCGATGTCCTGTGAAGGGATGGAGTTGAGGCTACCCTCGTACGGGGTACCGTCGACAACGATAAGAGGTGAGGTTGATGCGCTGACTGAGCCGATACCGCGGATCTGGATGCTTGCGCCAGAACCAGGAGTACCGGATGAGCTGGCGGTCTGGAGACCTGCGACAGCACCTTCGAGAGACTTCGAAATATTGGAAGTCTGCATCTTGGTCAGCTTCTCGCCGCTGAGCTGAGTGGCGGATCCGACGAATGATGACTTCTTCTGTACACCGTAGGCAACGACGATGGTCTCATCGAGGAACTCTGAATCCGGATCGAGAGCCACATCGATCTTGTTCCTTGAGCCTACGCTCACCTCGTGTGACTCATATCCGAGTGCGGAAAACACGAGGACTCCCTTTGCGGGAGCTGAGATTGAATAGACACCGTCAGCATCTGATGAGGTGCCTTCAGTCGTTCCTTTCACCATTACCGATGCGAAAGGAACCGCTTCGCCTGTCGTGGCGTCCTTGACGGTACCCGTAACCTTAATGCTCTGGGCAGAAAGGGAGACCGTCACAAGCGCCAGCAATGCGCTGAGAAACAGTTTCGCTGTTTTCATAAGCAAATACTTTAATTAAACAAAATTATACTAACCACTATTACTATTTCAAACCGTATCCGCCTCATTCACACGCCACTTCTCCGTTGTCCCCTCTTCCCTGCCCGGCGCCTAAGCACTAACAAACGGGCGTTTGATTGTGCAGGCTGGAGCCCGAAAGCTTGCGGGGCCGGAGACAGGGAGCTTAAGGTCCAGATGCCGGAGGATTGGGGGGAGACGGCCAGGTGGGGAAGTCCCAGGCGGATTTAGTCCCTACCTGGATTTGCCGGATGCCCTGGAAGGCTGTCAGAGGCCGGTGCCGTCTCCAGGTAGGGGGCTTTTCGGCCATTTTTGTCCCCACCTGGCAAGGCCCGGGCATTCCGAAAGGCCCGGGTCCCGTGGACAAAGCGCGCGGCCGAGCTATCTTTGCGACCGGTATACCTTATTTATAAATGTGAGAGCTATGACGGTCTATGCTTACATCAGGGTCAGCACGCAGATGCAGACCCGCGAAAG
>CAVEAQ010000081.1:0-6333 GCA_963613775.1 bacterium | reverse complement strand
CCTGATGCAACGAATTTTTCTTCGACCTGACCGAAGTCGTACACCTTGTTGCCCTCATCGTCCTTGCTGTAAACCTTGAGTATAATGTTTGCTGTAGGGAACTCTTCTCCTTCCTCGAAAGTGAATGAGCCTTTCCAGATGTTAACATAGACAGCGCTGCCGAACACGGCAATGCCGGTAAACTGCTCATTCTCCACATCTGAAATCTTTGAGCCGTTTGCGAGGAGTTCAGGCGCCGGGGCGGTGAATGCGAGACCGTATCCTTCGGCGAAATAGTCCTTGAGGTAGTAAGTTGTCGTGGTCCCTTCAGCCACTTCCTCGCCTTCTTTCACATCGTCGAGGTAAGATGCATCGTAGCGCATCTGAGTCTCAAATTTCGCGGAGGTCCCGGTCGTGTCGGAAGCGAAGAACATTGATTCCGCTTCACCATCGTAAAGAGGGCTGGATGCTCCGATGTGGTCGTCATCGTTGTAGTCCTCGGTGCGAACGAAGCCGTCTGCGATTCCGACAACATCGAATTCATAGTTATACCAGCCGCTACCCCCCGGCATAATATACACCAAATTAAAATAGAACCCACCGTTCCCGTCATAGTAGGACTGAGGATAATACTCGCCGTATTGTTCATAGAATGTAGCGGAATCGTTCCAGGAACCGGCGTATTGGCTGTCTATATTCAAGTACTCGTACCAACCATAGACATATACATTGGCGCCATAATATGTACTATAGAACATCACCTGCTTAGGGACATCTATTTTGTTGGTTTCGGTATTCCAGGTAAACTCGAAGTCTGCCTCATTGCCCCACACACCTCCAGCGCACTTTGAGCCGTCGCTATAGGTGTAATCACAGGCATCGTCTCCGGCAATTTTACAGTGCCGCAAGCCGTCGGCATCGTCGTAATAGAGAAGATTAACAGTGTGCTCCTCCTCCCAGAATTCTTCGGTGAAGTGAATCTTGCCGGACTTGGTACCATCATCTCCGTCCCACTTGATCCAAGGAGCAGGGACAGACACTACACACTCATATGAACTTGCTCCATATGGCGTTGTGTCGCTTCCGATAACGATGGATATCTGATATTCTTTCGCTTCCTCGATCTTAGTGATGTCATAAGAGATTGCCACATTTGCGCTCGCCGAGCCTGCAAGGAACTTAACAGAAGAAGGGACAGTGAAAACATCATCAGCCGTCACGGTGACAGGGACAACGATTTCGGCCGAAGTATCTACACGCTTTACCTCGATGTTAAGCGTGCCGTCATAGTTCTTGAGATTGTAAGAAGTCCCAAGGCCAGATGCGAAATACACTTCTGCGTTGCCCACAGGCTCAGCCGGCTCATATACCGGAGCCTTTTCCACACAGGCAGTCGGACTCATAAGCGCCACAAATACCAGTGCTGCGTATATTTTGTTGTATATAGTCTTCATAATATCAAATTATTTTACTTCAGATTTGATTGTCTGAGATGGATCCGGATTCTCGTAACCTTCGAGAGCAGGGTTGTTGCTGACCTCGCTGTTAGGTATTACGTAGTTCCAGTTAGGCTTGATGCCTTCGGCATTAAGATAGTAATTTGTGCCGGGAGCATTGGTGCCTTCGTAATACTGATAGGTTCCGGCCTGCATTCTCTTGGCATCGAAGAAGGCTATACCCTCACCCCAGAACTCGACTCTCTTCTGGAAGAGAATCTCATCTTCGAAAGAAGCCACATCGCTGAACGAGCAGGCATAATCGCTCTGACGATATTTGGAGACGAATGCCTGAAGAAGGTCTGCTCCGGCTTCGAGGTCCTGAAGTCCCTTTGCCTCGGCTTCGATGTAGTACATCTCCTCGATACGCATCAGAGGGACATCGCACACTCCGCCAACCGAATAGGTATTATAGTCCCCACCTACGCAGCGGAACTTGAGTGAGGTATAGGGCGGCAGGGATTCAACCCATTTCTGAGAACGGCAAGTCTGGTAGTCGTAGTATTTATAATAATTCGGGTCCACCCAGCTGTGCTTGCGCCAGTCAGTATCCGGGATGCGGTCGTATATCCAACGGTTGATACCAGGCACGGTCAGAGAGGAATATCCCCAGTCAGCCTCGGCGGAGATCCAACCGATCCAGTTACAGAGGTTGCCCATATTCTCGGCCGAGTAGGAAATATACCACATCCAGGCTGCATTTGCCGTATTGAATCCTGTCTTCGGATCCTCCCACTGTGCCTGAGTCAGCGGAGCGGCACTAGGAGAAGCGTCGATGGCCATACGAGCATACTTCTCGGCGTTGGCATACTGCTTGTCTGACATATAGACCTTGGCCTTGAGGCCATAGACTACCGCGATGGACGGGAAGTGGAGATCCGCGACCTCATAGTCCTTAAGATACTCTTCAGCCTTGTCGAGGTCGGAGAGGATGAACTCTACCATCTTGGCGTGTGAGACGCGAGGGTTGTTCTTGGCTTCCGCTTCAGCAGTCTGCTCGCTGACGATAGGGACTGTAAGGCCCTCCACTTTGGAGCAGTCGGTGTATTTGTTGAGCACAGGCTCATACATATTCATAAGGTGGTAGTAGTCAAATGCTCTGTAGGCATAACCCATACCGAGATATGCGAGTTCGTCTGGGTTGTTGCTCTCAGGGTCGATGGCCTTGATTACATCATTGGCAGACTTCACGAACATATAGAGCGTACGCCAAGGAAGGTATGAGTAGTAGGTGTTGTCCGCCATAGACCTACAGATGTTGTAGCTGCGGAACCAGTCATAGCCGGTTTCTGATCCCTGAGGGAAGATGTCGCCCATCAATTCAGTGAACTGCATCATAAGGGAAGGGTAGGCCATATCAGTTTCGTTGGTCTGACTGCCATAAACGAGATAGCCCTGAGACATCTGTGCCGGGATGCCGTTTATGGCCGCTTCCAGAGAAGATGACGAGCCCTGAGTCTGCTCTGCGGTGGCAGTCGAACTCTGCGGGAAAGTCTCCTTGATGCAGCCGCTGAAAACCGCTGCAGCAAGTGCGAGTACAGATAAAGAGTATATTATTCTTTTCATAACTTGTCGTCAATTTAGAATCTAACAGTTAAACCGCCTGAAATAGTCCTCATCGGGGAGTAGGTAGTCGCATTGGATGAGCCGGAGTATGTCTGGCGCGGGTCGAAACCCTGGCGGGCGGAGAAGTACCATACATTGTCGGCGGCAAGATAGATGCGGAGAGACTCTGCACCGAACCTGCGGGTCAGCTTGGACGGGAAAGTGTAGCCCAGATTGATATTCTCGATATTGAGATATCTTGAGCTTGTGAGGAAACGGGTGGACGAAGCGGCGCTGTAGTCATCGTTATACTGGAAACGAGGAATGTCAGAATCCTGATTGTCCTTGGTCCAGGACTTGAAGATGTCGGCGTGGTAGTTGTAGCCGCCGTTGCTGGAGGTAGGTGACGACATCAATGCAGCATAGGTGCTGTCATAGCCCTTGCCACCAATCTGATATGAGAAGTTGATGGAGAAGTCGAAGCCGTAGAGCTGGACGCTGGTGCCAAAACCTCCGTAGAACGGAGCGATGGTGGATTCGCCTGTGAGATAGTAGTCGCCTTTTGACCAGGTATTTGTGGTTTTTCTCTCGCGGCTTACCTCCACCTCATTGCCCTGCGCATCCTTCTCGTAGGTGACATCGTCGTAGTACCAGAGTGATTCTCCGGTCTCCGGGTCCACGCCCGCATAGTCCTTGAGATACCAGGAATAGAGGGAGATGTCTTCGGCGACGAACATACTGCCGGACTGGTAACCTTCATAGACGTTGCCATTTTTGTCGTAGGCCTTGGTGGTCTTCTTGGCGTCATCGAGTTTGACGATGCGGTTCTGCAGCCAGGTGAGATTGAAGTTGACATCCCAGGAGAAGTTCTTGGTGTTGATGAGGTTGGCTCCAAGTTCGAGTTCGATGCCGTAGTTCTTCATATCACCGACATTGGCGTAGTAGCTTGAGTATCCGAGTGACGGGGCCACAGGGAAGCTGAAGAGCATATCGCTGGTGAGACGGTTGAAGTACTCGAGACTTCCTGTAAGACGGTTGAAGAGGGTGAACTCAGCACCGACGTTCATATTGGTATTGGTCTCCCAGGTGATGTTCCGAGAGCCTTTGGACGAGAATGAAGTTGCGACTTTATCCGAAGAATTGGTGATGTCGTAGAGGTCGGTGTAGCCATAAGAACCGATGTTGTCGTTACCCTGGCTACCTACGGACGCCTTGAACTTGAGCTCGTTGACCCAAGGAGAGCTGAACCAGGCCTCGCGGCTGACAATCCACGCGGCACCAAGGCTCCAGAAGTTACCCCAGCGGTAATCAGGATGGAAGCGTGATGATGCGTCGCGACGGAAGGAAGCTGATGCGAAGATGCGGTTGTCATAGTCATACTGACCGCGGAAGAAGTAACCCTCGTTGTTGTATTCGGCGAGGCTGGAGCCGGAGCTCTTGCCGTCAACTACGGCGCCGCTAAGCTCCTTGTTGGACTGGCTGAACATCTGTGACTTGCTTGCCCAGAGAGAGTAGCTCCTGCTGTCGTAGTACTCGTGGCCGAGCATAATGGAGAGGTTGTGCTCTCCGAACGACTTGTTGTAGTTGAGGAGCTGCTGGAGGTTGTAGGTCAGGAGGCGGTCGTGCTCCTTGGATACTGTACCGCCGGTGGAGTCGAACTGTCCGTAGTACGGGTTATAGACGTTGGTGTAGCGCGTCTCATCGACATAAACGGTGCCGTTTACCGTGAACTTGAGACCAGGAAGAATCGTGAAGTCTGCATATCCATTGGCGGTAAGGGCATTACCCTCAGACTCGTTGGTGTTGAGGGAAAGGTCTTTGATAGGGTTTGCGTCAGAGATGAACGGACGGGTGAAACCTGCGTTCTGCTTGGAACCGTAGTCCATCATTTCGATACCGTTTTTGTCAACCTTGATGCTGCCGTCGGCATTGCGGATGTAGGCCGGATAGATAGGGGCCATCTGGGAAGTGAACGCCCAGATATTGCCGGTAGATGAGCTCGAACCGTTGTTGCTGAGGGAGTTGTAGCTGAAGCGCGCATAAGAGAAGTTGCCTCCGACCTTAAGCCAGTCCTTGGCTTGATAGTCTGCGCGGAGACGCCCTGTTAGACGCTCCATGTCTGAAGCCGCAGTGATACCTTCGTTGTCGAGGTACGCGAGGGAAGCGTAGAAGCTTGCGCGGTCCTGCGCTGCTGACACTGCCACATTGTATTCCTGGCGCACACCGGTGCGGTATGCGATATCTGACCAGTCGTCAGGGGTTACGAGGTAGTCTTCGCCGTCGTAGTTGACAATACGTCCCAGAGTGGCGTTAGGATTGAGCTTCAAGTTGCTGTCGAAGAGATTCTGCCCTTCAGGGTAAGTCCAGATGTTGTAGCCCACGCCACCGCTGGAGGTATCGCCAAAGATATTCGCATTGATTTTGGCGAGAGCCGCATCAGCGGAAAGACCATTGCTAATGTAATAGTTATTGAGCGCCTGCACCTGAGTCTCATAGTAGAGAGCCGGATCCTTGATGACGTTGTAGTCGCGGAGGGCACGGGTATTGACGCCGTACTTCGCATCGAAGGTCACGGTAGCCTGACCTTTCTTGGCGCTCTTGGTGGTGATGATGATGACACCGTTGGCACCACGTGCACCGTAGAGGGCGTTGGAGGCTGCATCCTTGAGGACGGACATAGACTCCACATCGGCCTGGTTGATGGTTGAGAGGTCACCTGAGTATGGCGCGCCGTCGAGGATGATAAGAGGGCTCTGTCCTGCGGAGATGGAGCTGAAGCCACGGATGCGGATGGTGGAAGTCGAACCAGGGGCACCGTTAGATGAGGTCAGCTGCACGCCGGCTACTGCTCCCGCAAGGGCGTTGGTGATTGAAGAAACCTGAGTTTTCGCAATCTTCTCCTCGTTTACGACTGCGGCGGATCCGGTGAATGAGCTCTTCGTTGTTGTACCGAATGCCACCACGATAGTCTCGTCGAGGAACTCTGAATCCGGCTCGAGAGCTACATCAATCTTGCCTCTTGAGCCGACTGGAATTTCTGCTGCCTCGTATCCGATAGATGAAAACACGAGGACTCCCGATGCGGGAGCGTTAATCGAATAGACACCGTCTGCGTCGGTCGCGGTGCCGTTGGTCGTTCCTTTCACAATTACTGAAGCAAAAGGAATCGCTTCGCCTGACTGAGCGTCCTTGACGACTCCGCCGACCTTTATGCTCTGGGCAGAAAGGCCAATCGTCACGAGCGCCAGCAATGCGCTGAGAAACAGTTTCGCTTTTTTCATAAGCAAATACCTTTAATTAAACATTGTTATAC
>CAVEAQ010000080.1:0-6369 GCA_963613775.1 bacterium | reverse complement strand
CTGGAGAGGTGCAGGTAGACGGCAAGGACAGCAAGACTCTGGAAGTGTCCGGGAGCGAATACCAGTTCGGCTACGAGGCTGACGTCTGCCCGCCGTCCAAGAGCAACGGCGCTCTCGACAAGCCTGTCTCCCACTTCAAGTTCAGAATCGGCAATGCCGGTCCGCAGACCACGGTCATCGTGGACGCATCCGTGGGAGCCAATGCCAAGCGGGACAACGCCAGCGCTTCTAGATGTTTCGTTTCAGACTTGAAAATCAGCAGGTAAGTACTATGAAAAAGATTATATCAATACTTCTGGCAAGTTTTCTTGCCACCGCTCTCGCCTCTGCGCAGTCCCTGCTCACCGGCACGGTCAAGGACACGGACGGCATCCCTGTACCCGGAGCGGCAGTGATGATTGAGGGCACCACCGCCGGTACGATGACGGATATGGACGGCAGGTGGTCCCTCAAGGCATCCGAAGGGCAGACGCTGGTCGCCTCCTGCCTCGGATATGCGGACTCTCGCCGAAAGGTCGGCTCTGCAACGGTAATTGACTTTGTCCTCGAAGTCGATGCGGCCTTCCTCGACGAAGTGGTCGTGGTCGGCTACGATGTGCAGAAAAAGGTCAATCTCACCGGAGCTGTTTCGTCGCTCCCCGTTGAGATGATTGAGACCCGTCCGGTCGCCAATGTAGCTAACGCTCTTCAGGGCCTTGCGGCCGGAGTGACGGTGACGAGCCAGTCCGGCAACCCTGGAGCTTCCGGCAGTACGGTGAGAATCAGAGGAATAGGCACGTTCGGAGGGTCGAGCGCATCGCCTCTGGTGCTGATTGACGGAGTACAGGGCAGCATCGATGACGTGGACCCGTCGCAGATTGACAAGATGTCCGTACTCAAGGATGCCGCGTCGTCTTCCATCTACGGTTCGCGCGCGGCCAACGGAGTTATCCTCATCACTACCAAGCGCGCCCCTAAAGACCGCTTCTCGCTTACCTACAGGGGCTACACCGGATGGTCCTCCCCGACCGATCTGCCACAGCTTGTAGGGGCCGAGGACTATATGCGGCTGAGCCGCGAGGCTTCTCTCAACGACGGTGACACGCCTCTCTATTCCGAGGAATATATCGAAAGATATATGGCAAACCACCGCATCGATCCGGATTCGTATCCGATTACCGACTGGCAGAGTAAGGTGCTCAACGGCTCGGGATTTACACAGAATCACGCGATCTCCTTCAACGCCGCCTCCGGCAGGATCCGCAACAGCGCCTCGTTCGGCTACCTCAGCCAGGACGGCATCATCAGGCGTCAGTCCTACAGCCGCTTCGTCTATCGCGACAATATGACCGTTGATGTGCGTGACAACCTCTCTGTGAAGTTCGACATCGCCGGCAACTTCGGGAGGCGCAAGGCCGTTCCGCTCGCCTCCAGTCTCTTCAATATGATGAACACCCGCGACCCGCTCATCCTCACCCAGTGGTCCAGCGGGGACTACGCACCGATGACCGGCGGCTCGACCAACATCCTTCCGGTCACCGACGGGGAGGGCGGTCAGAAGCGTGTGGACAACCTGCGTCTCAACGCGGCGGCCAGCGTGAACTGGTCTCCGTGGAAGTGGCTCACTCTGGAGGGCAAGATCGCTCCGAGGTTCGTCGTCTCTCACACACATACCTTCGAGGATGTGATCCACTATGCCGCGGACGCTTACGGTACCGAATCCCTCGTGACCAGCCGCCTCTACAACGAACTCACCGAGTCTCAGACGCAGAACCTCTACATGACCTATCAGACTACGGCAACGCTACGCTGGAAGTTCGCCGACAGGCACGACGTCAAGCTCCTCCTCGGAGCATCGCGCGAGACGATGGGTCAGAGATACTATTCCGCGTCCAGACAGAGCCTCCCGTACCCGGACTATCCGGTGCTCAACGTGGGGGCCGAGGATGAGACCATGAACAACGCCGGCACACGCAGCGAATGGGTGCTCCAGTCATACTTCGGGAGGCTGAACTACAACTACCGCGACCGCTACCTGGTGGAAGGCAACATCCGCTTCGACGGATCCTCGCGCTTTGCCAGCGGCCACCGCTGGGGAATCTTCCCGTCGGTGTCGCTCGGCTGGAGAATCTCTTCAGAGGAGTGGATGAGCGGCATCAGCAACACTCTTACCGAACTGAAGCTCCGAGGCTCCTATGGGCAGCTCGGCAACCAGAACATAAGCTCCTCCAACTATCCGTTCGCCGAACAGCTTGCAATGGACGTGTACTCCGTCAATGACGTCCTTGTTCCTATCGCCTACCGCAACTCCCTTGCCAACGAGGACATCACCTGGGAGACCTCCGAGATGTATGACGTCGGTCTCGACGCCACGCTCTGGAACAAACTCAGCCTTACCGCGGACTTCTATGTCAAGAATACACACGGGATTCTGATGACGCTCAACATCCCTCTCTCTACCGGCCTTTCCGCTCCATACCAGAATGCGGGTGAGGTGCGCAATCTGGGCTGGGAGCTCGCCGCCGGCTACCACGACACATTCGGGGACTTCCGCTTCGGGATTGATGCCAACATCTCCGATGTGATTAACACCATCACGGATATGAACGGCCAGTACGAGAGCCACAGCGGCGGCATCATCCGCAATCAGGAGGGTTCTTCAGTCAACTCTCTCTACGGACTTAAGTGCATCGGGATGGCTCGCACACAGGCGCAGGCCGACTGGGTGAATATGAATCTGAGACAGTACGGCACCGACATAATGCCCGGAGATCTCATCTATGCGGACTCGGATGGCGACGGTGTCGTGACCGATGCCGACAAGACGATAATCGGCAGCGCCATTCCGCGCTACACCTACGGTGCAACCCTCTCCATCGGATGGAAAGGTCTCAACTTCAGCGCATTCCTGCAGGGCGTGGGCAAGGTGGACTCCTACCTGAGCTCCTACTATGTTCAGCCTTGCATCAACGGCGGCACCTTCCGCAAGGAGCATCTCGACCGCTGGACAGCCGACACCCCGGACGGCTTATACCCGAGGATGTCCTACAAGAGCGAACACAACCGCAAGATCTCCTCGTTCTGGATGAGGAGCGCGGCCTACCTCCGACTGAAGAATGTCAGCCTGAGCTGGACGCTGCCGCAGAAATGGCTGGGGAGCGCAGCGAAGGGCGTCACTCTCTTCGCCACTGCGGAGAACTTGCTGACATTCACCAATTTCTACCAAGGCTACGACCCCGAGGTGGGCTACGATCCCAATGGCTCCAACGGAGTCTCTCTCGGTGCGGTCGCGGACAACTACCCACAGGTCAAGACCTACACCCTCGGTGTTGAACTCAAATTCTAAGGCAATATGAAAAAGACAATAATGGTTCTTCTCGCACTTGTATCACTGCTGGGATGCAGCCTTGACAAGTCTCCGCTCAATGGACCTTCCACCATCGGCTTCCCGTCTTCGGAGGAAGAGGCGCTCGCCGGCACATACGCTGCCTACCGGGCTGTGGCCACCAACTACGGTCACCTCACCGCTGGCTGGTGGAGGACGATAGATTGCATCACGGACATAGGGACCGGAAGAATCTCCAGCTCGGCCCGCAGGCAGCTGACCACCTCCACTATCTCCACCGAGAACTCCTGGATAGTGCAGTTCTACAAGCGCTCCTACATTGCCATTGGCCGCGCCAACTTCGTTCTGGATGGCCTCGACAATCTCTCGGACAAGGTGCCGGAGGAGATTCTCAGGGAGCTCAAGGCGGAGCTGCTGTGCATACGCGCTTTCTGCTACGACCAGCTCGTCCAGTACTACGGTGGTGTCCCTTACATCGACCACGGGCTTTCGCTCAAGGATATGTCCTACCCGCGTATGGATAAGGATAAACTCATCGCGCAGATTCTCTCTGAGCTCGACGACTCCTTGCTGGACGCGCTCCCGGAGCGCCGTGCCACCTCCGAAGGCACTGCACGCTTCAGTCGCACGGCCGCATATATGCTCAAGGCGCGAATCTATCTCAACTATGCCACTGCGGATAACGGATATTGGGAAAAGGCTGCCGAGTATGCCGACAAGGCTATCGCGCTTGCCGAGGCCAACGGGCATAGACTCGCCGAATACGACCTCACCCGCTATGCCACAGCCGCAGACGGAGAACCGAACTGCAGTCTCTTCTCCTACGCCGGGCAGTATGACGACGAGTGGATCTGGTCTCACCAGTTCAACGAGCTCACGACTGACCTTCTGACCATAAATGTATATTACACGGCTCCGCGTACCCTCAACGGGGCCTCGTGGATGGGACCTACGCAGGCATTCATTGACGCAATCCAGTGCACCGACGGCCTCCCGATCACCGAGTCTCCGCTCTACGACTGGCAGAACCCGTGGAAGAACCGCGACCCGCGGCTCGACCTTTTCTGCGTGAGGGACGACTCAAGGACTATGGGGGTCGAGTACTCCCTCGACATCACCAAGGAGAAGGTGACTGACTATGTGTCCGGAACCGCCATCACCAATTCCAACGTGGTCGGCAACAAGAGCGAGTACGGCCCGAACGGCTCTATGGGTCCCGGCGGATACCTATGGAGAAAGGGCTACGATCAGGCGTTCTACGGAGCGATTACGGGAGGCTCCCGAGAGCAGACCAAGGACGCGATAAACAACGGTATCTTCCGCCTGAGTGAACTCTATCTCATCGCCGCCGAAGCGAAGATTGAGCTCGGGAAGGACCTGGACGTCGCCCGTGAATACATCAGCCGCATCCGCCGCCGCGCGGGGATGCCGGATGTGAGCGCCACCTCACAGAGCGGGCTGCGCACCGCCCTGCGCTATGAGAGGATGGTTGAGCTCTGCAACGAGGGCTTCCGCTGGTTCGACCTGCGCCGCTGGGGCATCGCAGAGAAAGCGATGAACCGGGACGTGATGGCTCCGGGACAGTCCTCGGCAGCGGCTCCGAGGAACTTCATCTCCAACGCCAAGCCTACGATAGACGAGGACTGCATTGTAAGCTACGACGGCACGACATGGAACGGCGCCAAGAGCAACCTCCGCAAATTCAGCACCTATGTGTTCAAGGTCGGGAAAGACGAACTCTGGCCGATTCCGAAGTCCGAACTCGACGCCAACGGGGCGATGACCCCTGCGGACCAGAATCCAGGGTATTAAGACAAATCATTTAAAATACACGAGATATGAAAACAGAAAAACAGACCAAAGTGTACGAGTGTCCGAATGCAGTATGTGTAGAACTTGAGCAGGAATACTGCATTGCGAACAGCAAAGTGGACAGTAGTCAATTTGATGACTTTGACGAAACCGACTATTCTTTTGGAATATGAAACGTCTTGCATTGTTGCTGCTGTCAATGCTCCCTCTGTCCCTCTCCTGCGGGAAGGACACGGGGTTGCTTGACCTCAGCGGAATCGAGGATCCGGTGACGGGGCGCATCGTCTGGTCGGATGGCTCGCCGGTTGCGGGCATTCAGGTCAGCGACGGCTTCACCATCGTCCGGACAGGCGCGGACGGCAGCTATTCCATCGGAGAACGTAACGTATATGCCCAGTGGGTATATTACAGCATCCCCGCCGATGCCGCCGTCACAACTGGCGCTAACGGCCTGCCTTGTTTTTACAGCAGGCTGGAGAACGGACGGACGGTCTATGACTTCACCCTCGAGAAGGCTGCGGTCGAGAAGGAGTTCCGCCTGCTTGCTATCGGCGACCCGCAGGTAAGGGCCTCCAACAACGGAATCGCCCGCTTCAACTCCGAGACTGCGCCTGACATCCGGGACTATGTGAAGTCAAAGGCCGGGGATATGCCAACCTATGCCGTGGCTCTGGGAGACCTTGTCCACAACGAGTGGAATCTCTACCCGGAGGTCACGGAGATGCTCTCCGAGAAGAACCTGGGCGTACCTTGCTTTCAGGTGATAGGTAACCACGACCATGAGTTTCTCTCCTCCGACCCTCTTCCGGATCTGAGGGCGCAGAGGAAATACGAGGCTGCGATGGGGCCGGTGAACTACTCGTTTGACCGCGGGACGGTACACATCCTCGTGCTGGACAACATAGTCCATCAGGGCAAGAACGAGACATCCTGCACGGAGGAGCTCTGCGAGAGGGTGATGGAATGGGCAAGGACTGACCTCGCCTCCGTCTCCAAGGACAAGAGCGTAGTGGTATTTATGCACGCAGGGCTCGAATACGGCGCCGCCGCCGAGCTCTACGAACTGCTCGCCACGTTCCGCGAGGCGCGGATCATCGCGGGACACAGCCACTATATCCACTACGCCATTGAGAGCGTGGGCGGCAAGACCATCCATATGGATGACGTGGGCACAGCCAACGGAGTGGACTGGGCGGCCACCGTCTGCGGTGGGGGAGAACCGATGGGCTACG
>CAVEAQ010000079.1:0-6468 GCA_963613775.1 bacterium | reverse complement strand
TTAATAACCCCCTGGAAACCAGCGCCTTACGCGGAAAGGCGCCAATTTTTGGGACTGCAAATTTAGTAAAAATTTCTGAAACTCCATTACTTTTTGCTAAAATTTTCAATTATTTTTGACACGGGATCCGTATGGTCAAGTCGCGTGATTTCAGAGATTTGCAGATGTGGAGCAAAAGTTTTTCCACGCATTTTCGACACAGCCTCAAGGGGCGTCACGACAGCGCAAAACGGGCAAGAAATTTGTTCTATATTTGCACCGGCAATGAAGACACGCACTCTTCTCATATCGGCTCTGCTGCTGCTTGCGTCGGGCATCCTCTGCCCCGCGCAGACGGTGCGGCGCATCACCGGGACCCCGATGTACTATACTGTGGAGGAGAACGGCGACACCGTCTTCCACGACAGTCTCGAGCCTGTGTGGATCTTCCCGAGAGGCAGGAATATGAAGTCGGGCGACTGGCGGCGCTACTACCGCCTCGTGCAGAACTTCAACAAGGTCTACCCCTACGCGCTCGTGGGGCGCAAGATGATGGCGCAGGTTGACAGCACCATAGCCGCCGACGTAAGCCGCCGCTCGGAGCGCAACCGCTATATCAGCGATGTGGAGAAAGAACTCTTCAGACTCTTCGAGAAGGACATACGCAGCATGACGGTGAGTCAGGGCCTGCTGATGATGAAGCTCGTGGACCGCGAGTGCGGGATGAGCGCCTACAACATCATCCGCACCTATGAGAGCGGCTTCGCGGCCAACTTCTGGCAGTTCGTGGCGAAACTCTTCTCCCAGGACCTCAAGTCCCGCTACGACCCCAAAGGCAACGATGCACGGACCGAGGAACTGTGCCGGATCTGGGATTCAGGCCAGTGGAACAGCTTCTATTATTCGATATTCATGGAATATCCTCCGCAGTCGAAGATCAAGTCCGAGACCTTGAGCAGCACAGTGCGGAAGCGCCGGTAATTCAGTGTGCGCGCAGCTCAAGGCTGCTGCCGTCGAAGCGGGCGAAAGGCTGCCCCCCGTCCATCCAGTCTTTCAGTACAATAAGCCGCGCCCCTGTGGGCAGGGTCAGATCCACCGCATCGTGGAAATGCCCGAATACGAAACAGTCGACACTCTCCCGGGACGACTCGGCAAGCGCAAACTTGTAGAGCGGCTCATCTTCGCCGCGGAAGCGGTAGGGAAGATGCGTGCGCCGGTTGGAGTTGGACCAGCCGAGTCCGATGCGGAACGCTATCCAGGGATGCAGAGTACTGAAGAGCCGCTGCAGCACGCGGTTGTGGAAGACCTTGAGCATAAAGGAGTAACCCCGCCGGGCCCCGCCGAGCGCATCCCCGTGTCCAATGCAGAAACGCTTGCCGTCGAGCGTCAGGAAGTATGGCTGGTCGAAACGGTGCATCCCGAGACTTTCGAAGTAGGAGTAGCACCAGATGTCGTGGTTGCCGGGGCAGAAACTCACCTCTATCCCATCGTCCATCAGGCTGATGAGCGCCGCCACGACCCTGCTCCCGCAACGCGGGACCACATCACGGTATTCGTACCAGAAGTCCCAGATGTCACCGAGCAGGTAGAGCGCGCGGGTACTCTCCCGGGGAAGCCCCTTGAGGAAGGCGACAAATCGCGCCTCCCGCTCGGCAGGGTCTTTGAGATTCAGCCCCAGATGCACGTCGGAGACAAAGTATATATCCTTTCTGTCGGACATTTACGCAAAGATGAATATCAGCACGGCAGCGAGCACGCAGTAGAGCGCGAACCAGGAGAGCCTGGCCCTGCTGACCAGGGCGATCATCACCTTGCAGGCGAAGAGCCCGGACAGGAAGGCCGATAGGAATCCGAGCAGCAGCGGCAGGAAGCCGACTCCCGATGTCGCAGCCACCTCTCCCCCGAGCATATCGATGACGGTGAGCATCTGCTCGCCGACGATAGGTATCAGCACCATAAGGAAGGAGAACTGCGCCATATTCTCCCTCTTCACGCCGCAGACCAGACCTGTGGCAATGGTGGTGCCGGAGCGGGAAAGTCCCGGAGCCACGGCACAGGCCTGCCCGAGACCCACGGCAATCGCCTGCCACCAGGAGATGCCGTTGCGGCAGTTATTCTTTATCTTGACCTTCTTCGTGAATATGTCCGAGAAGCAGAGCAGAGCCGCAGTGACGATCAGGAACACCGCCACCGTGTGAAGGGTGTCACCGAACATCGCCTCAACCTTGTCCTTGAAGCAGAATCCCACCACGGCGACAGGAATCATGGAGACGCAGATCTTGAGGAAATAGTCGGTCTCGTCGTTGTACCGGAACTCGAACACGCCCTTGAGTATTTTCCAGATGGCGCCCCAGAAGACGACTATCGTACTGAGCACCGTCGCGAAATGCACCGTCACCGTGAAGTCGAGAAAGCCTTCCGAATCCACTCCGAGCAGGGCCTTGGATATCATCAGATGTCCGCTGCTGCTCACCGGCAGGAACTCGGTCAGCCCCTGCACTATGCCCATCACCAGGGCCTCCCACCATTCCATATCTACTTCCTCCTCTCTTTAAATTCACCGACAATCGCCACGGCCATCACGACTATCCCCGCAAGTATCACGAGCGGAGCGGCCACCAGCCGGCGGAAGTCGAACATATCATAATTGAACACCTGCGGGTCCTTCATCCCGCCGCCCATCATCAGGATGTAGCCGGCGGCCATCACAACGACCCCTGCAATCAGGAGCTTCAGACCCTTGGGGGTAATTGCCATCTTACTGTTATCCATATCAATAGTATAAATCATCTTTGCTCGCCCCGACAAGAGATCCGACGACGAAATATGTGCTCACGACGCAGAGCAGAATCCCGCAGAGGAAGACTGTCCCCACGGAAATCAGCAGAGTGTCGCTGCTGAATATCGAGAAGAACTCCGGGAAGGAACGCCGCATCGCATAGAGTATCGCGCACATCGCAGCTGACGCCAGCACGGCGGAGACAAGCCCCTGCAGGAGAGCGGCCCTCAGGAACGGGGCGCGTATGAACTGCCGTGTCGCTCCGACCAGCTTCATCGTATGTATCGTGAAGCGGCGGGCGAACACGCTCAGGCGCACCATATTGTTGATGAGCACGAAGGAAATGAAGAGCAGCAGCAGTATCAGCACTCCGAAGACAAGGGAGATCCTGGCGAGGTTGGAGTCGAGAGCTTCGACAAGACCGTCCCCGCAGTCGACCTCATCCACCAGAGGGGAGGCCTCAAGCGCCGCCGTGACCACACTCAGGCTGTCCGGCACGACATACTCCGCTTTGAGAGTCACATCAGCCGAGATCGGCACCGGAGAAGTCTCGAACACGCTGAGGAAGTCCTCGCCGAGCATCTTCCGGAGCTCTTCGGCTCCCTCTTCCTTCGATATCACACGCACTTCGCGCACATAAGGAAGCGAGGAGACGGAGGTGGCATAGGAATCGGCCTGCCCGGAAGTGACATCGGAGTTGAAGAGCACGGAGACCTTCATGTTCTCCTTGAGATAGCGCGACACGCTCCCGGCGTTGACCGTCAGCAGGGACGCAATCCCTATCAGCAGCAGCACGAGACTGATGCTGATCACGCTCGACAGGTAGGCATTTGCCAGACGCCGCCGCATCATCTTATGTTCCTTGGCCGACTTCATCCCTTTCAAATCAACCCCCAAAGATAATTAATTTAGAGTTATCGGAAAAAAATTATTATCTTTGTATCTATGAGCGCTTTCAAGCAGAAAATACTTTTTGTCAATTCCGAGATATTCCCGTATCTCCCGGAATCGGACATCGCAAACATCGGCAGATATCTCCCTCAGGGAGTCCAGGAGCGCAAGCGGGAGATCCGCTCGTTCATGCCCCGTTTCGGCTGCATCAACGAGAGGAAGAACCAGCTCCACGAAGTCATCAGGCTCTCCGGGATGAACATCATCATCGGAGATGTAGACAGGCCGCTGATCATCAAGGTAGCCTCCATATCATCCGCAAGGATTCAGGTCTATTTCATTGACAATGAGGACTATTTCCGCCGCAAACAGACCTTTTGCGACGCCGACGGGAAGTTCTGTGCCGACAACGACGAGCGGGCGATATTCTTCGCACGCGGAGTCCTCGAGACCGTCAAGAAGCTCCGCTGGGCACCGGATATCATCCACTGTCAGGGCTGGATTTCCCAGCTCGTACCGGTGTACCTCAAGAAGGCCTACAAGGATGACCCCATATTCTCTTCCAGCAAGATTGTGCTCTCCCTCTACGATGATACGCCGCAGTGCAGCTTCGATCCGGCATTTGCGGAGAAGGCCTGCTTCGGAGGAGTCGGTCCGGAGGACCTCCGGCTGCTGAAGGATGCCAATGGCATAAATCTTGCTCGAACCGCCGCTCAGTACTCCGATGGCATCATCCTCGGCGCGAAGGACGTCGACAGTGACATATGCTCGTGGTGCAGGGATCTCGGTCTTCCGATTCTCCCGTACAACGAGGCCTCGCTGAAGGATGGCAGCTATGTGGATGAGTACTGCAGTTTTTATGATGAGCTTTAAGATGAAGACACTCAATATCCTCGCAGGGATCGCAGCCGCCGCCTGCTGCCTCTCCTGCGTTGAGAGCAACTATAAGGTCGGCGGCGATCTGGTCCCTGTCGGCCAGACATATACATTCTACACGGTCGATACGCCGCTCACAGACATCTATGTAAGGATGGCGGACAGCCTGTCGGGGTTCAGCAACTCGCGCATCACCATCGGTGCGGTCAGGGACAGCGAATACGGACTGACCACCAGAGGCAGCGTGGTGTCGCTGATTCCGCTCGTGGACGGTGAGATGGACTTCGGCACGAACCCGGAGTTCAAGAGTTTCCACTTCTCGGCAGCCAAGGACACGGTCTCAGTGGCGAGTGCGGACCAGACCAGCATCCTCCAGGCCATAAAGGTCTACGAGCTCAACCGCGCAGTCGAGACCACCAAGGACTACGACTGCAACACGCCGTTCCCGCACGGCAGCAGTGTCATCACCAGGGGCACCCCTGTGTTCAACGGCGAAGATTCGCTCAGCTTCTACTTCAGCGATGAGTTCGGAAAGAAATATATGGACATCACCGCGGACGACCTCAAAGACATCAATACCTACCTCAAGAAGTTCCCGGGCATCTATATCGAAACCGCCGAACCTCAGGGCGAGGGCGGACGCATCGATATGTTCGAGCTGCAGCTCGACTACAACAGCGACTACGGATACATCGAGGGCAACTACGCCAAGTTGTGCTTCTCAGCCGAATACGACGGGGAGCGCAAAGACAGCTCCTTCCTCTTCTACTACGGAGCTGACAAGTTCTACGATCTCGACTCGCTCTTCAGTTCCGCATCTTCCGGCGAATACCCTCAGTACGCCCTCAACCTCACTTCGCAGGAGACCGGGGACAAGGTGGGCTACGCCACAGACAAGATCAACATCGAGGGTGGTGGCGGACTCAAGCCGGTGATTTCTGCGGCACAGTTGAAGAAAATCGCCGAGGAAGCGATAGCCTCCAAGGGCGGAGACCCGAGGAAGGCCGTCATCAACAAGGCTTCCCTGGTGTTCCCGTTCGAAGCTCCGACACGTATCGAGGACCTGGACGAGTGGCCGGACGTGCTCTCTCCGACCTGCAGGATCAAGCAGGACGAAATCACGCGCTTTATGGGTCTGACAGACTCCAGCTCGTCGTATGAAGATCAGGGAGACATCAACCGCTCTGTCCTTGAGTATTCTCCGGACATCACATTCCACCTGCAGGAGCTTATCAAGATCGATCCTGACGATGCTTCCGACACCAAGACCGAGAAGTTCAACAAGGGCTATTACGACATCTGGCTGCTGATTATGGCTGACGAAGTAATAACCACCACCACCTCAGGCTCATCTGACCTGAGCGAGATGTACCAGTATCTCGCCTACCAGAGCTACTACAACGATATGTACGGAGGATACGGGAGCTACGGCGGATATTCCAACTACTACTCGAACTACTATAACTATGCGATGATGGCAGCTTACGCAAGCCAGTCCACCACCACCTCCAGCATCTCGACCCAGCTCGACAAGGACCGCTTCTACAAGGCTACCCTCAACGGCCCTACAGCCGCAGACGGCAGGGTTCCGCACCTCGAGATCACCTTCGCAATTCCTAACGAATAGCATTGCGCTACATATACGAATAAGGGGGCAGCTTCTTATAGCTGCCCCCTTTTAATTAAGTCAAAAGAAATCTCTTATTTTGCGAGCTTCTCAGCGACCTTGTCACACGCGTCCTTGACGGTTGCGATTGTGCTTGTTTCCTCATCAGGAATCTTGATGCCGAACACCTTCTCGAATTCCATAAGGAGTTCTACGGTGTCAAGGGAGTCTGCCCCAAGATCGTTAGTAAAATTAGCGGTCTCAGTGACCTCTGAAGGCTCCACGCCAAGCTTGTCAACGATTATCGCCTTGACTTTCTCTACAATTTCAGGATAAT
>CAVEAQ010000078.1:0-6486 GCA_963613775.1 bacterium | reverse complement strand
TTTAGAGGATAATGGATTTTGAGTCCATCGCGTCTACCAATTCCGCCACTCGGGCAAGTGTGAGTTTGCAAAGGTATCCAAAAAACGCGATTAATCAAAAATCATTAGTAAATTTGGCCCTGCTCCGGCAAAAATGGGACCCGGCAAGACCAGACCGGCAGCAGAAGCGACGACAATATGAACAACAGCAACATCTTCGTGGTTTACGACCGCAACGTGGCGGACTTCGCGCTCGGACTTGCCGAGGGCAGGCCCTCACTCGCCATCACCGCCGATGAGGAGCACAAGACGATGGACAGCATCCTCGGGATCTGCCGCTGGCTGCTCTCCGTGGGCGCTGACCGCAATGCGATAGTCTATGCCGTCGGCGGAGGCGTGACCACAGATATGGTCGGATTTGCCGCCAGCATCTACAAGCGGGGGATCAGATACGTCAACTACCCGACCACCCTGCTCAGCCAGGTGGACGCCGGCATCGGCGGCAAGACCGGAGTCAATCTCGACTCCTACAAGAACATGCTCGGAGCAATCCGCTTCCCCGCCGACACCCGCATCCTCCCCAACGCCCTCAAGACTCTGCCCGCAAGGGAGTTGCGCTCCGGAGCCGCAGAGCTCCTCAAGACCTTCATCATCGAAGACAAGGGCGGGAACTACCGCCGCGCAGTGGAAGCCCTCTCCGGCGACAAGCCCGACTTCAAGGCCCTCGGCCCGCTAGTGCAGGCAGCCGCCGACGTCAAGCGCCGCATAGTGGACAAAGACCCCTACGAAGAGGGCCTGAGGCGCAAGCTCAATCTCGGGCACACCTACGCCCACGCCATAGAGTGGTATCAGCACACCCACGGCACGCCCGACCCGATGACCCACGGAGAAGCCGTGGCCGCGGGCATCATCCGCGCCGCACAGCTCTCCGAGAAGCTCGGCATCGCCGCCCCGGGCCTCGCAGACAGCCTGAGAGCAGACTTCCGCGCCTGCCACCTGCCAACCGAACTCCCCTGCCCGGAAGAAGACCTGAAGCAGGCGATATGGAAAGACAAGAAGGCCGAGAACGGCATCATCCACTTCGTGCTGATAAAGAAAATAGGCAAAGTCATAATCAAGGACATCAATGATCTGCACTAGCATACAGAACAGGACATACGCGGAGATACTGCAAATCCTCGCATCCCCGCAGACTGAGATGGCGGAAATCCGCCTCGACCGCTGCCCGCTCACCCCGGAAGAGATAGAAGACCTCTTCGGCAACTCCGACACGCCGCTTGTGGCCACCTGCCGGATAGATGAAGTCGGGGAAGCGGCAGCCGGGAAACTGCTGCGGATGGCAATAGAAGCCGGAGCGCGCTTCGCCGACCTCGAAATCGACGCCCCCTCCGCGATGAGCAAGTCGTTCCGCTCGCTCTGCCAGAAGCACGGCACGGAAATCATACGTTCCTACCACAACTTCGACTCCACTCCCGATGACGAGATGCTCCAGATGGTGCTCGCCCGCTGCTTCCGCTACGGCGCCGACATCGCCAAGATTGCCGTCAAGTGCAACAGCCCCGAGGACGCAGCGCGGGTAGAATCTCTGTATTCCATTGTCCTTGAAGACATTCCGTCCATGCAAGGCAGGCTCCTGGCCTTCGGGATGGGAGAGGAGGGGCGGAGCTCCCGGATAGAATGTCTGCGCCGCGGCGCACCGTTCAGCTATGCCGCGCTCAGCGAAGACGAAGCCACGGCCCCGGGCCAGTGGACGGTGCAGGAGATGCACAAGGCGGTGTATGGAGACTTCAAAGGCTATAATGCCGAAGGCATCAGGGTACCGGCATCCAAGAGCTTCGCTCAGAGGGCGATAGTCGCAGCCGCGCTCGCAGAAGGCCGCTCCACACTGAGCGGATACACCCCCTGCGGAGATTCCGAATCCGCGATCGAAACTGCCCGCCAGCTCGGCGCCCAAGTCGGAGAAAACGGCAGCACACTCACCATCACCGGCGTTGGTGCGACCCCTGGCAGCATCGATGTGACTGACATAAACACCGGAGAATCCGGGCTGCTTACCCGACTGATGATCCCGGTGCTCGCAGCGGTGGGCAAGGGCGCATTCACAGTGGAAGGCAATGGCTCGCTGCTGCGCAGGCCGCTCAGCGGAGCATCCGAGACGATGGCGGCCTACGGGGTAATCCTCTCCGGTGCAGGGGAGAATTCGGGGCGCGAACTCCGCGTACCTCTGCAGGTCAGGGGGCAACTGATTCCGGGCACGGCTGAAGTCCCGGGCAGCGGCGGTTCGCAGTTGATTTCAGGCCTTTTGATGGCGCTCCCGCTCTGCGCGGAAGACTCTTCCCTGCACGTCAGCGACCCCAAGAGCATCCCGTATATGTACATCACCCTCGATGTGCTCCGGCACTTCGGAGTCAAGACGCGCAGCGAGATGGAGGGCGATGCTGAAATGCTTGAAAATGAGGACTGGTCATACTGCTCCGGCATCAGCTTCAGCATACGCGGCAGACAAAGATACCGGGCGGCGGACTTCGCGATCGAAGCAGACTGGAGTGCGGCGGCCAACTTCCTCGTGGCGGGGGCGCTCTACGGCTCGGCGGAGATTCTCGGACTGGACACCAAATCCCTGCAGGCAGACCTTGCGATAGTGGATATACTGGTGGAAGCGGGGGCAGTGGTCTCCCAGCTCGAGGACAGCAGCGTCTGCGTCTGCAAGGCCCCGCTGGAAGCCTTTGCGCGCGACCTCAGCAATGCTCCGGACCTCTTCCCCATCACGGCAGTACTGGCCGCATTCTGCGCCGGAGAGAGCCGGATCTCAGGTGTAGGCAGGCTCGCGACCAAAGAGTCAGACCGCGCCGCGGCGATAGTGGAGATGCTGGAGAAGATGGGTGTTGAAGTCAGGGTCGAAGGCGACGATATGCTCATCTGCGGCGAGTCCCTAAGCTCACGTATGCTGAGCGGCAGGCGGCTGCGCGGCGGAGAATACTCTTCGCACCACGACCACCGTATGGTGATGGCGCTGAAAGTCGCGGGCATCGCATCGGAATCCCCGATCATAATCGATGACGAGGACTGCGTCGGGAAATCGTTCCCGGGATTCTCTCTGAATTAATCGCTTGAGCCTCCCACGAGATCCAGGATCTCGGAGGTAATCTTCTGCTGGCGACCCTTGTTGTATTCGAGGGTGAGCTCGGAGAGCAGGTCTTCACCGTTGTCGGTTGCGGCCTGCATCGCAATGGTACGTGCAGCCTGCTCCGCAGCGGCGGAGTCGAGCACGGCCGCATAGAACTTGAGGCAGATCATCTGCGGGAGCATCTTCTCCGCGATAGTCGCGGCGTCAGGCTCAAAGATATAGTCATCCTCCCTGTGCGCAGCCTCTGAAGAGGCCGCGACTTCCGGCTCATAAGGCAGATACGGCTCCACGACAGGTTTCTGCACTGCGGTGGAGATGAAGCGGTTGTAGACCAGCAGCACTTTAGAGAATTCACCCCCGGCGTATCTGTCCATCAGGCTGCGCGACAGCGCGGAGACAGCATCGTAGCTCGTGTGCGCGACGAGGTCGTTGTAGTCCGCCTCCGGGGTATAGCCGGCTTTCTTTATGGCATCGGCACACTTGCGGCCGAGCGGGAAATATACGATGGACGGATACTTCTTTCTGAGCTCCAGCGCAGTGCGGATAACATTGGAGTTGAATCCGCCGCAGAGGGAGGAGTTGGAGGAGATCACAACTGCCGCCACAGGTGCGTCCGCCGCCTCCTGGCGCTCTTCCTGCCGGGACGGACCGACCGTCGAAAGTATCTCCCCGAGGGCATCGGCATACGGCCTCATACCTTCGATAACCTTCTGAGCCTTGCGCAGTTTGGCAGATGCCACGAGCTTCATCGCCGAAGTGATCTTCAGCGTGCTGCGCACCGAACCGATACGGTCCTTTATTTCCCGTAAGGATGACATGGTTATGCCTTGTTGATAAACTCACATATTTCGTGCGCTTCCTTGCGGATCACCGCGTCTGCATCGTCAGGGATGCGGCCCGCTTCGAGAGCGGCAAGCAGATCTTTGTGGGAAGTGCGCATAGAGTCGAGGAAATGGGTCTGGAAGTCTTCCACCTTCTCCACCGGGATGTCGGCCATAAGGCCGTGGGTGCCGCAGTAGAGGATGGCCACCTGCTCTCCGACGCTCATCGGACTGTACTGTGGCTGCACGAGCAGACGCTCGTTCTTGCGGCCCTTGTCGAGGGTCATCGCGGTCACCTTGTCCATATCGGAAGAGAACTTCGTGAACGACTCCAGCTCGCTGAACTGGGCCTGGTCTATCTTGAGGGTTCCGGCTACCTTCTTCATCGACTTCACCTGGGCTGCACCGCCGACACGCGATACGGAGATGCCGACATTGATGGCAGGACGGAAACCGGCGTTGAAGAGGCTCGGCTCAAGGTAGATCTGACCGTCGGTGATGGAGATCACGTTGGTCGGGATGTAGGCGGACACATCACCCGCCTGCGTCTCGATAATCGGGAGCGCAGTGAGTGATCCGCCGGCCTTGACCTTGCCTTTGAGGCAGGCAGGGAGATCGTTCATCTTCTCGGCGACTTCCTGTTGGCTGATGATCTTGGCCGCGCGCTCCAGCAGACGGGAGTGCAGGTAGAACACATCACCAGGGTAGGCCTCTCGGCCGGAAGGACGGCGCAGGATGAGGGACACCTCACGGTATGCGACAGCCTGCTTGGAGAGGTCGTCATAGACCACGAGCGCGTGGCGGCCCGTGTCGCGGAAATACTCTCCGATGGCAGCTCCTGCGAACGGTGCGAAATACTGCAGCGCAGCAGGGTCGGCAGCGGTGGCGGCGACCACGATAGTGTAGTCCATCGCTCCCTTGGAGCGGAGGGTCTGCACGATGGATGCAACAGTAGAGCCCTTCTGGCCCACAGCTACATAGATGCAATATACCGGGTTGCCCTTGAGGAACTCGGAGCGCTGGTTGATGATGGTGTCGATGGCAATCGCAGTCTTGCCGGTCTGACGGTCGCCGATGATCAGCTCACGCTGTCCGCGACCGATAGGTATCATTGAGTCAATGGCTTTCAATCCGGTCTGGAGCGGCTCGGTGACCGGTTCGCGGAAGATGACGCCCGGGGCCTTGCGCTCGATAGGCATATCCACCGTCTCGCCCTTGATGGAGCCGAGGCCGTCGAGCGGGGAGCCGATCGGGTCCACTACCCTGCCCAGCAGGCCATCTCCCACCGGGATGCTGGCAATCCTGCCGAGCCTGTGCACCCGCATTCCCTCCTTGACCTGATCGGTCGGACCGAGGAGCACCGCTCCCACATTGTCCGCCTCGAGGTTCATCGCCACGGCCTTCACGCCGCTCTCGAACTCGAGCAGTTCGCCAGCCTCGACATTGACAAGGCCATAGACGCGGGCCACGCCATCGCTGACAGTCAGCACATAGCCGACCTCTTCGTACTGAAGCGAATTGTCAACGCCCTTCAGCTCATTGAGGAGAATCTCGGATATCTCGCTCGCCTTTATTGAATTCTGTGCCATTAAACTATTCTGTTGTTTTGTTTTATGAACTGCCTGCGGATTGTCTCGATCTGGCTGCGGACACTCGCGTCAAGCACATAGTCGTCCACCGAGACCACGAAGCCTCCGATAAGGGAAGGATCCACGGCGGTCTCGAAGAGGAGTTTGCAGCCGAATCGGCCTTCCAGCAGCGTGCGCAGCTCCTCCTCCAGCCCCGGAGCGGGCACTGAAGTGGTAATCTTCGCGAGACTGACCCCTTGGGATCGGTAATACATCGAGACGAATGAATGCAGGATGAATCGCACATCCCCGATGCGCCCGTTCCTGACGAGCAGGGCGATGAAGCGCTCCAGCTCAGGCTCAAGCTTCGCGGGGATACTGTCCGGAGATTTGAGTATCTCGCGCACCTGAGCGCACACCCTGTCTCCTCCCCCGGTCTGCTCCACATACATCAGGAGAGCCTTGGCGTATCGTGTGGATATGATTCCCGTGTTCATCTAGTTGCTGCTCTTGGATCTGGAAGCCTCATCGACCATCCTGTCGAGCAGAGCGAGCTGCTCGGAGGAGGATTCGAGGTCCTTACGCACTATCTTCTCCGCCACCTGCACCGATATCAGAGACACCTGGCGGCAGATATCGCGCATAGCGGCCTCCCGCTCGGCTTCAATCTCCGTCTTGGCGCGCTCCACTATCCTGGCAGCTTCCTCCTGGGCCTGCTCCCGTGCGCTTGCGATGATGCTGTCGCGCTCGTCGGCGGCTTCCTTGAGGATGCGCCTCTGCTCAAGCCGGGTCTGCTCTATCATCTTGACCTGCTCCGCGGCAAGCCCCTCAAGAGAGGACTGCGCCTCCCGCGCCTTGCGTAGCGAATCCTCGATATGGTCTGAGCGCTTCTGCACCATCGAAGTTATGACCGGAAAGCCGAACTTCGCAAGCACGAAGAAGACCGCCCCGAATATCAGGACCATCCAGAAGAGCAGGCCGAAATCAGGTG
>CAVEAQ010000077.1:0-6504 GCA_963613775.1 bacterium | reverse complement strand
GCACAAAAAAGAGCCCTTTGCAGGGCTCTTTATACGATTTGTGTGCAGTTTCCGCCTACTCTCCCACGTGGAAGGCGACCCTCAGATCCTCGACTTCCTTGTCGGTGATAGGGTGAAGTTTGCCGGCCGGAGCGGCGAGCACGAGCGACTTGGCGCTGAACTCAGCCACCTCGAGACGGTCGAAGGCGTTGATCAGGGAGTCGGAGGCCACGACGATGGAGTCGTTGGCAAGCATCGCGCAAGGGCGGTCCTTGAAGACCTCGGCCACCTTGGCAGGCTCGGTGTACTGCGAGCCGAACGGGAACTTCGGCACGTCCTGGAGGAAGATCCAGCTCTCAGGGATGGTGCGCACGTTGAACTCGGCGTCAGTGGTGCAGAATCCCATCAGGGACGGGCACTGAGTCAGCACGATAGCCTTGACCTTCGGGTTGTGGCGGTAGATCTCATAGTGCAGAGCGGTGGCACGGCTAGGCTTCTTGCCGGCCTCCACCATACCGTCGCGCACCTGTACGATGTCCTCCTCATCGATGTCCCAGCGCTGCACGCCGGTCGGGGTGATGAGGAAGTCGTTGTCGCGCCAGCGCATAGACACGGTACCGTATGAACTGCTCATAAGGTGCTGGTTGCAGGCGCGGCGTACCATACGGCAGATCTCGCTGCGCAGGGCACGCTCGTCTGAAGGATGGGTGACATCCATAAAGTGCTGGAAGTTCGGCTGGTGCTTCTCGTGCATCAGGATCTGCTCCTCGGTGAGGTACTTGGGCTCGCCGAGAGTCTTGGCGTTGAGGATGGTGCGGGCGCAGAGCTCGAGGGTCTCGAAGCGCTGGTAGGCATCGCCGATGTCTTCGCCGCAGAGGACCACGCCGTGGTTTTCCATTATGACCGCCTTGTAGTCAGGGTTGCTGCTGAACTCGGCAGCGATGCTCTTGCCGAGCGCCTCGCTGCCCGGTACGTCATACTTGGCGAAGCCGATAGGACCGCAGACGTTGCGGGCCTGAGGGATGATGCTGGTGTCGGGAATCTGGTGGATTACGCTGAAGGTCACGAGTCCTGGAGGATGCGCGTGTATGACCGCGTGCATCTTGGGACGGATCTTGTAGATGGCCTTGTGGAAAGGATACTCTGAAGAAGGGCGGTGGCGACCGACGATGGTTCCGTCTGCCTTCACGCACATGATGTCATCGGCGGTAAGGGAGCCCTTGTCGATCCCGGCAGGCGTGATCCACATATCCCCGTTGTCGTCCATAATGGACAGGTTGCCGCCGGAAGTCGTGGTGAGACCCCCACGGTAGATGCGTCCGATGATCAGGGCGAGCTGCTCTGCCGGATGCATAAGATTTGTGTTAAGCTGTTTCATTTCAGCACCTTATTAATAACTAAACTAACTGTGTCCAAAATTCACCGCGAAATTACTGCATAAAAATCAAATTCAATAATTTTGATGCAATTTTCTCACTCGCACGGATTACGCGCGGGTGAGGAGGGCGGCGAGGGTGGCGGCATCGACGCCGCAGAAGTAGTCCTGCACGCGGACAGGCTGCAGGGCAGAGATTATCTCTCCCTCCTCGAAACGCACACCCACAAGCAGAGAAGCGAGCCGGGAGGCAGGCTCATCGCCGAGGAAGTCTCCGGAGAACTCGAGCCCGGTGATCCTGCCGCGGTCTATGCTCACCCCGGCCTCGACCGTACCGCAGGCAAGACGGGCGCGGCGGCGGAAATCCGCTTCGCGCGAGTGCCCGTATATCCAGTCCCAGGTGGAGAACTTCGCATCCGCGGCGCGCTGCACTTCGGCGAGGTCGGCAGGGGTCAGCAACAACTGCCCGTCATCCCCCGCAAGTATCACGGAGAGAGCCGCCTGCAGCTCATCCAGAGAGGCGAACTGCGGCAGATAATCCTTCAGATTGGCGACCCTGGAGCGGACCGAGGCGATGCCCTTGGAGTCCATCTTGGAGCCAGGCACGTCCAGCACCCTGGTCAGGGTGTCGATGTCCACATCGTACATCAGGGTGCCGTGGACAATCTCGCGCTCGTGCCACACCCTGCGGGCGTAGCCGGAGACCTTGCGGCCGTCCACGAAGATGTCGTTGCGCCCGCTGACCTCGGCCGGCACCCCGAGGCTCCGGAGAGCCTGCGCGAAGGGTTCGGGAGTCACGGAACGTCCGACGAAAGTATAGTTCAGGTTCTGCAGATCATGATAAACGGCACCACCCCCGGTCACGCGGCGCGCGAGGGTGATGCCGTGAGAGTTGAGATAGTCGAGATTCACCTCTGCATAGGCGTTCTGGTTGAGGCCTATGATGACCGCCGGGCGATTCCTCCAGAGGTAGAAGAAATCCTCGTCCGAGCTATACTGCTGCAGGCAGTACTCGTCGAACGCCATATTGAAATACGGATCAGTGGAGTTGTTGACGGCGAATCTCATCCCGCTGGAGTCAGATTACATTTCGTTGCCGACCTTGCGGGCACGCTCCGGCTTGTCGAGGTTGATACCGTCGCTGACGGCCACCTCAACCAGCACATTCCAACCGGCGCAGAGGTAGACATAAGGCTGCATCGCACCGGCCTCAGGCACGATGATGGTGCGCTCGAACGGGGTCTGCTTGGTGTCGATGGCCACAGTGTGCACGCCAGCGCCGTTGAGGACGGAGATAAACTTGTCGTACTCGCTCTCGATCGGGTTGACGAGGAATACGATGTCGCCCTCCTGCATCACCTCCTCGATGCCGTGTACGGCATATGTACCCTCGAGGAAGTCGCTCTTGCGGCGGGTGATCTCGTTGGTCTTGAGGGTGAGCTCCTCGGCCACGCCGTCGTTGAGGCCGCTGAAGTAGATGGTGTGGGCACCCTTGACCCAATCGACGATCTCAGCAGGGATCTGCCGGGTCAGAGCGACCTCGAGCTTCTCAGGCAGTCCGGCGAGAGCAGCCTTCATATCCTTGCCTGCGAGGTTCCAGATGATGGAGTCGCAGAAGAGTCCCTGCTCCACCACGCTCTTGGTAGCAGCCACAGCCTCCTCCCAGCCGCAGCCGAGCACGTGGCCGCGCACGCAGGTCTTCTCGATAGGGGTATCAGGGTTGGCGCTCAGGGAATAGAACTCCCTGTGGCCCTGCTCCTGGAGGTGTTTTGCGAGTGCGAGAGCCTCCTTGGTCCTGCCGGAGTTGGAGTCCACGAGCACGGTGTAGCCGCTGAGATCATACTCTGCAGCCTGACGGGAGCCTTCGAGCTGCACATCGGCGGCAAGCCCCCAGGTCATAGCCCTGCGGCGGGCGTTCTTGGCCGGCATTATGCGGGAAGAACCCTCGCCGGAGATCATCATCCTGCCCGTCTTTCTGAGCGAATCAGCCACGAAGTCGGCGCAGGCCGGATCAAATCTCTCTACTGTAGGCACTGTGCCCATCATCTCCCGGACAAGATTGTATTCCGAGTACTTCTTTTCTTTAAGATTCATAACTTGATTGTAATTTGTGGTTCAGTTCTGAGAGCGTTGCGAGGCAGTCTTCGGTGCGGCGGCGTATCTGCTGCACGAAGCTGTTGTCCTCGAGCGGCCCGATGGCCGCGATCATCTCCTCCTCGCTGCGGTAGGTGGCGCGGCGGAACGGGTTGAGATAGTCCTTGCGGCGGGTCTGGTAGACCTGCTCATTGATGTAGTTCTGGATGCGCTCCTCATCCTCAATGGCTCTGCGCCAGGACTCCTCATCGAGGACGGAGACTCCGTAGCAGGCGGCAAGGCACTGCAGCGAGTGAGTCAGCTTGTCCTGCGGATAGCGGGCCCAGATCTCGTTGTAGCGGGAGTGGATAGCATCCCAGTCAGGAAGCGCTCCGGAGCGGATGTCGGCGCGGAGAGCATCCACGTCCTCCTCCTTCATCAGCTGGCCGCCCAGGTTGACCCAGGTCCTGACCCTCTCCCCCGCGGAAAGCGGAGAGAGTGAAGACAGACTCGCGCCAGGATTGGACTCCACATATTTCATCACGTTGAGCATCGCATAGTGCACGAGCATATCTCCGTAGGCGCGGTAGGCCTTGCGGGCGTGGCGGATGACGACCTTGCGGGAGCTCTTCTCCACGCCTTCGCCATAGACTGTCAGGCCGTCCGTGAGCGCCGCCTCGCCGTTAAGCAGAGCGGCGCCCTGTGCGCGCAGGGCTTCAGCGTCCGGCGCGGGAGCATCCTCCCCGCGGGAGCGGAGATAAGCCTTGGCCGTCCACTCCTCGAGGATGGCGCGGGCCTGGATAACCTCCTCCATGCTATCCGGGGCGAAGGTGTCGAACTCGATGTTCTGAGCCTTGGTGATGCGCTTGTCGCGGGTCTGGTATTTCCAGCTGTTGCGGGCAAGCGCATACATATTGTAGAGCCACCAGAACGCCGGTATAATCTCCAGCTGGCCGTCCTTTTCGTTGTTGCTCAGCATACTGAACGGCAGCCGGACGTGGAGCTCGGCAGGGTACGCACCCTTGGCGAGCAGGACGAACGAGGCGAATACCGACGAGTGCTTGACCGAGGTGCAGAGACCAGGCCAGAATCCGCGCCCCGCCACGACTTCGTTGTCGTTGGCGCGGCTGTTGTGGTTGGAGCCGATGGTGGCTCCGGCGGCCAGGTTGGTCTGCCCCTGCAGGCAGGAGGCGATCAGGAAGGAGTTGTTGTGATGCTGCTCGTGTGCCGGGAAGATGAGATTGTTGAGCACTTCGCAGCAGGAGATGGTGCTGTTGTCGCCGAGGATGGAGTCAATGACGCGTGCGCCGTACTTGAGGTTGCAGTTGGTACCGACCACAAACTTGACGGCGGTGCAGCCGTAGAAGATGCGGCAGCCGTAGCCGACTATGCCGTTGACCAGTATGACATTCTCCCCTATCTGCGAAGGCTCGCGCTCGGAGGAGTTGATGGTGATGTTCTTGAGCTTGCTCGCTCCCTTGATGTAGCAGCACGGGCCGATCTGGACATCCTTGATGATCTCGGAAGTCTTGATGACACAGCCCTCGCCCACGGTGCCGTAGTAGCCGCGACGGTGGTCTGTGCTCGCCTGGGTGATGCTGCGGAGTCGCTCCCGCAGCTCTTTGTCGTCCACATACTTACCCCAGAGGTAGGCGTCTGCGGTAGTCATCCCGTTGAATGGATAGACCGCCCTGGTGCCGGTCTCGTTCATTATCTCCAGCCGCACCCTGACGCTCTCGCTCTCGCCGTCCTTGATCACCCCGTTGCCGAACTTGGCGTGGTCGGTGGTGCACATCTCGTGGATATTGAATAGCATACAGCGGTCGCCAATGATGTAGTGGCTGAGGTAATGCACGTCGTGGATGGCGCAGTCGTCACCGATGTCGCAGGAGTGGATGGAGGAGTTGGTGATGCCTACGGGCAGCCTCAGGTCGTGGAACTGCAGCCCGTTGTCGGAGACGCGGCCGATGCGGACGGTGCCGTAGAAATGGTTGTTCTTGAGCATCCGCGGGATGAACTCGTCCGTGACCCAGATGGTGTCCCAGCTGGAGGCGGTGTTGTCGTTCTTGACGAGGCGCTCGATCTCATCGCTAGTCAGATGCCGCCAACCGCCGCTCGGAGCGTGGACCTGGCGGTTGCGTATGTAGTATTTGTCTTCGCCGGCAGGGAGGAATGAGGGGTCAATCCATCCGTTCACCAGCTTCTCCGGAGGGAGCACTGTCACCTTTTCCATAAGTCATCAGTTCTTTGTGCAATTCACAAAAGTAATGATTTGCCGAGACAAATCAAAGACCGGGAAAGCTTGAGACGAGCGGCACCAGGTACTTTTTCAGCTCAGGATAGACCGGGAGGTGGCCGCCGGGATAGGAGATTCCGCGACCCGGGTAGTGCAGCTCGAACTCGCCTCCGCAGTGCACCAGCTCGTCGCCGAGGGCGAACATCCCGGAGGTGAGAGCCACCTCGTCCGGGGTGAGCGAGTCGAACTCTGTGTTTTCCAGAGCCTCGTAGCGGTCGCAGATCTCATCGGTGATGACAAAGCTCTCCGCTCCGTCGGCGCGGGGCGAGAGGTACTTGCACTCCCCTCTCTTCGTGCGCAGCAGGCGGGACGGATGGAAGTCCGGATTGACGAGTATCTTGCGGCAGCCGCGCAGCTTCTGCGCCCAGAACCCGCCGAGCGAGAGCCCGACGACCAGGTCCGGCTGCAGCTGCGAGCACAGAGAGCGCAGCATAGGCAGAGCCTCGTCGGGGTCGATCGGGACATCGGGTGCCGTCACCTCGCAGGGGCGGAGCAGTATTCTCAGGGAAGAGGACATCTTGTAGGCCCCGGAAGAGGCCAGACCGTGTATGAAAAGGACCTTCATCATAGCGCAAAAAAAATACAAAGTGTTCCCGTTTCACAACGGGAACACTCGGCAATTCTAACCTAAAATTAAACCTATGAAAAAACTATTCGGCACAAATATAACAAAATTTATACCAATAATCCTAGTCTTCATCGAGTTTTATGGTGATGATCTTCACGTCCTGGAGAGGGCAGTCGCGGCCATCAGTCTCCACGGCAGCGATCTTGTCGATCA
>CAVEAQ010000076.1:0-6756 GCA_963613775.1 bacterium | reverse complement strand
CCGCCACAATGCCCGGAGCAATCGCCTTGGAGACGCGAAGTTCTGCTTCTCCCGTGATAGGGATGTTCAGACCTTTTTTCAAAACGATGTTTTGTGACATTTATAATGACATTAATATGATTTACAAAATGCGCTGCGAATTTACTCATTTTTTTCGTAATTTCGCGGCGCTATGACGGATAAAATGAACACCGTTCTTCAGGGATTGAACGAAGAGCAGCGAAAGGCGGTTGAATGTGTTGAGGGACCTGTGCTGATAGTGGCCGGAGCCGGTTCCGGCAAGACCAGAGTACTTACCAGTCGCATTGCATACATACTTGCAGGGGGCACGGACGCCTCCCGCATACTCGCGCTCACCTTCACCAAGAAGGCGGCTGGCGAGATGAAGGTCCGCATCGCGGATATGGTGGGGGAGAGGGCGGCCCGCAGGCTGGTGATGGGCACATTCCACGCGGTGTTCGTGCGCTTCCTGAGGGAATACGCCGCCTCACTGGGCTACCCTGAGCGCTTCACCATCTACGACACATCCGACTCCACGAGCGCCATCAAGGCCTGCATCAAGGAGATGGGGCTTGACGACAAGATCTACAAGCCCAAGGATGTACTTTCCAGAATATCGATGGCGAAGAACAATCTCGTCACCCCGGGCGGCTACCGGAGCAATCCGGAGCTGATGACCTCCGATGCACACAGCCGCCGTCCGCGGCTCTGCGAGCTCTACTCCCTCTACCAGCAGAAGCTCAAGACGGCGGGGGTGATGGACTTCGACGACATCCTCCTGAACATGAACTACCTGCTGCGCGACAACCGGGATGCCCTGATGTCGATAGCCGACCGCTTCTCCTACATAATGGTGGACGAGTATCAGGATACCAACTATGCGCAGTATCTGATACTCAAGAAGTTGTCCCAGTTTCACCACAACATCTGCGTGGTCGGGGACGACAGCCAGTCCATCTACGCCTTCCGCGGCGCCAAGATCGAGAACATCCTCAACTTCAAGAAGGACTACCCCGAGTGCAGGCTCTTCCGGCTTGAGCGCAACTACCGCTCCACCGGCATCATAGTCGATGCCGCCAACTCCCTCATCGAGCACAATGCGGGCCGCATCCCGAAGAAGTGCTACGCGGTGGGCGAGACCGGAGAGAAGATCAAACTCCTGAAATCCTACACCGAGGGTGACGAGGCCGTGTCCATCGTGTCCGAGATAATGTCCAGGATGCGCGAGACTCACTGCCGCTACAGGGACTTCGCGATACTCTACCGCACCAATGCGCAGTCGCGCGTGCTCGAGGAGCAGCTCAGGCGCAGGAACGTGCCGTATATGATATATTCCGGCAACTCCTTCTTCGACCGGGCGGAGATCAAGGATTTTATGGCCTATTTCAAACTCTGTGTCAACCCTTCCGATGACGAGTCGTTCCGCAGGGTGGTCAACAAGCCTGCCCGCGGCATAGGCGACACGACTTTCCGTGCCGTCGAGGCCAGGGCGCTTGCGGAGGGGACATCGCTCTTCCGGGCGGCGCTGAGCGTGCCGAAGGTGCAGCCGTTCTGCGCGATGATCAAGGCCCTGTCAGAGCTTGTCCCGACTACCGACGCGCACGAACTGGCGCAGATGATAGCCGACAGGAGCGGACTTTATGTGTCCTACAAGTCCGACACCAGCATCGAAGGGCAGGCCAGGATAGCAAATATCGACGAACTGCTCAACTCCGTGGCCTCATTTATCGAGGACAGGCAGATGGAGGCTGAGGGCTCAGACGAGCCTATGGGGACGGTGACCCTCGACGACTACCTCGAGAACGTGTCGCTGCTGAGCAACGTGGATGTCTCCACCGGAGACGAAGACAACAAGGTGGCGCTTATGACCGTCCATTCAGCCAAGGGACTGGAGTTCCCGTATGTCTTCGTGTCGGGCCTGGAGGAGAACCTCTTCCCGAGCCTCACTATGCTCTCGAGCGCGCAGAACATCGAGGAGGAGAGGCGTCTCTTCTATGTGGCCATCACCCGCGCCGGCAAGGCGGTGGAACTGTCGTTCGCCGGGACGCGGATGCGCAACGGCAAGCACGAGAGCAACGCTCCGTCCCGCTTCATAAGGGAGATAGACCCGCAGTATATAGAGAATCCGCTTGAAGATGAAGACTTCGACGACTCCGGCATCACCCACGAGTGGGGAGGTTTCGGCTCCCGCTTCAGCGGCGGCAGGCTGGACCGCATCGGACAGAGTTCCCCGGGAGGCTATGGGCAGTCGTCCCGCGTCAGCTACGAGAAGCGCAAGCCTTCAGGCGGCTCTGCGCAGTCCCCGGTGCAGTTCTTCAAATCTGCCGCCCAGACTCGGAAGACGCCGTTGCAGAGCATAGACCCCAACTTCAAGGCTGTGGATATGAGAGAGTTGCGTGTCGGCGAGAGGGTCGAGCACGAGAAGTTCGGCGCCGGAGTCATACTCAAACTCAGCGGCAGCGCTCCGGATATGAAGGCGGTCATCAGCTTCGATGACTTCGGAGAGAAACTGCTCCTGCTCAAGTACGCCAAACTCCGCCCGGAGAAGAAGTCTTAGTCTTCAAAAATCAGCCTTTCGATGAATACCTGATGGTCGCCGCAGCGGCCCTCGACGATATGCGCGCCGTCCACCTCGGTGTGGTAGAGGGTCACCGTGTCCCCGGCGCGGACTTCCTTGTTGAAGTTGATGCTCACTTCGCGCAGGAAATGCCCGAAGACGAGTTCCTGCGGCAGGTTGTCGAGCGCCCAGACCGTATATTTGACATTGTTGGCGTGGCCGTTGTAGTCCACGTCGGACCAGTTGACCCTGTGCGTGCCGATCACCTGCAGCTCAGCTCCCCGCGGGAATGTTATCTTAGGGCAGGGAGTCTCTATGGCGGCGTCAGTGCTCTGCGCCTCCTGAGGGATCAGCGACATCACCTCGTCGTCGCGGCAGATGTGCCGGGTGTCGAGATTCATCACTATCCAGGAGCTTGTTGAATTGACAGCGACCTCGCCGCAGGAGTCAAGCAGCTGATAGTCACGGACAAAGTAGAGCCCATTGAGCCCCTTGTGCCAGGTCTCGAGCCGTATCTTCTCGTCGAAGCGGACCTTGCGCTCGAAGCGGGTCTGCATCCTGGCGAGTATCCACGCGCAGTTGAACTTCTTCATCGCATCGTCGCTGAAGGTCTGCACCTGAGCCGCCTTGACGGCGAGCTGCTGCGCAAGGTCGAGGAATGACTCCGGCCTCAGCAGGTGGTGGCAGTCCGACATATAACAGCTAACTATGCTGTCTTCGCTGTATTTGGGGATCATTATCTGTATCTTATTGGATTCGTATCTATCTCTGTTATAGACACCTGCAGCTCCGGGAACGCGCCGCTGAGGGTGTCGCGCAGAAGCTCTGAGGTGAACTGCTCGCTCTGGTAGTGGCCCAGTTCGGCGAGCAGCACACCGCTGCTCTCGAAGTAGTCGTGGTAGTGAAACTCGCCGCAGACGAAGCAGTCTGCGCCTTCGTGTATGGCGTCAGGCAGCAGGAACGCCCCGGCTCCGCCGCAGAGCGCAACTCGCCTGATTGTCTTTCCGCAAGGCTCGGAGCATCTCAGAGAGGTGACACGGAAGCGCGCCTTGAGAAAATCCAGGAAGTCGCTGTCCGTCATCGGTCCCCGCATCGTGCCTATGAGCCCTGAGCCGGCATCCTGCCCCTCCTTGGGCGAGAGCCAGCACAGGTCTTCCAGACCTATGAGCTCGGCGATCTTATAATTGACCCCTCCCGGAGAATTGTCGAGGCTGGTGTGCGCGGAATATATGGCGATGCCGGCCTTGAGCGCGCTCACAACGCAGCGCTGCTGGTAGCTGCAGTCGCTGACCTGCTTGAGCGGGTGGAAGAGCAGGGGGTGGTGCGAGAGTATGAGTTCGCAGCCCTTGCGCTCCGCCTCCACCACCACTTCTTCGGTGATGTCGAGGCAGACGAGCACCTTGCTGATTTCCTGCTCAGGGAAGCCGACCTGCAGTCCGGAGTTATCGAACCCGTCTTGAGCGGCGAGCGGTGCAAGGGTCTCGATATGACTGATTATCTGCTTGAGTTTCATTACTTCATCCAGCGGCTGAGCCAGTCGTAGAAGGTTCTGTGCCAGTAGAGGGAGTTTTGCGGCTGGAGCACCCAATGGGTCTCCTCAGGGAAGATCACGAGCTTTGAAGGCACTCCCATCATCTGGGCGGTGTTGAACGCCGCCATACCCTGGGTGTAAGGGATGCGGAAGTCCATCATCCCGTGGATGCAGAGGATAGGGGTGTGCCACTTGGTGGCCATGGAAGCAGGGTCGTTGGCGTAGTGCTTGCGTGCCTTGGCGGTGCTTGCATACGGAGCTCCTGCCTGCTGCATCCCTCCGAAGGTGACCCCGTCGCCTGCAGGGCCGGTCTGTCCCGGGGTGTAGGCATATTCGGTGAGTCCGCCGTTGTCCCAGTTGGCGAACCACATCTCTTCGGTGGTGTACCAGAGGGCCTTCTCGTCGAAGATGCCGGCGTGGGCTATGAAGCAGTCGTAGAGGTCGCCGTGCAGTCCCTCAAGCATATAGGCTGAATATCCGCCGTAGGATGCTCCGACGCAGGCGAGCTTGCCGACATATGGCTTGCTCTTGATGTAGCGGCCCGCGCTGAGGTAGTCCTGCATATTGAGTCCGCTGTAGTCGCCGGAGATCTGCTCTTTCCACTCCTGGCCGAATGCGGTGGTGCCGCGGCGGTTGGGCCTGATGACGATGTAGCCCTGCTGGGCCATCAGACGGTAGCACCAGCGGTAGCTCCAGTCCTGGGAGTTGGTGCCCTGAGGACCTCCGAGCACAATCTCGATGGCCGGATAGACCTTGTTCTCATCGAAGTGCGGCGGGTAGGTGATCCAGCACTGCATCTGCTTGTGGTCCACGGTCTCCACCAGGACGCTCTCGGATGTGATGTCATCGAGCCGGGAGAGGATGTGTCCGTTCTCGTCGGTGATCTGGGTGTAGGATGTGCCTTCGGCGGTGATGTCCACGGCCACGAGCTCTGTAGGGAACTTAAGGCTGGCGTAGGAGGCGAGGAGCCTCACGCCGTCTTCGCTGTCCACTACCGCGAACGGCGAGTCGAAGTCGAACCACCAGTCAGCCCCGGTGACGCGCTGCACCTCGCCGCTGAGGTCGATGCAGAAGATGCCCTGGATGCCCTCTGAGACGAGGGAGTTGAAGAATATCTCCTCTCCATGCCATACCGGAGCGGCCACATCGTGGTCGAAGGTGGAGCTCAGGTTGCGTGCAGGACCCACTTCCATAGAGTCGCCGAGGACGACATCGCATACCATAAGCCTCTGCTGATCAGCTTCATATCCGTCCCTTGCCATAGAGATCCAGGCAAGGTGCCTGCCGTCTTCGCTGAAGACAGGGTCGGTGTCGTAGCCGCCGGAGGTGGTGACTGCGAGGGTCTCCCCGGTCGGGATGTCATAGAGATAGATGCAGCTGTTGGTACTGAATGCGTATTCCTTGCCGGTCTTCTTGCGGCAGGAGTATGCTATGTGTCTGCTGTCCGGAGCCCAGGCGAGCTGCTCGATGCCGCCGAACGGCTCGGTCGGGAGTTCGTAGAGCTCTTCGGTACCGAGGATGTCGAAGGAGTTGGCGGGAGTGATGGTGTTGCCGTTGAGCGCTGCTATATATGAGCGCGGCACCTCGGTCACCCAATGGTCCCAGTGGCGGTACATCAGGTCTTCGGTTGCGTAGGCCTGAGCCTTGTCCAGGGCCGGGTCGGAGTCTGCCGGCTGCTCGACTGCGGTGTTTTTTATGCTGCTGATATAGATGATGTTGGCCTCGTCGGGGGAGATGCTGAATCCGCTCACCCCGCTTGGTACGTCGGAGACCTGCGTCATCTTGCCGAGCCTGCCGCCCCTGAGCGGAGCCTCCCAGATCTGAGACTTGTAGATGAAATATATCTTCGAACCGTCCTTCGACCAGCGGGCGTTGCTGACGCTGGAGGCGTAGCGGGATATCTGGGTCTTGCCGCTGCCGTCGGGGTTGCAGATGAAGAGATTGCGGCAGCTGCGGTTGTCCGGGACGGAGGTGTAGGATACGCCGTAGAGTATTTTGCTGCCGTCCGGGGATAGCTGAGGGTCGGAGAGCCTTCCGAACGCGAGCAGGGTCTCCGGGGTCATCACCCCGCTTTCAATCTTGATGTCCGACGGACCGATGTAGCCGGTCTCGGTTTTGCTTGTACAACTCATAATCAAAGTCGCCGCAATGGCGCAGAACACAATTTTCTTCATAATGTCGCAAATATAGACATTTTCCGCCAAAGGCGGAGACCCTAACTTATCCGGCTGTAGTCCCGGATATCGTATTTGTCTTTCCTGAGCTCGCGAAGGAGCCGGGCGTTCTCCGCCCGGGAGAGGGTCGGGTCCGCCTCCAGCACGCGCTCGGCATCGGCCCTGGCCTCGGAGAGCAGGCTGCCGTCCTTGGCGAGCGAAGCTATGGAGAGGTTGATCGGGAGGCCGCTCTGCTGCGTGCCCTCGAGATCGCCCGGGCCCCTCATCTTCATATCCTGCTCCGCGATCTCGAAGCCGTCCTCTGTGGAGCACATCAGATCGAGCCGCTGCTGCGCCTCCTTTGAGGTCTTGTTGTCCTTGACGAGGATGCAGTAGGACTTCTCCGCGCCGCGCCCGACCCTGCCGCGCAGCTGGTGGAGCTGGCTGAGCCCGAAGCGCTGAGCGCTCTCTATCACCATCACTGAAGCATTGGGCACATCGACCCCGACCTCGAT
>CAVEAQ010000075.1:0-6808 GCA_963613775.1 bacterium | reverse complement strand
TAATACCGTACTTGCTTAAATCAATTTTTGGCATAATATGTTTTGGTATTTGGAGTTAACAATTAATTTTCAAAAACCCGAATTCCGCTTCAATAAGCGTTCCAAAATTCGCGCGCAAATATACGATTTTTTAATTATTTCTCCAATGTTATTCCCATCAATCCGATGACCACATCGTTGGACAGAGTGCGCAGTGTCAGGCTCTCCAGCTGCCTGCCGCGGTCGAGCGGCATCTTGAGGATGAGCGCGCCGCCGTCGGTGATGACCCTGTCGGTGATGAGGTTGTAGTCGGCCTTGGCCTTAGCCGGCTGCTTGCCGTCCGGACGGTAGTCCGCAGTGGCTCCGCCCTCGCCGAGCAGCTCGATCGGCATCACTCTGTGTACGGCGCCGGTGCGGAAAGATACCCTGTACGGGTTCTTGCCGGCGCTGCGGAAGGCGAATTCATCAGTGTAGCAGTCCTCTTCCACCGGTCTCCAGTTGATCGGGTTCACAAGCTCCAGCACACTGCTGCCGCCGTCGGCGTAGTGCACTCTGACCTCTCCGTTGGAGATGCGGCTCTGCATATTCTGCGTGCTGCCGACCAGCATCAGGTAGGCGTATGACGCCTTCCCGCTGAGCGCTATCGTGACGGAATCCGGGTAATTGTCCCAGAGTGAGGTGTATACGGTGTTGACCCCCTCGGCCGGGGAGAGGAACTTCAGCCCGAGTCCGGTGTCGTAGACACCTTCCCTGACGGTACCGCGCAGTCCGTTGTCCTCGATCTCGTAGGTCTCGAACGGTATGCACCACTCTCCGACTCCCTGCTTCGGAAGCTGGAGGGAGGCGAACGGCGGGCGAGGGGAGAGGTATTCGTTGCGGAAGATGTCGTCGGCGTTGGCGTTGAACTGTGCGCTGATGTCGACCATCGTGCCCGCGGAAGCCTTCCTGGCGTCGATGTCGCCGAGACCCATCTTCTCGAGGTAGTCCGCGGAGTCGACATCCGGCTGCCTGATCGCGGCGGAATCGCGGAACTTGACCTTAGGAAGCTGCGTGCGGTCGACAGTGATGGTCTGGACGGCGTCGGTGCTGCCCTCGACCTCGAGGTACTGTCCGCCGCCGGCGTTGGCCCTGACCACGATCTTGAGCGGACGGGTGAAGCTCTGGCGGATCTCGTAGATGTCTCGGCTGCCCTCACGTCTATAGGAGTAGGAGAGGTAAGGGGTCCTGATGGATGCTTCCTTCCACTCTTCCGGGAAGGACTGCCGTATGACGCACTGACCGTTGAGGGCGTCCGGGAGGATGCCGAAGAGGCCGTTGACTATGGCTCTGGAGGTGATGCCCACGTTGTCCGCGAAGTCGCGGTAGGCCTCGCTCTTGGCCTTGTCGTAATAGCTGATCTGCCCCAGGTTGCCCGGGCATTCGCCGAGGTACATCTCATCGAGCAGGTCGGCCTTGAGGAGCTTGAATCCGGAGTCGTTGCGGCCTGCCTCAAGGTAGGCCAGAGCCATATTCGCAACTTCGTCGTGGGCTACGTTGTTGGTGCTCCAGTTGTACGGGATCCAGTTGGAGCAGGAGATGGTGAAGAGGTCCTTCTCCGGGCGCGGAAGCTTGAGTCCCAGAGCCTTGAGCGCCTTCTTGTCGTAGGTGTACCTGACCGGGATGTGCGGGATCACATCATCCACGTAGCGGGTCGCCCTGTAAGCCTGCTCCGGGGTGCCGGCCGCACAGTCGATAGGAGCATAGACGGACCATATCGCCGCGCTCCTGTGGAGCCGCTTCAACCCCATATAATCCTGATATTCGGCCCAGTGGCCTTCGTCCTCCAGCCAGAGGCGGGAGTTGAGCGCCTCGCGGATAGCCAGGGCTTCCTCGCGGTACGGGGTCGGATCTTCGCCGATGATCTCGGCTATGCGCGCTGTCATCAGGTTGGAGTAGTAGTTGTAGGCGGAGGAGTGGGTGACGGCACCGCCGCTGTAGTAGAGGGCGTCGCTTGCCCAGATGCAGCAGACCGCATCGTAGAGGTGGTCGCCGTCCGGGTCGAAGTTGCGCTTCTCCCACTCGTGGTGCAGTTTGATCTTCGGCCAGAGCTCCCGCATCAAGACGGTGTCGGCATCGTAGCTGAAATGCTTCATCAACTCGTCTATGTAGTTGATGTTCATATCATAATGGTTCATTATGTCCGTGCGCCCCGGAAGGCGGCAGATGTAGCCGTCGGAGTACATCGGGGTGCCCCATTTCTTGGTCGGGCGTGCCAGGTTCTGGGCGGTATCCTGCTGTGGCTGAGGGTATATCGGCGGTACGTCCGTGACCATACTGGCGGCGTAGGCTCTGAAGTGCGAGACTGCCCTGTCGTTCCATCCCAGCACATCGCCGGCGTATGCGCCTCTCCATCCGGCCAGCGGGGTGCGCCAGCCTATGGCTCCGTGCAGGAAGGTCTCCCCGTCCCAGGTGCCGTCGGCTGCTGCCACGAGGTTGGCGCCGATGGTGTTGAAGAACGGGTCGGGGGTGTTGATCTCCACCCGGCTGACCAGCTCGAGGCGGGCGTTCTCCTCCCTGTCGAAGACAGGGCGTCCCCGCTCCGCATCGGCGGACTCAAGGCCGTCCTTGTGGTGATAGAGGAAGTAGCTCTCTTCGCCGGCATTCCACTCCAGCGTCTGCAGCCCCGCTTCGCCCTCGGCAGGGTCGAAGAGCTCCCTGGCATCCATCCCGAGGTCGCCGTCGCGGTTGAACTTCTTGCCGGCTGCTTCACAGACCTTGGCGCTGAGGGTCGCTTCCCCCTCAAAACCGTCCAGTTCAAACCGCCAGATGGCGCCTTCCTCGCTCTGCGATGCAAGTGCTGTGATCTTCACTTCCGCCTCCGGCCCCCAGGCCCCGTCGCGCAGCAGGTAGCTGCGCCTGCCGCCCTGGTAGCGCGCCTCGCACCAGGAGGCGCAGTCGAGCTGGAGCTCCTGCCCCCTGTAGCGGAGGTAGAAGCGTATGTTGCGGCTGTCTTCCTTGTCATAGACGGCGAAGATCGGCTTGTCGGAGGTCTCCAGGCGGAAGCGGGTGTGCGTGCCGTAGAGTGCGCGGGTGTAGCGGCCGCTGCCGTTGAGGCAGACTATGTCCCGGCCATCGGGATAGTAGCGCATCGTCCGGACTTCGCCCTGAGGTGCGGAAGTGCAGGCACCGAGGAGTGCAAGCGCTGCAATCAGCGAAAGATGTGTGGCTTTCATATGATGGTATCAGTTTTGTGTCTGCAAATTTAATGATTATTTTTGCATTCTATGACTGCGCTTGAGACTCTGCGGAAATATTGGGGCTATGAGAGCTTCCGCCCGATGCAGGAGGAGATCATCTCCGCCGCACTGGACGGGCGCGACGTGCTGGCCATACTGCCCACCGGAGGAGGGAAGTCCGTATGCTTCCAGGTGCCCTCGCTGATGCGCGAAGGGCTTGCGATAGTGGTCACGCCGCTGATAGCGCTGATGAAGGATCAGGTGCAGAATCTTGCCGCACGCGGCATCAGAGCAGTGGCGGTGCACGCGGGGATGAACCGCCGCGAAGTGGACCTGGCGCTCAACAACGCCGCCTACGGGGACTTCAAGTTTCTCTACGTCTCCCCGGAGCGTCTCGGCACCGGCCTCTTCCGGTCCTACCTGGAGGTGATGAACGTCAGTTTCATCGTGGTGGACGAGGCGCACTGCATCTCCCAGTGGGGCTACGATTTCCGTCCGGACTATCTGCGGATCGGCGAGATGCGCAAGGTCGTGAAGGCTCCGCTCATCGCCCTCACCGCCACCGCCACCCCGCAGGTGGCCGGCGACATAATGCAGAAGCTGGTCCGCCCGGCCGCCCCGAGCGAGCAGCAGCGCAATCTGGAGAATTTCGTGCTGCTGCGCAGCGGGTTCGAGCGGCCCAACCTCTCCTACATCGTCCGCCGCTGCGAGGACAAGTCGGGGCAGCTGCTCAATATCTGTGGCAACGTGCCGGGTTCGGGAATAGTCTATATGCGCAACCGCCGCAAGTGTGAGGAGGTCGCCTCTCTGCTCACGGCGGGGGGCGTCAGCGCTTCCTTCTACCACGCCGGGCTCGGATCGGAGACCCGCAGCGAGCGGCAGGAGGCCTGGAAGCGGGGCGAGATCAGGGTGATGGTCTGCACCAACGCTTTCGGGATGGGCATCGACAAGCCGGACGTGCGCTTCGTGGTGCACCTCGGCCTCACCGACAGCCCGGAAGCCTACTTCCAGGAGGCGGGCCGCGCCGGCCGCGACGGGAAGCGCTCCTGGGCGGTACTGCTCTGGAACCAGACCGACATCCGCCGCCTGCACCAGCTCCTGGAACTCTCTTTCCCGCCGTTGGAATATATCGAGGACGTATATCAGAAGATACACATATTCAATCAGATACCCTATGAGGGCGGAGCCGGGGCGAGCCTGAAGTTCGAGCTTGAAAGTTTTGCGAAGCACTTCGCTCTCAACCGCGCCGAGCTGCACTATGCCATCCGCTACCTTGAGATGAGCGACCATCTCACCTACACCGAAGACGCCGATATCGCCACCCAGGTCAAGATCCGCGTGGACCGCAAGGCGCTCTACGAAATCGACCTTCCTGACCCGCTGATGCCGACCCTGCTGGATGCGCTGATGCGCTCCTATCCGGGCATATTCTCGTTTGCGGTGCCGGTGGACGAGGAGAGGCTTTCGCGGACCTGCGGGGTCACTGTCCCCCGGCTGCGCCAGCTGCTCTACGGCCTCTCTCTCGAACATATAATAAGGTACGTGCCCTGCGACCGCAGTACCGTGATCTTCCTGCACCACGGCCGCCTGATGCCGGGCAATCTTAATCTGCAGAAAGACAGGTACGAATTCCTCCGTCGCACCGCGCGGGAGCGTGCCGAGGCGATGGAGGGCTATGTCACCGGGTCGGACCTCTGCCGCTCCCGCTACCTGCTGCGCTATTTCGGACAGGAGCACAGCGCAGACTGCGGCAGCTGCGATGTCTGCCGTGCCCGGGCGGGCCGCAAGCGCACCGGGGATGCCATTGCCGGCTATGTGCAGGCGCATCCCGGCTGCAGCCTGCGGGAGCTGAAGGCCTGGTGCGACGATCCGCGCAACGGCCTGCCCCCGGACGCGGTGGAAGTCTACAGGAAGATGATTGATGAGGCAAAAATATTATCTTTGCACTCCGATGAAAGCTAAACTCACATTTCTCGGCTCCGGCACCTCGCAGGGCGTGCCGATGATAGGCTGCGACTGCCCTGTGTGCCGCTCGACCGACCCCCGTGACAAACATCTGCGCTCTTCCGCTCTCGTGGAGTACGGCGGGCTCACCATCCTGGTCGATGCCGGCCCCGACTTCCGCTACCAGATGCTCCGGGCCGATGTCCGACATATCGACGCCATCCTGCTGACCCACAACCACAAGGACCATACCGGCGGACTGGACGACATCCGCGCCTACAACCTCATCGAGAGGCACCCTGTCAACATCTATTGCGAGAAATATGTGGAGGATTCACTTCGCGAGGACTATTCCTACGCGTTCACCCTGCCGCGCTACCCGGGCTCCCCTGAGTGGAGGGTGCATCTGATTGACTCGCAGCACCCGATCACCATCCATTCCAACGCCGACGAGGAGGTGCTGGTCTGGGAGAAGGGTTTCGGCTACAGGCATCTGCCGCCGGAGCAGCCCAAGACGATACCCGCTCCGGTGGAGGTGATCCCGATCCAGGGCTGGCATCTCGGCACGAGGGAGATCTCGGTGCTCGGCTACCGTTTTGGGAACATCGCCTATCTCACTGATATCAAGTTTATTGACGAAGGTGAATACGAGAAGCTCAAGGGAGTGGAATATGTGACTCTGGGCTGCGTCAAGAGGGATGAGCATCGCTCGCACCCGTCGCTGCAGCAATGCCTGGACTTCTTCGAGAGGGTCGGCGCCCGGGAGTCATACATCACTCATCTCTCGCATCTTCTACCTAAGTATGAAGACTTCTGCCGCGAACTCCCGCCTCACGTCCGTCCCGCATACGACGGGCTGGTGATAGGGTAGGAAGTAACATGAAAAATTCATAACTTTGGGGATCGAAATATTAATTTATCACTGACTTTTTGACCGATGAAAGAATTCGAATTAAAGGCACAGAGCTGGTTGGACGGCGACTTCGACCAGGAAACCAAGATCAAGGTGATGCAACTTCGCGGCGGCGACCCAGCAGCGCTGGAGGATGCGTTCTACAAGAACCTCGAGTTCGGCACGGGCGGACTGCGCGGGCTGATGGGAGTGGGTACAAACCGTATGAACAAATACACTGTCGGGATGGCCACGCAGGGACTCGCCAACTATATCCTGAGCCACTGCAGCGACCCTGACCCGAAGGTCTGCATCTCCTACGACTCACGCAACCACAGCAAGGAGTTCGCGAGGATCACTGCAGATGTGCTTTCCGCCAACGGCATCCACGTCTATATCTTCGACAACATCCGCCCTACTCCGGAGATGAGCTACTCGGTGCGCCTCAAGGGTGCCGTGGCCGGAGTGATGATCACGGCCTCCCACAACCCCAAGGAATACAACGGCTACAAGGTCAGCTGGTCCGACGGCGGGCAGGTAACTTCCCCGGTAGACAAGGAGATAGTGGCCGAGGTGGCCAAGGTCAGCGACCCGTCGATGGTGAAGTTCAAGTCCGGCCTGCGCTGCGGCGAGGTCGAGGCTATGGGTGCCGATGTGGACGAGTGCTACCTTCGCGACCTTCAGTCGCTGAGTCTCAGCGGAGATCTCTGCCGCAAGCACTCGGACCTCAAGATAGTCTATACTCCGCTCCACGGCTGCGGCGTGCGCCTCATACCGG
>CAVEAQ010000074.1:0-6838 GCA_963613775.1 bacterium | reverse complement strand
ACGCAGCGGACAGAAACGCCGGAGCGGTAGTTGAGGTAAGCCAGGTTGAGGGAGTGGTTATTGGCGTTGGTCATCAGGGCGTAGAGCTGGATGTTCTTGACGGAACCGTCGGTGTTGGTGGTCAGCTTGTAGTGGGATGAGCTGAGGACATAGCCGAGGTTCATCGTCTTGGCTCCGGCCTTGCCGACAGTGCCGACGAGGGTACCCTGGGTCGCGGAGGCGTTGGCCACGTTGACATAGCCGGTGATAGGAATAGGCATTCCGTCAGCGGCAGCCTTATCGATGGAGCCGAATCCGTTGAGGGCCGCATCGTAGTATGGAGCGGTGGTGTCGTCAGGAATCTCCTTGCTGTTGGAGCAGTGTCCCACAAGGCCGAACCAGTCGTCGAAGTCCGGGATGTGCCAGCCCTCAGGGCAGATGCCCTGCACCTTCGCGAACTTGTCGTAGTTGTCGGCGGTGACAGCAGTGCCGAAAGCCACCTCAGGAGTGTAGAGGTAACCCTTCTCGATGACTCCTTCGACGCTCTCGTCGAAATCCACATTGGTACCGTCGGTCGTAACCGGATACCACACACCGTTGGCGATGTCGGAGAGGTCCTTGGAAACGGTCTTTCCCTCAGGGACATAGCGAAGGTTCTTGGTCATCCAGTATTTGCCGTCGGCAAGATAGGCCACAGGATAGCGGAGGCCGCCTACCTGCACTGATGGCTCCGGCTGAACGATGTCGACATCATATTTGACAGTGCCGGCCTCGTTGACGAAATTGACAGTAAAATGGGACTCCTGCGGCTCCTGAGTCAAGTTGTGAGGCGCGATGACGGTGATGTCTGTGGTGCCGGCGGTACCCTCGAGAGGCTCGATCATCAGATACTCCTCATCATAGACGGTAATCGTCCAGTCGCAGTTGGAAGTGATGCGGTAGGTAAGGGCGCAAGTGCAGAAATCCGGGATCTGATCCTCAGGGTAGAGCTCTATGGTCCCCTCCGGTTTGACAGGCTCGTCTTTCTTGCAGGAGCTCAGAAGTGCGAGACCTGCGAGCAGCGAAAATGCGATAAAGGTAATACGTTTCATAATACTTGGTTTTAAAAATTATATCCGAATCTAAGCTCGGCGCTCCAGCGGAGCGAACCGGCTATATAGTTGAGCGAGAACGCCTTGACGCAGTCGCCGGAGGCTTCGGCGTAGAGCCCGGGGAGGAAGTTCCAGCGGAGCGAGACTCCGGCCCCGGCGCGGGTCGCGGCGGCATATTCGCAGAGCAGGTCATAGCGCTCCGTAAAGCGGTACGGCCCGGTGGCAGCCTCCGACACGCCTTCGACAATCCTGGAAGCGTCATCAAGGAAGCCGAGTCCGCAGCGCAGGCGCGCCCCGAGATCGAAGAAGCCGAGGTGCACGAGCGGCTCGACATCGAGAGAATATCTCTGCAGGCTCTGTGAATAATAGTAGGGGTAGAGCGGAGTGGAGAGGCTCTGCGTGAGCCGTGCTCCGAGGGAGGAGCGCAGCTCCAGCACGCGTCCGAGGTATTCGTATTCGAGGCCGGCTTCGAGAGAAGAACGGCGGAGGATGGAGTTGCTGCCGTATTCGCGGGTGACGGTGATGCCGCCCTCGACGGTCTTGTTGAGGACTGTCTTGCGGTTGGAGAGCAGCTCCCAGAGGGCGGAGGCGCGGAGCGCACTGCGGCCCGAGCGCCAGTCAAGGCGAAGGGCCGCGCGGGGGCCCTCGTAGCGGTACCAGACGGTCTGCCTCTCGCCCACCCTGCCGCGAAGCCAGGTGAATTCGGCCTCGGCGTAGAGGGAGCGGCGGAGCTGCAGCTGCGCTGCGGCTCCCAGAGCGGACTGCACCACGGGCAGTCCGCTCACACCCGCCTCGCTGAGGCGGGTGCCGCTCCCCGTCCACGCCTGCAGATTGCCCGCGCAGAGCCCCTCGTCAAAGAACGCCGTCGGGGCGGTGCTCGCAGAGCCTATCTGCTCCGCGCTCACGGTCTCGGTATTGCGGTCATATATCAGCGCGAGCCCGGCCGCAAGCCTCTCGCCGTAATACATCACGGCAGGCCTGAAGCTCAGGTCCAGCGCATAGTCGGTGTAGCGCAAGTCCTTGCGTTTCGCTGCATTGCGCGACTTGAAATCCATCGCCGCACCCGCTCTCCATCCCGGGGCCACATCCACCGAGATGCCCCCCGACACAGTATAAGTCTGATATGACTTGCGGCCCGGAGTGAACTCCACGACATCGACCGGGAAGCGACCGCTCTCCAGAAACATCGAGCCGCACCCGTCGTAGGCCTCGCGGTCCTCGAAGCCGAAGGTCCCCGCCATCGAGAACTTCCCGAGATGGGTCACAGTCCTGGCCAGAGCCCCGGCCTTCCACTCGGACGCCGCCTCGTCGGGACTTCTGAAATCTCCCGCAAGATAGCCTCCGTAGAGCTCGGCGTTGGAGAAGCTCGCACGCTCCTGACGCAGTCCCGCGACATTGCGCCCGGAGTTCCACGGATTCACCCGAAACTTCTGTTCATAGCGCCCCTGCCCTGCGGCACTGAACGCGGCGCAGAGACAGAGGGCGAGCACCAGAGCCCGCCTATTTGAGTGACTGCGTCTCACGTTCATAGAAATCATATCCGCTGTTGTTGGTATCCACGAGCACCTCGTAGCCGAGCTGCTCCGTCCTGCTTTCGTTGACCCTGCGCATCAGGGTGCGGCCCTCGTGCACATTGGAGAGGGTCACATATGAGGCGTCGATGGACGCGTTGACACGCTTCGTATTGGTGGAGGACTGTCCGTTGAAGACCTCGACACCGTCGATCACCCAGTCGTTCGGCACGCAGACTATCCTGTCGTACGAGCTTCCAGGCTTGTTGATCACATTGTCGCTGCCGGAGACGAACTCCTGTATCGTCTGCCCCTGCGCACGGAAGATGATCAGCGCCGGGGAGTTGATGGAGAAGGTGTAGGCGTTGGACTTGCCGGTCTTGATGACCACGTTCAGGAATCTGTCGCGGCTCACCTTGTCGCCCGGCGCCGGATGGTAGGTCGCGTTCGGGAAATATGTCGGGCTGTAACAGGTGAAGACATCGGAGCGGTTGAGGTTGACCGACAGCGGGTAATGCGCGCTATGGTCTATGGCCCCGTAGACCGCCACGATCGCGTCTTCACCGGGAGAGAGAGGATAGGTCTTCCCCTCGCCCGGGAACTGCCACACCGCCTGGATCACCGGACTGAACTCGATGTCCTCGTCCCAGACTGCCGCCGAGTTGGAGTTGTACGGGTCGAGTGTGCCGAAGCACAGGCTGTCGAGCCACACGGTGTGGTCGGAGTTGTTGTGGAGGATTATATAACTGTCTGTATGATAGGTCCCTTCCTCAGGGAGCTTCATACATCCGCCGCAATAGATCTCCTTGATGAGGATGTCGCCGGAAGCGCTCCTGCGGAGCTGCAGATCCACACTGAGCGGCTCCCCTCCGAGGATGATTCCTCCCTTGGAGCCGTTGAAGCGCTCGTCTGCAATGAGCGAACCCACCGTAGCTCTGTAGAGGCCGCCCGGCAGGCTCAGCCGCGCGGTGCCGGAAGCATCGCTCTGGGCCTCGTAGCCCGCATCGCTGTTGATGTCGGTGAGAGTGACGGCGACCCCGGAGAGGTCTGTATCCTCATAGCCCTCGGGCATCAGAAGATTAATACTAAGTTCCTGGAGGTCGGCCTCATAGGGGTTGGCCTGGTCGAGCCGCAGGCAGGAGACCGCCGCAAGCGCAGACAAGAGTATGATCGTCAGATACTTCCTCATAACTTAATCCTGCAGGTCAGTCCATAATAGAAACTCGGGGTGAATATCGCCCCCACGCCAGTCGCAATAGAGACGACATAAGGACGCGAATTGGTGAAGTTGTTGGCGAAGAAGGAGAGGCTGAACTTGTCGCCTATCTCCTTGGTCACGCTGAGGTTGGCGGAAGCGTAAGTGCCGTAGCCGTCCAGGTCGAAGACGTGGTCGTTGTTGGGCTTTAGCAGCAGCTCGCGGAACTCCGGATCGGTCCTGTCGGCCTCCGTGAACTCGTGAAGTACCGGCACATCATCCTCAACATCCAGATATGCAACAGGGTAGAGCACATCAGTATCGCCGGCCGGGATGTTCTGCGAGCGCGAGAAGAGCGATACTTCCAGCCTGCAGGTAATCACGAGCCTCGCCTCCGGGATATGGCTTATCGCCGTGAGGTTGGCGTTGAGCGAGCTGGTCTTCTTGCCGCGCGAGACGATAGTGGAGTTGCCTCCGTTGGCATAGACTCCCACATACTGGTAGGAGCGGCCCGCGATGGATGTGTGCGACCAGCCGGAGTTGTAGTAGTACCAGAGGCCGCCGTCATCGGTGCGGGAGCGGTTGTAGGAGGCGTCGAGCCGGAGCGAGGTGCGCAGCGGCCTGATCTCCGGGAAGTCGGCGGTGAGCTCGATGCCGGAGCGATAGATCGGCGCGCCGTTGTCCTGCCGCCTCGTGGCCACGAAGGTCCTGTCCTCCCCACCCTCGCGCGCCAGAGAGACTACGGAGTAGCTGTTGGAGAACTTGTACGGATTGCGGGTTATGTTGCTGAATCCCACCAGCGAGACGCTCACGCCCCAGAGCTCCGCGTCGATGCCGATCTCGGCGTTCCCGCTCCGCTGCCACTTGAGCTCAGGGTTGTACTCGATGGTATAAGGCTTTGTGTAATAGCGGTAATAGAGATTGCCGGAGGCATCGTAGCCGCTTCCCACAAGTATGTCCCTGTACTCCTGCTTCGGGTAGAGGATGTAGAAGGAGGGCAGCTTCTCCGCCACTCCCCAACCCGCTCTGAAGGAGAGCTTAGGGCTGATGGTCCACTTGGCGTTGAAGCGCGGGGAGAGGGAGCTGACATTGTCATATACCGATCCTTTGACGAGCACGTTGTCCATACGCAGACCGGCTGTCAGCTGCAGCCCGAACGGAAAGGTAAAATCCTCCTCGATGTACGGGGAGACCGTGTGCATAAAGGGATAATCACTGTACGGACGCGGCCTGTAGCCGTCCTCCGCGAGATCGGGGTCGAGGTAATACTCACCCTCGCCCACATTGCCGCTGGCCTTCCACTGCACGCCCGCCTTGAGGGAACTCTTGTAGCCGGACCACCTCTTGATCCAGGAATACTTCAGCGAAGCGCCCCAGTCCAGCTCGCGCGAGTCGACCATCCTGTCGGAGAAATATGTCCCCTCCGGGAGCAGCGTGGCGTAGCTGTAACCCTCTGTCTCAGAATGCACTGCCGGCAGCTGCGAGGCGGCGGAACGGTACTGGTGCGCGTGCGAGAGATTGTCCTCGTAGCTCAGGTAGGCGTCCGCCTTGAGGTTGGTGATCCAGCTGCGGTTGAGCAGCCAGGTGAGGGACAGGTTGCTCCTCAGGGAGTTGTCCCTGGCCGTGGAATATTCGCCCTTGTAGGCGTCGGGATCGTCGCTGCTGTTCATCCCGCCCAGGTTGCCGCTCACTCCGGCTTCGAAGCGGAGAGTCTTGGAGAATGTGTTGGAATATGTCACTCCCAGCCCGCGGCGGGTGTAGGATTCATACGGGGAGGTGAGTTTCTTCGTGGCCCGGGCCCACTCGGCGCTGAGGTTGAGCACTCCCCCGTCGCCTCCCAGACCTATGCCCTTGGAGATGGAGGTCTGATAGGTGCGCGGGTTGGCGGAGAGGCTGATGTTCAGCGGGGTACGGCCCCTCTTGGTGTGGATTCTGACTATCCCGGAGCCGAGGTCGCCGTATTCGGCCGAAGGCACACCGGAGATCACTTCCACCGACTCCACATTGTCCACGGCTATGCTTCGCGTATCGACTCCGGACATCTCGCCGAAGGCGGCATTGTTGCCCACACGCACCCCGTCCACTTCGACTGCAGTGGAGAAGGCGGCGTTGCCGGAGGAGACTCCGCCGGAGCGGATGGAGAAAGAGTTGGAAGAGGTGAGGTCGGGGTTGGAGGTCTTGCCCCCCGGGAGGAGGGCTGACATATCGGTCATATTGCTGAGTTGCAGATGGTTGAGCGCGTCGCGACCGATATTGTGGGAGGTACCGGTGCCGTCCTTCGGGCGCTGCGCCGTGACCACCACTTCCTCGAGCGCGAGGGTACTGAGTTTCATCCGGACCGTAAGGCCGCTCACATCGCCCCTGACTTCCAGGGGCAGGGCGGCATCCACATAGCCGAGCAGGGAGGCCTTGAGCTCATATTTGCCCCGGGCGACCCTCTCGATGAGGAAGGCTCCGTCTTCGCCGGTCACTGCCCAGAGCTCGTCGATCCCCACGACCGCTCCGGCAAGAGGCTCACCGGTGGCGGAGTCGAGCACCCTGCCGCCGACGGAGTTCTGCGCATACGCGCCCGGGGCTCCGCAGCAGAGAACTGCGAGCAGACAGACACAGATATGACGGAGAAGGCTCTTCATCAACTGAAACTAACACTGCAAAATTACCTCAAGTTTTCCGGATTTGCACTCATCATTTATTGTGGTTCAGCAGATCGAGCAGGTACTCGCACTTGCGCGGGTTTCCGAGGGTCTTGCTCATATTGCAGGAGAGTTTGACGCAGTCGTGCCACTCGCGCAGTTCGGTGATGCGGCCGCGGGTGAGCTTGACCACTATGTTCATCGGCTCGCAGCCGGTCACGTCGCAGGTCAGGAAGGTGCCGACTCCGTAGGAATCCTGCATCCTGCCCGCGCAGTAACGGTGTATCTCGATCGCCTTGTCGATATCGAGGCCGTTGCTGTAGACGACCTGCTTGGTGGCCGGATCTATGCCGAGGGACTTGTACTTGTCGATGATCTTGTCGGTCTGCTCGAACTCGTCGCCGCTGTCCACGCGGAGGCCCTTGTACA
>CAVEAQ010000073.1:6521-6873 GCA_963613775.1 bacterium | reverse complement strand
AGGAAGTTCTTGCCGAACTCGCTGTAGAGCCACGCAGTCCTGATTATCACATATTTGCAACCAGTGGCGAGAATCTTCCGCTCGCCGTGGAGCTTCGTCAGGCCATAGACCCCCGTCGGCGTCCCCTTCTGGTCCTCGCGGCACGGCACGTTGTACGGCTCTGCGCCGAAAACATAATCCGTGCTTATATGGAAGAGCGTACCTCCTACCTCCCGCATCGCGCGGGCAAGGTTCTCCGGTGCATCGGCGTTGAGCCGCTCGGCAAGCTCCTGTCTGCTCTCGGCCCCCTCCACATCGGTAAACGCGGCGCAATTGATTATGATGTCCACCTTCTCGCTGGCCACCATAGCCC
>CAVEAQ010000073.1:0-6511 GCA_963613775.1 bacterium | reverse complement strand
GTACGGACCCCATCCCCGGCGAGACGGCGAAGCATCGCTATCTGCTCCTCCGACGCTTCGTTGACATCGGTGAATATGTAATTGTCGGCAGTGCCGAGACTTACGATTCTGAGTTCATTGCCAAGCTGTCCGTTGGCCCCCGTGACGAGTATGTTCATTCGGCGTAATAATCTGTATTATAATCAAACAGGCAGTCGCAATCGGCGAGGAGCGGATGATGAGAGTCCTTCTCGGAGAGCAGCACGCCGGCCGGGTCGATGCGCCAGTCGATGCCCAGCGCGGGGTCATCCCAGGCTATGGCCGCCTCCGATTGCGGGGCGTAGAAATTGTCGCATTTGTACTGGAAGACCGTATCGTCCTCCAATACGGCAAATCCGTGCGCGAAACCCCTCGGCACGAAGAACTGGCGGTGATTCTCTCCCGTCAGCTCCACAGCCACGTGCTTCCCGAATGTAGGGCTGCCGCGTCGGATGTCCACTGCGACGTCCAGCACTGCACCGCGCACCACCCTCACGAGTTTGCTCTGCGAGTCGCGGCCGCGCTGGAAGTGCAGTCCGCGCACAACGCCCCGCGAGCTGCGGCTCTCGTTGTCCTGGATGAAGCGCACCGGCCTCACCTTGGCATCGAACTCCCTCTGCGACCAGGATTCAAAGAAATATCCCCTTCCGTCACGGAATATCTTCGGCTCTATGATGACGACCCCGGGTATCCCTGTCTCTATTACATCCATCAGAACAGATCAGTTATATCGATTCCACGCTTCTCAACATCATCGGCGATACGAAGCAGATACTGCCCGTACGGGTTCTTGAGCATCGGAGCAGCCACCTCGCGCACCTTTGCCGGGCTGATCCAGCCGTTGCGCAAACCTATGCCCTCGAGGCACGCAACCTTGAGGCCCTGTCGCTTCTCGATGGTCTCGATGTAGTTGCCGGCCTCGGCGAGCGAATCGTGGGTACCGGTATCGAGCCAGGCGAATCCCCGGCCGAGCGTCTGCACCTTGAGCTCACCGGCGCGGAGAAACTCCTGGTTGACTGTGGTGATCTCCAGCTCCCCGCGGGCTGACGGCTTGATATGCGCAGCCACATCCACCACTTTATTCGGGTAGAAGTACAGGCCCACGACGGCGTAGTTACTCTTCGGGACGGCAGGCTTCTCCTCGATCGAGAGGCAGTTGCCGCTCCTGTCGAACTCCGCCACGCCGTACCTCTCCGGGTCGCTGACCCAATAGCCGAAGACGGTCGCCTTGCTCTCCTGCTCTGCAGTGCGCACCGCATCCTTAAGCATAGCGGAGAATCCGGCACCGTGGAATATGTTGTCGCCGAGCACCAGGCAGGCCGAATCGTCACCGATGAAATCCTTACCTATGATGAATGCCTGCGCGAGCCCGTCAGGCGAAGGCTGCTCCGCGTACTGAAACCGGACGCCGAAGTCGCTGCCGTCACCCAGCAGGCGCCTGAAGCCCGGCAGGTCGTGAGGCGTTGAGATCACAAGTATGTCCCGGATCCCGGCAAGCATCAGCACAGAGATCGGGTAATAGATCATCGGCTTGTCGAAGACAGGCAGCAGCTGCTTGCTGACGCCTTTAGTGATCGGGTATAGGCGGGTACCTGAGCCGCCGGCGAGAACAATTCCTTTCATACCCACAAAATTAGTTTAATATTGGCACAAAAAAAATACCTGCCCGGACAGGCAAGTATTTTCGGAAACTGCAGATGCCTTCTCCTAGTCATCCCACGCGGCTGCGGTGCTCGGACGCCTGGTGCGCCAGCTCTCGACGGCCTGGGATATGTTGATGATGAAGTCGCCCATCTTTTCGAGATTCTCGAGGAGGTCGATATAGACCACGCTCTCGAAGTAGTCGTTGCCGTTGCTTTCGATCTGGTGCATCTCGAGATCGCGGAGCTCGTCACGCTTGTTGTTGATGTCTATCTCTGCGCTGAGGGCGTTGTCGATGTTGGTGATGGTGTCGCCGTTCTCAAGATTGTAGATCATTGCATCGTAGGCCCTTGAGACGAGCTCTATCATTTCGTAGACCTTCTTCTTGTGGTCCTCGGAGAGTTTCTGACCCCTGGAGATAGCCCTTGCGAGCTGGCGGCTGATGGCTTCGCCGCTGTCGCCGAGCGACTCCAGCTCCCCGACTATCCTGAAGGTGGACTTGATTTTGAGCTCCGAACTCTCGCTCAGACTCTCGCGGTTGATCTTGTTGAGGAAGCTCACCACCTCATACTCAATGCGGTCAGAGATCTCTTCGTACTTGACCAGCTTCTCCCTCCACGGCTCGAATGACGACTCGGAGTCCGAAGCCGCAACCGCTTCCTTGACGTAGCCGAGGCCCTTGCGCATAATCTTGCCGAAGTGGCAGACTTCCTTCTCCGCCTCGGTGATGGCGAGCTCCGGCGTGGCGATAAGTCCGGCGTTGATATAGACCAGCTTGTCTATCGCGTCCGCACTAGGCTTGTCCTTGATGATTGCGCGGACAAACTTCTCGATGAGCGGAATGAACCAGATGAGGAGGGCCGTGTTGATAAGGTTGAATACCGTGTGCAGCATCGAGATGCTGTAGAGCGGGGTCTCCTCGCTGCCGCCCATACCCAGAGCGTTGATTATCAACTCAATCAGCTTGGTAAAATAAGGGAAGAGAGCGACCGCCCAGATGACGCCGAACACATTGAACACAGTGTGCGCGAGCGCCGCCCGCTTGGCATTGACATTGCCGACCGCAGCCGCGATGTTTGCCGTGATGGTGGTGCCGATATTCTCACCGAGCACCATTGCAGCAGCCATATCGAACTTTATCCAGCCCATATTCAGGATGATGAGCGTAAGTGCAACCGTAGCGCTGGAAGACTGGAGGATGAGGGTCAGTACCGTGCCGACCAGCACGAAAAGCAGCACCGAGAGCACTCCGTGGCCGGACCAGGAACTGATGAACGAGAGAATCTGCGGGGAAGACTCGAGATCCGGCACAGAATTCTTCATAAACGAGAGGCCGAGGAAGAGAAGGCTGAAGCCGACCACAATCTCTCCGATGTCGCGCCACTTGCCCTTCTTTGAGATGCTCATTATGAAGCCTACTGCCATAAGCGGCACTGCGAGGATGGAAATGTCCGCCTTGAACCCGAAGAGCGAGATGATCCAGGCGGTGAATGTGGTGCCGATATTGGCGCCCATAATTACTCCGATCGCCTGAGTCAGCGTGAGAATGCCGGCATTGACGAAACTGACCACCATCACTGTGGTGGCGCTGGAGGACTGGATGACTGCAGTGACTCCGAGGCCGGTGGCGACTCCCTTGAGAGGATTGGAGGTGATTGAGGAAATGAATCTGCGAAGACCGTCTCCTGCGGCCTTCTGAAGTCCGGAACTCATCAGGTTCATTCCGTAGAGGAACATTCCGAGGGCTCCGATGAGGGTTAACAAACCGATTATCATTACTAACTTGTTTCTGGCGGCAAAATTCGGAAAAATCTGTCGGATAAAATATATGCCAAATCAGATGTAACAAATATTTAACATTGGCCGTCATTTTATTGAGGGGGAAATGATAACTTTGCGTGGTTAGAAAAACAGGAGAATATGACCGAGATACTTATTATCGAAGACGAAGCTGATATCCGCGAGATTCTGACATTCAATCTGGAGAGTGCCGGATACCGGGTGCTGGCTGCGGACTCTGCCGAGCAGGGACTCGGGCTCCTCAACTCCGAGACTGCACTCATCCTCCTGGACGTGATGCTTCCGGGGATGTCCGGTTTCCAGCTCGCTCACAAGTTGCGCCAGGACGGACGCAACCGTATCCCCATCATCTTTCTCACGGCACGCGGCACCGAGAACGATGTGCTGACCGGGTTCTCCGCCGGGGCTGACGACTATATCCCCAAGCCGTTCTCCATCAATGAAGTGCTTGCCCGCGTAAAGGCGGTGCTGCGGCGAAGCGGCACAGATGAAGCTAAGCCGGAGGTGCTGGAGTTCGGCGGCCTGCACATCGACCTCGCATCCGAAACGGTGGAGCTCGACGGCGGGACTCTTCAGCTTTCGCGCAAGGAGTTCGACCTGCTTTCCCTGCTCGCGAAGCACCCGGACACCTATTTTTCCCGCACGGCGCTGATCTCCGATCTCTGGAAAGACGCCCCGTATGTGCTTGACCGGACTGTAGATGTCCACATTGCCCGCATCCGGAGCAAACTCGGCAAGTACCACGACATCATCCGCAACAAGACTGGATTCGGATACTATCTCGACTCCCACTATGACATACCGGAATAAACTTGTATTCACCATCTCGGCGGTCTTTGTGATCTTCGCTCTGATCACCGTCAATCTCGGTCTTGTGAGCGAGGACAGCTACCGGCGGGCCATCATCAAATCGCGGCTTGAGAGCTATGCCGATATGGTGGCGAAGTCAGATTCGGCCTCAGTCGTGATGAGCTATCTGCCTGAAGACCTGAGAATCACGATAATAGACTCGGAAGGCAATGTGACGATGGACTCCTCGCAACCGGCGCCGGAGATGGAGAACCACCTGGAGCGCCCGGAAGTGAAGGCCTGCATCAGGCACGGCAGCGGCAGCTCCATCCGCAAGTCTTCCACCTCCAGCGAGAAGTATTTCTACTTCGCCAAGGCCTACGACGGTCGGATCATCCGCGTGGCGCAGCTCTTCGAAGTCAACCTCAGCAAGTTCTTCAGAACGGACTGGATGCTGATACTCAGCATCTTCTTCCTCCTGGTACTGGCCCTTGTAAGCCTGATCTATCTCTCCGACCGCTATGAGCGCAAGGAGTCAGAGCTCGCCGACAGGGAAACCCGCCGCCTCAAGCACGAAATGACCGGCAACATCTCCCACGAGCTCAAGACGCCGGTGGCGAGCATCCAGGCATATCTTGAGACTATAGTCAACCATCCGGAGCTGAGCGAGGAGAAGCGCAGCCTTTTCATCGAGCGCTCCTACCTGCAGTCACTTCGGCTCTCCGATATGATCACCGATATCTCCCTTATCACCAAACTCGAAGAGGTTCCTGACCAGTTCAAAATCAGTCCTGTCAATGTGCGGACAGTTCTGCTTGAAGTGGCGGACGAGATGTCACAGTCGCTCGAGAGCCACCGGATCACGGTCGACAATCAGCTGCCTCCGGTCTGCGTGCGCGCCAACTATCAGCTTGTCTATGCCATCTTCCGCAACCTGGTGGAAAACACCCTCAAATACGCCGGCGACGGGGCCGTCGCATCTGCTTCCTGCACTGTCGCGGATGGCGAATACCGCTTTGACTACCACGACAACGGAGTCGGAGTGGAGCCGGAGCAGCTGGACAAGATCTTCGAGCGTTTCTTCCGCCTCGATGCCGACCGCGCCAAGCCGGTGGGCGGTTCAGGCCTCGGACTCTCCATTGTCCGCAACGCCGTCCTCTTCCACCACGGCAGCATCCGCGCCTACTGCGTCGGCGGCGGCGGCCTCGGCTTCAGCTTCACGCTGAAGGATCAGAAGTAGTAGCCGCCGTGGTCGCTGCCGCAGCCGTCCCCTACTTCCCGAGGATCTTCTCGCTGCGGGCGATGAAGTCGGCGAGAGCCTTGCCCTTGAGCATTCCGTTGCCGAGCAGTGCGAGGTCAACGACCTGATGCAGCAGCTCGCAGTCCTTCTTCTCCTCCCAGATCTTCGCCACGAGCGGGTTCTCCATATTGACTATGACATTGTAGGACTCGGGCATCGAGCCGTAGAAGTTCATCCCTCCACCCAGGGCGCTCATCTCGCGGTAACGGCGCATGAATTCGTTGCGGGTAATCAGCACCGGCGAAGCGTTCTCGCCGAGGTTCTGTGCATCAACCACATATTCATTGCCTTCCGGCAGCGCACCCTTGAACAGTTCATCGAGAGTCTTCTTGTCATCCTCGCTGAGCTCCGGTTTCACCTTCTCCTCCTTAGGGATGAGGTTGCCCACAGAGTCGCTGTCCACGCGGGCGAAGCGGCTCTTCTCCACCTTGCTCTCGAGCAGGTTGACGAAGTGGCTGTCAAGCTCGCAGTCCATCTGCAGCACATCGTAGCCCATATTCCTGGCTGCCTCAATATAGCTGTACTGCTCATCGAGGTTGGTGGCGTAGAGATAGACCACATTGCCGTCCTTGTCGGTCTGTGCCGGCTCGATGGCTGTGCGGTAGTCCTTGAGGGAGAAGTACTTGCCATCGGTGTTCTTGAGCAGAGCGAAATCCAGTGCGCGGCCGCAGAACTTCTCGTCGCTCAGCATTCCGTACTCTATGAAGAGCTTGATATTGTCCCACTTCTGCTCATACTGCCCGCGCTGCTCCTTGAAGATCTCCTCCAGGCGGTCAGCCACCTTCTTGGTAATGTAGCTGCTGATTTTCTTGACATTGGAGTCGCTCTGCAGGTAGCTTCGGCTAACGTTGAGCGGGATGTCCGGGGAGTCGATCACGCCGTGCAGCAGGGTGAGGAAGTCAGGCACTATATTGTCCACGTGCTCCGTGACGAACATCTGGTTGCAGTAGAGCTGGATCTTGT
>CAVEAQ010000072.1:0-6991 GCA_963613775.1 bacterium | reverse complement strand
CCGGAAAGTACCGCATCTATCTCGACCTCAACAAGGGTACGGTGGACATCAATGCCAATATGTACGGCAAGGATGAGCCTAGCGCAAGTGGCAACGAGCCTGAGCCGGAGAAGCCGCAGGCCTGGTCTCTTGTCGGCACCATCGGCGGCAGCAACTGGGACGCAGATACCGACCTCACCAACATCGAGGGCGACATCTGGGTAGTGCGCAGCGTGGCTCTGACCGCGAGCGACGAGTTCAAGATCCGCGCAGACCACGCGTGGGATATTTTAGTCGGCGGCCCTGAGGCCAACGCCAAGAGTACCATCGATGCTTCCAACCCTTACGATGTCTATCAACCGACCCTCGGAGTCGCATTCGAGACCGGCGACAAGAACATCCAGGTCGGTGTCGAGGGCGTATATGATGTTACCTACGACTACGCGGCAGGCACCGTCCTCATCGAGGAGCACAAGGCCGTTTACTCCCTTATCGGAAAGATTGGCGGCAACTCTTGGACCAAGGACTTCGTGATGACCCAGAACGGCGATGTCTGGACCAGCGCTGTGGTCAACATCACCGGAGGCTTCAAGATCCGTTACGACTACAACTGGGACAACTGCTTCGGCGCAGCCGAAGGCTTCACCCCGACAATCGGCACCGCATTCGAGGCAGTGCAGCCGGGATCCGACATCACCATCCCTGAGGCGGGCGACTACAAGGTTAGCTTCAACGCCGCAACCAAGACCATCCTCATCGAGGCTGTGGCCTTCCCCGAGACTATGTACATGATTGGCGCAGAATTCGGCAATTGGGAGTGGAGCAGCACCGGTATCGTTGACCTCATTCCTGTGCACAGCGGAGAAGGCCAGTTCTGGACAGTCCGCTACATCAAGGCCGGCTCTCCGTTCAAGTTCTGCCCTGCAAAGGAGTGGAACGGCAAGGAATTCTGCTCACAGACCAACAACGACGGCTTCACCGTTGAAAGCAACAACTGCATCGTCGACAAGGACGGTCTCTACCTTATCCACATCGACCTCAAGAACGAGAAGCTCCACGTTGAGGAGGCCCGCATCTACGGTATCGGCGACTGCTTCGGCGGCTGGAGCGAAGGGCTGGAAGGCGCTCTCTTCACCAACAGCGGCCAGACCACGAGCATCACGCTCCCCGCAGCCGGTGAAGTCCGCATGTATGTGGCTTCTTCCATCGCCACCACCGACTGGTGGACCCGCGAGTTCATCATCCTCGACGGCAAGATTGTCTATCGCGGCACCGGTGATGACCAGGCGCGTGTTGCTTGCACCGCTGGTCAGACCGTGACCCTCGACTTCAATGCCGGGACGGGTGAAATCAAATAATTGACTCTCTATTTACAGATGCACCTGAGCCTGCGTGCCGGGTGCATCTGTTTTTTTTTATTGATTGTTTTATGAAGAAATTCCCTTTCCTCAGTCTCTTTCTAGTACTTGCGCTCCTTGTAGGGTGTGAAAAGCCTGTTGTTACCCCCAATCCGGCTCCTGAACCGAAAGTTCCCGAGAGAACGGGCGAGAGTGGCATTACCTACCAGTTGCTTGTGTATTCCTTCGCCGACAGCGATGGAGACGGCTGCGGAGACTTCAAGGGAATTGAATCCAAGCTTGACTACCTCAAGCAGATGGGGGTCCAGGCTCTCTGGCTTTCTCCTATCCACAAGGCTTCCTCCTACCATGGCTACGATGTGCTCGACTATTCGAGCGTCAACCCCGACTACGGCACGGAAGAAGACTTCAAATCCCTTCTCGGCGCGGCACACGCGAAGGGCATCAAGATTTATCTTGACTATGTGCTGAACCATACTTCCAAGGACCATCCTTGGTTTCTCGATGCGAAAAAGAGCGCGGACAGCGAGTACCGCGACTATTATATATTCTCCGATGACCCGCGCGCCGACATCAAGGCGGGCCAGATTGAGATGATTGCCACCGAAGGCGCGGGCGGCTATGACTCCGGACAGTGGTTTCCGGCGGTAAGTGGCGGCGATGGGACACAGAAACTCTGTTTCACCCTTACGCTCGATGCCTCCGGCAAGCCTTCCACCCTCAAGGTGGAACAGACCGAAGTTGTGAGCAACAGCGGCTCCAAGGCCGGCATCTGGCTCTACTACGGCGACGGACTGATGGAAGAGTTCCGCACCACGGGTTCGGGACAGTGTACGCTGTCGCTTGAGCTGCAGACCTCTTGGGGCGTGCTGGTAAGGACTAGCCAGAGCCAGTGGGACAGCCATAAATACGGCGCTCCGACCGGCAAGAACCAGCTGGAATGGGGCTCTGCGCTGAAGCTCTCCAATTCCGACAGTCAGGACATCCTGCTGCCCGGGATGAACACCACGATGTACCATTCGCACTTCTGGACCTCGTACTTCGCCGACCTCAACTACGGCGCGGCCCCCAGCTGCGAGAGCTCGGGGGCGTACAAGATGGTCTGCGAGAGCGCAGACAAATGGATAGCCCTCGGCGTGGACGGCTTCAGGCTCGATGCTATCAAGCACATCTACCATAACGCCAATTCTGACGAGAACCCTACCTTCCTCAAGAAATTCTACGACCACTGCAACGCGAGCTACAAGGCAGCGGGCGGCAGCGGCGACATCTATATGGTGGGCGAGCACTTCAGCGACGCCAGTGCTGTGGCACCTTATTACGTTGGTTTGCCTGCGTTCTTCGAGTTCAGTTTTTGGTGGACGCTCAAGGAAGCCATCAACTCCGGCAAGGGCAGCGGTTTCGTGGGCACTATGCAGGGCTACACCAAGGAATACGCCAAGTACCGCTCCGACTACATCGAGGCCACCAAGCTCTCCAATCACGACGAAGACCGAGCCGGCAACGACCTCGGCAAGGACAGGGAGAAGATGAAACTCGCCGCGGCGGTACTGCTCACGGCGGGCGGCCAGCCGTATATCTATCAGGGCGAGGAGCTCGGCTACTGGGGCAGCAAGTCCGGCGGTGACGAATATGTCCGCACTCCGATTATGTGGACTGCCAACGGCTCCGGCCTCGCTTGTGGCAAGCTGGGCGGCAAGATTGATGCGAGCATGCTAACGGCCGACATTTCCGTGGAGAGCCAGAGCGCCGACAGTGAATCCGTGCTGAGTGTTTACCGTCAGTTCGGCGAGCTGCGCGACCGCTATGTCTCCCTCGCCAAGGGCAGCTTCGACTACTGCTCCGAAGTCGCTTCGAATGCTGCCGTATCTGCTTGGTACAGAAGCTATGATGGGCAGAAGGTACTGGTTGTGCACAACTTCGGCAGCGGCAAGGAGAGCGTCACCCTCGCCGCCGACAATCTCGACAATGCTATAGCCGTCAGGGGTTCCGTCGCCGTCAAGGGTAGCAAGGTTACGCTTGGCCCGAGGGCTTCTGTGGTGTTCCTCCAATAATCCGATATTCATATGAAACATTTACTCAGACTCATCCCGCTTCTAGCGCTGCTTGTCTCCTGCACGGGAGAGAGGGCAAAACAAGAGACCGCCGACATCTTCAGCGATGCGGTCGTATATGAACTCAATGTCCGTCAGCTGACACCGGAAGGGACTTTCGCGGCGGCGCAGAAGCTGCTCCCGATTATCAGGGAAGAAGGAGTGGATATCGTGTGGGTGATGCCTCCGTATCCCATCGGCATCGAGGGCCGCAAGGGTAGCCTCGGCTCTTACTACGCCATTCGCGACTACTGCGACATCAACTCTGAGTTCGGCACGCTCGCCGACTTCGACGCCTTCCTCGCGGAGGCGCACTCCCTGGGCTTCAAGGTGGTGTTGGACTGGGTTGCCAACCACACTGCTCCCGACCATCCGTGGGTAACGGAGAAGCCTGCCGACTGGTATGTGCGCGATGCTGACGGCAAGACCATTGTAGAATACGACTGGACCGACATCGCGAAGCTCAATTACGACAACCGGGATATGCGCGCCGAGATGCTGAAGTGCATGCGCTTCTGGCTCGACAGGGGCGTGGACGGCTTCCGCTGCGATGTGGCCTATCAGGTGCCGGAGGACTTCTGGACCTCGGCCATCGCCGCGCTGCGCGCCGGCTACGACCGCACGCTCTATTTCCTCGCTGAAGGCGAGGAGGCCTGGCTGCACAGGGCTGGATTCGATGCTACCTATGCCTGGAAGCTGCACCATCTGCTCAACGACATAGCCCAGGGCAAGGCCGGCACCGCGCAGCTGAGCGAATACATCGACTGGAACGCAGCCGAATACCCCGCCGCCGCGATGAGGCTCAGCTTCACCTCCAACCACGACGAGAATTCATGGTCTGGCACCGAATTCGAGAGGATGGGTGACGCCTGGCAGGCAATGACAGTGCTCTGCTGGACGCTGCCGGGCGCGCAGCCGCTCATCTACACCGGGCAGGACATCGGCTACGACCACCGTTTCGCCTTCTTCGAAAAAGACCCGATTCCGGCGTGGAAAAGCAATTCATTTACCGAATTCTATCGTTATCTCAATACCGTCAAGCACGCCCATCCAGCGCTGCAAGCCGGCCTGGGGGACTATGAACTTCTCTCCACCGATGACAACACCATCGTGTTTACCCGCAGCCTCGGAGACGACTCCGTCAAGGTGAGCGTGCAGCTGGAGGCTCCGTGGGCGTGGAGCATCAGCAGCGCCTCCGACCGCATCGCGCACATCGAGCCGCCCTGCTGGTGGACGGGGATGAAAACCCCTCTCCAGCTAATGGTGAACGGGGATGATATCAGCTCCTATACCGTTTCTATCGAAGGAGGCAAGGGCGTGAATGTCAGCGGGGTACACAAGGCTGAGAGTCCCAATTATCTCTTCGTGGACGTGAGCATCCAGGAGAATGCCGCCCCGGGTAAATATTCCCTCCGCTTCACGCGGGACGGGGAGAGCTTCTGCGTGCCTTATGAGATCTCCGCGCGCCGCGAAGGCTCCGCAGAGAGGAAGGGCTTCGACACATCGGACGCCATCTACCTGATAATGCCGGACCGCTTCGTCAACGCCGACTGCAGCAACGACAACAGCCCTTGCACCAGCGAGAAAGCTGACTACAAGGCATTCTTCGGCCGCCACGGAGGTGACATCCGCGGTATAGAGGAGCAGCTCGACTACATAGCCGGGCTCGGGATGACCGCCATCTGGAACACCCCGCTGCTCGAGGACAACGAGCCGGAATCTTCCTACCACGGCTACGCCTGCACCGACTATTATAAAATTGACCCGCGTTTCGGCAGCAACTGGACCTATCGCCAAATGGTACGCGCCGCGCACAGCAAGGGACTCGGCATAGTGATGGACATCGTCACCAACCACTGCGGCGACCGTCACTGGTGGATGGCCGACCTACCTTTTGCCGACTGGGTACATCAGTGGCCATCCTACACCCACTCCAACTGCGCGTTCTCCGCTCAGAACGACCCTTACTGCGCCGAAATCGACCGCGAGAATATGGTCGGCGGCTGGTTCGACACCTCGATGGTGGATATGAACCTCGACAACCCTTACCTGCTCCAGTACTTCAAGCAATGGGCTATCTGGTGGACGGAATGGGCCGATTTGGACGGACTGAGGGTGGACACCTATCCCTACAACGAGAAAGTCCCGATGAGCGAGTGGTGCAAGGCCGTGATGAACGAATATCCCAATTACAACATAGTAGGTGAAGTATGGTCCTCCAATGTGCCGCAAGTGGCTTACTGGCAGGACAATAACCCAAACAGGGACGGCTTCGACTCCAACCTGCCGTCTATTATGGATTTCTGCCTGATGGACGCTATCCGCGCTAGTATCAACTCCGAGCGCGAAAGCTGGAACGAAGGCATCACCAAGGTTTATGAATCCGTTGCCAACGACTTGTATCTCAATGATCCTCAGAACCTTCTGATATTCCCAGGCAACCACGACACTGAGCGCATCGGCGATGCGGCCAAGGCGAACCCCGACAAGGTGAAGCTCGTGATGACCCTGATGGCAACGCTGCGCGGCATCCCGCAGATTTTCGCAGGCGACGAGCTGCTGCTTCTCTCCGACGACCTCTCGCAAGGCCACGGCGGACTGAGGGCAATGTTTCCTCTGAATTGGGCCAGCGAGCCTATGCGCAAGGACCTGCACGACTACTGCAGCACCCTCTTCCAGTGGAGGAAGGGCTCCGATGCCGTACAGCACGGCAAGACCCTGCATTTCATCAGCCGCGACAACACCTACGCCTATTTCCGCTACACGGAGAGCGAAACTGTGTTTGTCTATCTCAACAACAATGCCGCCCCGCGCACCCTGCCGTGGGCAAGCTATGCCGAATTTGCCGCCAACCTTAAGGGCACTGGCCGCAATGTGGTGGACGGCTCAGTATTCAATCCAGAAGGGTACAGCGTCCCTGCCAAGTCAAGCATCATAATAGAATTCAAATGAAAAGATATCCACTTCTCTTAGCGGCTGCGGCCCTTCTCTGCGCCTGCACCGCACAGCAGCCTAAGTTCGGCGAAAGCGCCGCACTCCAGTCACCGGACGGCAAGCTCCGCCTGGCATTCTCCATCGAGGGCGGGGTGCCGCAGTATTCCTTGCAGCGCGAGGGTGCCGATGTGGTACTCCCTAGCCGCCTGGGCTTCGATGTGCGCGGCACGGTCAAGGCTGAAAAAATTGATATAGAAGGCAATAAGATTACCAAGGGGGATGCTGCGCCGGGCTACTCACTCGCCGAGGGCTTCGGGCTTTTGGGTACGGAAACCGATAGCTTCGACGAAACATGGGAACCGGTCTGGGGCGAAGAGTCTCAGATTCGCAACCACTACAACGAGCTGCTGGTAAAGCTCCGCCAAAGCGAGAGCGGGCGTCTGATGAACCTGCGCTTCCGCCTTTTCGACGACGGTCTGGGGTTCAGGTATGAGTTCCCGGACAATCAGCCGCTGGTGTATTTTGTTATCAAAGAAGAACTTACGGAGTTTGCGATGGCAGGCGACCACTATAGCTGGTGGATTCCGGGCGACTACGACACCCAGGAATACCAGTACGGCGAGTGCC
>CAVEAQ010000071.1:0-7187 GCA_963613775.1 bacterium | reverse complement strand
GTCAGCTCAAACTTCTCCTCAGAGCAGGATGCGAGCAGAGCTATGGTGCCGGCGATGACCGGCAGGATGTGATGGGATTTCATGTCGCTTTGATGAAAAAACCGGAGAGGGGATGAAGCTCTCGCGAGCCCCGATCTCCTCTCCCGAATCAGTATTCAATTATTATTTGAATGAAACTTCAGTGAAGTCTTTGACGCTCTTCTCGACAGGAGAGAGGGAGAATGTCCTGGCCGCCGGAGCAGCACTCATCCTGGCACCTGACTTCTTGACGAGCTTAACCTGTGAGCCGGCATTGCCGAACGGCTTGAGACTGCCCTTCTCAGGCCTTAGCGCCACATAGTTCTCAGGGACAGAAGCTGAGGTCGTGTCTTCCATCAGACCGCGGATGTTGGAGATGATGGAGAGGTAGGTCTTGGAAGAAGGGATATAGTATGCAAAGCCGCTGATGTTGTATCCGTCGTATGCGTTCACGAACGCCAGGTTGCCATCCGAGCAGATGCCGCCGAGCACATATGCTGAATTGTATATCTTCTCACTCTCAGGGTCGAAGGTGCAGAGGCTGATGGAGTTGCCGTTGTAGGTGCCTTCAATCCCCTGCGGGTAGACATAGAGCGCACTGTTCCTGTAGTAAGCGGTGAAACTGTCGTCGAAGTACTTCGAGACACCGCTCATATTGGAGACTTTGACGAGCTGGTTGCCAGCCGAGTCCTTGCCGGCATCGGAGAAGGTGACATCGTATGCGTAGTCCTTCTCGTCGAAGTAGTCGTAGCTGACCATTGTCCAGGTGCCGAGATAGCTATCGAGCGGTCCTCCGTAAATGTCTTCGATAGTATAGTTGTCCTTCGCATGGCCGGTAGCTTCGAAAATCTCCTCTACCTGATCGAAGTCAAATACCTTTTCGCCTGCTTCGTTCTTGCTGAAGACCTTGAGGACGATGCTTGCGACAGGGAACTCATTGCCTTCCTCGAATGAGAAAGATCCCTTCTTTACAGATACATAGACAGGATTTCCGAACACGGCAATGCCGGTGAACTGATCGTTCTTTACATCTGAAATCTCTGAGCCGTCTGCGAGAAGTTCCGGCACAGGGGCGGTGAAGGCGAGACCGTATCCCTCTCCGAAGTAATCCTTGAGGTAGTATGTCGTCGTGGTCCCTTCAGCTACTTCTTCACCCTCTTTCACATCATCAAGGTAGGATGCATCGTAACGCATCTGCGTCTCGAAGTTCGCTGCGGTACCAAGTGTGTCGGATGCGAAGAACATTGATGTCGCTTCACCGTCATAAAGAGCGCTGGACGCTCCGAAGTGGTCGTCGTCGTTGTAGTCAACGGTGCGTACATATCCTTCTGCGATGGCGACATCCATATCGCCGCCGAACTGGTATCCGCTCCCGAATTTGTCTCCTGCCTCAGGACCGAATGCGAAGTAACTTGCAAGGTAGAATCCGCCATTGCCGTCGTAGTACGGGCGAGTCTCTTCAAGGTAGTCATCATAGAGCCACTCGGCGCCGCCCTTGCTTTCAAGCCATTCCTCACCAAAATAAACGGAGTAGAAGCCTTCAGCATCGCTGGCATAAACCTTTAGCCCGTCAGAAGTGGTGTATCCCATATACTGCATAGGTACGGAAAGGTAGTTGGTCTTCCTGTCCCAGTAGAAGTAGTAGTTCTGGGCTGTGGCGCCGCCGCCTGTATCCCAGCAGTTCTCGATATAGCAGTACCAGAGGTCATCGCCGAGATCCTGATAGTACATCTGCTCGGTCTCATCTTCGTCCCACCACATCTCTGTGACGTGTACCTTGCCGGACTTGGTCCCGTCGTCGCCCGTCCACTTGGTCCAGGCTGCAGGGATTGAGACGGTGAACTCATATTTGCTTATACCGTATGGAGTGGTGTCGCTTCCGAGGACAATGGACACCGGATACTCCTTCTCTGCCTCGACCTTGCTGAGGTCGTATGAGAGCACGATGCCGGCGCTCTCAGCTCCGGCAAGGAACTTGACGGATGAAGGCAGCGAGAAGATCTCGTCTGCGGTCACGGTAAGCGGGATTGTAATCTCTCCCGCTGTGTCTACACGCTTCACTTCGATGTTGAGCTTGCCGTCGTAGTCCTTGAGATTGTATGAAGTCTCAAGGGTGCTCGGGAAGTATACCTCGGCATTGCCTACAGGCTCGGCCGGCTCATAGATCGGGGCTTCCTCGACGCAGGCCGTAGGGCTCAGAAGAGCCGCAAAGGCCAACGCTGCGAATATTTTGTTGTATATAGTCTTCATAATGTCTTATCTGTTATTGTTTTAAGAAGAACTTAAGCGGCTGGATCAATCTTCTGTGACGGATCCGGATTGTTCTTCCCCTCGAGCGCAGGGTTGTTGCTGACCTCGCTGTTAGGGATCACGTAGTTCCAGTTAGGCTTGATGCCTACTGCATTGAGATAGAACATTGTTCCCGGAGCGTTGGTGCCTTCGTAGTACTGGAGTGTGCCTGCCTGCATCCTCTTGGCATCGAAGAATGCGATGCCCTCGCCCCAGAATTCGACCCTCTTCTGGAAGAGGATCTCATCCTCGAATGCAGACTCGTTCTTGAAGGTGCAGGTGTAGTCCGGCTGACGGTACTTGGACACGAATGCCTGGAGAAGTTCTGCTCCGGCGGCAAGGTCGCCCTGGAGACCCTTGGCCTCGGCCTCGACATAGTACATCTCCTCGATTCTCATCAGAGGGACGTCGCAGACGCCACCGACGGTATAGGTCTTATAGTCGCCTCCTACGCAGCGGAACTTGAGGGAAGTGTAGGCCGGAAGAGCCTCAACCCATTCCTTGTCGCGGGAGGTCTTGTAGTCATAGTAGTCATACTTCTGAGGGTCCACCCAGCTGTGCTTGCGGAAGTCGGTGTCAGGAATCCTGTCGTAGATCCAGCGGTTGATGCCCGGAATGGTGAGTGAAGAATATCCCCAGTCAGCTTCGGCTGCAGCCCAACCGATCCAGTTGCAGAGGTTGCCCATATTCTCGGCGGAATATGAGATGTACCACATCCACGCGGAGTTGGCTGTATTGAAGCCGGTGCTCGGATCTTCCCACTGAGACTGGCTGAGAGGGGTGGCTCCGGATGCATTGATGGCCATACGGGCATACTTCTCGGCATTGGCGTACTGCTTGTCGGACATATAGACCTTAGCTTTGAGACCGTAGACTACCGCGATGGACGGGTAGTGCTTGTCAGTGACGGTATAGTCCTTGAGGTATTCTTCAGCCTTGTCCAGGTCGGAGAGGATGAACTCCACCATCTCGGCGTGTGAGACGCGAGGGTTGTTCTTGCCTTCCTCCTCGGTGGTCTGCTCGGTGATGATAGGGACAGTCAGGCCCTCTACCTTCTTGCAGTCGGTATACTGGTTGAGCACTGGCTCATACATATTCATCAGATGATAGTAGTCGAATGCCCTGTAGGCGTAGCCCATACCGAGGTATGCGAGCTGGCCTTCATTTGCTGTCTCCGGATCCACCACCTTGATGATGTCATTTGCAGACTTGACGAACATATAGAGTGTACGCCAAGGGAGGTATGAGTAGTAGGTGTTGTCCGCCATAGACCTGCAGATGTTGTAGCTGCGGAACCAGTCATAGCCGGTATTGGATCCCAGAGGGAAGATGTCGCCCATCAGTTCAGTGAACTGCATCATAAGGGAAGGGTAGCCGAGGTCGGTCTCGTTTGTCTGTCCCCCATACACCAGATACCCCTGGGCCATCTGGGCCGGAATACCGCTCATCGAAGCCTCCAGCGCGGTGGTGGAACCGCCGACCTGCTCGGAGGTGGCTGATGAGCCCTGCGGGAAGGTCTCCTTGATACAGCCGCTCAGCGCGACTGAGGCAAGCGCAAGTATTGATAAAGAGTAAACTATTCTTTTCATAACGTAGTGTCTATTTAGAATTTAACAGTTATACCGCCGGAAACGGTCCTCATCGGAGAATAGTTGGTCGCATTGGATGAGCCGGTATATGACTGGCGAGGGTCGAATCCCTGACGGGCTGAGAAGTACCACACGTTGTTGGCTGCAAGGTAGATGCGCAGGGACTCGGCGCCGAACTTGCGGGTCAGCTTGGACGGGAAGGTGTAGCCGAAATTGATGTTCTCGATATTGAGATACCTTGCGCTGGTGAGGAAGCGGGTTGACGATGCTGCGCTGTAGGAGTCATCGTATTGGAAACGAGGGATATCTGAACTGGTGTTGTCCTTTGTCCAGGCCTTGAAGATGTCGGCGTGGTAGTTGTAGCCGCCGTTGTTGGAGGTAGGGGAGGACATCAGTGCTGAATAGGTGCTGTCGTATCCCTTGCCGCCGATCTGATATGAGAAGTTGATGGCGAAGTCGAAGCCGTAGAACTGGACGCTGGTGCCGAAGCCGCCGTACATAGGAGCGATGGTGGATTCGCCTGTGAGATAATAGTCGCCTTTTGACCAGGTATTTGTGGTCTTTCTCTCACGGCTGACTTCGACTTCGTTGCCCTCGGCATCCTTGTCGTAGGTGACCTCATCATAGTACCAGAGAGATTCTCCCGTCTCAGGATCCACTCCTGCGTAGTCTTTGAGATACCAGGAGTAGAGAGAGATGTCCTCTGCGATGAACATGCTGCTGGACTGATAACCCTTGTACGCCTTGCCGTTCTTGTCGTAGGCGGTGGTTGTCTTCTTGGCGTCATCGAGCTTGGTGATGCGGTTCCTGAGCCAGGTCAGGTTGAAATTTACATCCCAGGAGAAGTTCTTGGTATTCACAAGGTTGGCTCCGAGCTCGACCTCGATGCCGTAGTTCTTCATATCGCCGACGTTGGCATAGTAGCTTGAGTAACCCATTGACGGAGCTACTGGGAAACTGAAGAGCATATCGGTGGTGATGCGGTCGAAGTACTCCACGCTGCCGGAGATGCGGTCCAGAAGGCCGAATTCTACACCGAAGTTCATATTGGTGTTGGTCTCCCAGGTGATGCTCTTGGAGCCCTTGGTGGCGAAGGATGTAGCCACCTTGCCTGAGGAGTTGGTGATGTCGAAGAGGTCGGTGTAGAGGTATGAACCGATGTTGTCGTTGCCCTGACTGCCGACGGATGCCTTGACCTTGAGGTTGTTGACCCAGGCTGCTTCGAACCAGGACTCCCTGCTGAGGATCCACGCGCCGCCGACGCTCCAGAAGTTACCCCAGCGGTAGTCCGGATGGAAGCGTGAGGATGCATCGCGGCGGAAGGATGCTGAAGCGAAGATCTTGTTGTCGTAGTCGTACTGGCCGCGGAAGAAGTAACCTTCGTTGTTGTATTCGGAGATGGAAGAGCCGGCGCTCTGACCGTCGACTACGGCGCCGCTGAGCTCCTTGTTGGACTGGCTGAACATCTGTGACTTGCTTGCCCAGAGACCGTAGCTCCTGCTGTCGTAGTATTCGTGGCCGAGCATAAGAGAAATGTTGTGCGGACCGAATGACTTGCTGTAGTTGAGGAGCTGCTGGAGGTTATAGGTCAGCAGGCGGTCGTGCTCCTTGGAGACTGTGCCGCCCGTGGAGTCGAACTGTCCGTAGTATGGGTTGTACACATTGGTGTAGCGGGTCTCGTCAACATATACGGTGCCGTTTACGGTGAACTTAAGTCCCGGGAGGATCGTGAAGTCAGCATATCCGTTGGCGGAGACTGAGTTGCCCTCGGACTCGTTGGTGTTGAGGGAGAGGTCCTGGATCGGGTTGGCGTCTGAGATGAACGGACGGGCGAAGCCTGCGTTCAGACCGGAGCCGTAGTCCATCATACTGATTCCGTTGCTGTCGACCTTGACGGAGCCGTCAGAGTTGCGGATGTATGCCGGGTAGATAGGCGCCATCTGGGAGGTGAAGGCCCAGACGTTGCCGGTTGAGGTGCTGGAGCCGTTGTTGCTGAGGGAGTTGTAGCGGAAGCGGGCATATGAGAAGTTCGCTCCTACCTTCAGCCAGTCCTTGGCCTGGTAGTCGGCTCTGAGTCGTCCGGTGAGACGCTGCATGTCTGAGGCTGCGGTGATACCCTCATTGTCGAGGTATGCGAGGGAAGCGTAGAAGCTTGCACGGTCCTGGGCTGCTGAAACTGCCACGTTGTACTCCTGACGGGCACCTGCGCGGTATGCGATATCGGACCAGTCGTCAGGGGTCACGAGATAATCCTCTCCCTTGTAGCTGACCACTCGGCCGAGAGTGGCGCTGGGGTTGAGTTTCATATTGCTGCCGATGAGGTACTGTCCTTCTGGATATGTCCAGATGTTGTAGCCGACACCGCCGCTGGCAGTATCGCCGAAGATGTTGGCATTGACATTCGCGAGGGCTGCTTCTGCAGAATAACCCTTGCTCAGGTAGTAGTTGTTGAGGGCCGTAGCCTGGGTCTCATAGTAGAGTGCAGGGTCCTTGATGACGTTGTAGTCGCGGAGGGCGCGGGTGTTGACACCGTACTTCGCATCGAATGTCACGGTAGCCTGTCCTTTCTTTGCGCTCTTGGTGGTGATGATGATGACACCGTTGGCGCCACGTGCGCCGTAGAGTGCGTTGGATGCAGCATCCTTGAGGACGGACATGGACTCCACATCGGCCTGGTTGATGGTCGAAAGGTCGCCTGAGAACGGCGCGCCGTCAACGATGATGAGAGGGCTCTGACCTGCGGAGATGGAGCTGAAACCGCGGACGCGGATGGTGGAGGTGGATCCCGGAGCGCCGTTGGATGAGGTCAGCTGTACGCCGGCCACTGCACCCGCGAGGGCGTTGGTGATGGATGCCACCTGGGACTTCGCGAGCTTCTCCTCGTTCACGACTGCGGCTGATCCGGTGAATGAACTCTTGGTTGCAGTACCGAATGCCACCACTATGGTCTCGTCGAGGAACTCTGAATCCGGCTCGAGAGCAATGTCAATCTTGCCTCTTGAGCCGACATTAACCTCTACAGACTCGTATCCGATAGATGAGAATACGAGTACTCCCGCTGCGGGAGCATTGATCGAATAGACACCGTCTGCATCAGTTGCGGTGCCGTTGGTCGTCCCCTTCACCATTACTGATGCGAAAGGGATCGCTTCGCCCGACTGCGCGTCCTTGACAGTACCGGACACCTTCACGTTCTGTGCGGAAAGTGCGACTGTCGTGAGCGCTAACAGTGCGCAGAGAAACAGTTTCGCTGTTTTCATAAGCAAATACTTTAATTAAACAAAATTATAC
>CAVEAQ010000070.1:0-7372 GCA_963613775.1 bacterium | reverse complement strand
CGTCGTTCATCGTGTTGGCCTGGATCACCGAGTTGCCGACCTTGACCGGGATGTCGAGGATGAGGCCGGTGATGGTGGAGCGCACGAGGGTGGAGCTCCCGGTGGCGTTGGTGGAGGACACGCCGTCACGGATGACTTCGAGAGCATCCTGCGCCGCTGCGCGCTCCTCCCGGGCCTGGTTGTAGGACTGCACCACCTTGTCGTACTCTTCGGCGCTGACGAGGTTCTTGTCGTAGAGCGCCTTCTCCCTCTCGTAGTCGGTCCTGGCCTGCTTGAGGTTGAGTTCGGCGAGCCTCACGCGGGACTCGGCAGAACTGAGCGAAGTCATATCCGGAATCACCTTGAGCTTGGCGATGATCTCGTTCTCCTTGACCTGCTCTCCTGCCTCCTTGTAGAGCTCGGAGATGATGCCGTTGATCTGCGGCTTGATGTTGACCTCGTTGCGCGGCTCGATCTTGCCGGTCACGACAGAAGTCTTGCGGATAGTCGTGACTGTGGCTTCAAGCTCCTGATACTCAATCTTCTCAGGGCGCGACTTGGAGAAGAGGAACACGAATGTCCCGATGAAAATCACTCCAATGATGGCCAGGGTGATGTACTTGACTGCCTTTTTCATATTCTTGTGTTGTTATTATTATTCGTCTCTCATCGCATCCACAGGTTTGATCTTCATCGCGCGGGATGCGGGCGCGAGTCCGGCCACCACTCCGAGCACGGTGAGCAGGAGGGCGGCTATGACCGCTGTCCAGAAGCCTATCTGGTAGTCGGCGGTGTGGTTGGTGATGATCTCCAGCATATTGAGCAGCAGCACCGAGAAGACTATGCCCCCGGAGCCGGAGACAAGAGTGAGCGAGATGCTCTCCAGGATGATCTGGGAGAGGATGTCCGACGGAGTGGCCCCGATGGCGCGGCGTATGCCGATCTCGGTGGTGCGCTCACGGACTGTGACCATCATAATGTTGCTGACTCCGATGGCTCCGGCGAGGATGGTCCCGAGACCGACCAGCAGAATCAGGAAGTTCACCCCGTCGAAGAGGTTGTCCATCAGCGAGAAGAGCTCCTCGGTATTCATCACGAAGAGCGCCTGCTTGTCGCTCGGGTCGAACCTGTGCTGCCGGGCCACCACCTCGCGGATGCGCGGCTCGAGCGCGGACATCTTCACTCCGGACTTGCCGGTGGTGCAGATGATGTCGATATTGTCCCCGCGATGGTAGAGCTTCTGTGCCAGGGAGATAGGGATGACTGCGGACTGGTCGGCGCTGCCGTTGATGCTGATCTGCCCGGTGCTGTAGTCCACTCCGACCACGGTAAACCAGATCGGGCCGATCTTGATCCGCTCCCCGCAAGGGTCGCCTCCGTCCGGGAAGAGGGAAGTGTAGATGCGCTTGCCGATCACGCAGACTTTGCGCTCCTGAAGGATGTCGATTTCGTTGAGATAGCGTCCGTATTTGAGTTTCGGGGTCTCTACCTGGGCGTAGTCTGGATGCACTCCCTTGACGCTGACGTCGGCACTGTTGATACCGCGCACGGCTTTCTGCCCCCACTGGGAGACCACCGGAGTCACAACGTCCAGCTCCGGCACCATCGAGCTCAGGCGCGGAATGTCGCTGTAGGTCAGTCCCCACCAGCGACCGGACTTGAAGCCGAGCCAGGGCTTGGTGGTCTGGTCCGGCCAGAGGATGGTGGTGTTGGTGGCGAAACCCTCGAAGTTGGCGGAGATGGTCTGCTTCAGGCCCTGCCCTCCTCCGGCGAGGAAGAGCAGCATAAAGATGCCCCAGAACACCCCGAAGCCGGTCAGCAGGCTGCGGCTCCTGTTGCGGGTGAGGGAGTCGGTGATCTCCGTGAATGTGTCTCTGTCGAATCTCATTCTGCTCTAAGTGCTTCTATCGGTCTTACACGTGCCGCCCTGCGCGCCGGCATCAGCCCGGCGAGGGTGCCGGCAACCACCAGCAGCAGAGTGGCTTCCAGCGCCACGTCCACGCCCACGGTCGGGTTGACCAGCATCGCTATATCCGTCCCCAGCACGGAAGCGGACGCCTGGCCCACGGTCCTGTCGAGTATCTCGCAGGCCGCCAGGCCCAGCACCATCCCGATATAGCCGAAGACCGCCGTGATGGACACGCTCTCCGCTATTATGAGTTTCATTATGCTCCACGGACCCGCACCGATCGCCTTGCGGATGCCGAACTCGTGCGTGCGCTCCTTGACTGTGATGAGCATAATGTTGCTCACCCCCACTATGCCGCTGAGAAGCGTGAAGATGCCGATGATCCAGAGGGCGGTGCGGATGATGGTGTTCGCCTTGTCCACCTGCATGCTCTGGGTGAAGCGGTTCCATATCCAGATCGCACGCTCGTCGTCCGGGGCGGCCCCGTGGCTGAGGTTGATGGCGGCCTTGTATTCCTTCTCGAACGCCTCGCTCTCTTCCACAGTCCTGAGCCCGTGGAAGGTGAAGGTCAGGTCATCGATAGTCTTGCCCTTGGAGAATATGGTCCGGACTGTTGTGAACGGGGCATAGACCGTATTGGAACTGCTCATCTTGTCGCTGTCCTTGATGCCCACGACCGTAAAGAGGAACGCGCCTATCCTGACCCTCTTGCCGATGAACGACGAGACTGGCGCCGACCCGTCGAGCAGGTCCTCGGCCTTGTCCTCGGGGAGCACGACCACCTTGCGGCTGAGCCTGATGTCGTCGGGGTTGATGAAGCGGCCGTAGAGGATGTCGAACTTGTCCATCTCGAGGCGGTCGGGATAGTTGCCCTCGATGTAGCCGGAGAACGACCGCTGACCGTAGGTGACGGTGCCGCCGGTACCGACGGTGGCCACCACCTTGTCCACACGGTCCTTGAAGAGCTCCCCCTTTGTGATGTCTATGTCCCTCTCGTCCAGTTCGATGGGGCGGCCGCTCTTGAGACCGCCGTATGGCTTGGAGGTCCAGCCGCCCCCGATCTGCATCGTGTTGACGGCCACGTTGTCGCTGCCCTGCTGGAAGGAGTTGAGCAGACCGTTGCCGGAGCCGAGCAGCACGATGAGCATAAATATGCCCCACGCCACCGCGAATCCGGTCAGGCAGGTGCGCAGCTTATTGCGCCTGACGCTCTCCCATATTTCGACGAAAAGATCTCTCATTTCATTATGCCTCCGGCTCCGAACACCGATGCGTGGTGCTCGCGGTTGTCTTCAATCTTGCCGATCACGCCGTCCTTGATGTGGATGATGCGGTCGGTGCAGTTGGCCACTCCGCTCTCGTGGGTGACCACCACTATAGTCACTCCCTCCTCGCGGTTGAGCCGCCCGAGAAGCTCCATCACCTCGCGGGAGGTCTTGGAGTCGAGGGCGCCGGTAGGCTCGTCGGCGAGGATGATGCGCGGGCCGGTGATGAGCGCACGGGCTATCGCGACTCTCTGCTTCTGTCCGCCGGACATCTCGTTGGGGTAGTGCGACGCCCAGTCCGCGATGCCGAGCCTGTCGAGGTACTCCATCGCCTTGTCGTGGCGCACCCTGCGGCTCACGCCCTGGTAGAAGAGCGGCAGCTCCACGTTCTCCACCGCCGTCTTGAAGGAGATGAGATTGAAGGACTGGAAGATGAAACCGATCAGTCGGTTGCGGTACTCCGCCGCCTGCTTCTCGCTGAGGTCGCGGATCAGTTTGCCGTCGATGCGGTACTCGCCGCTGTCGTAGTTGTCGAGTATGCCGAGTATATTGAGAAGGGTGGATTTGCCCGAGCCGGAAGCCCCCATTATGGAGACGAACTCGCCCTCCGCGATGCTCAGGTCTATGCCCTTGAGCACGTGGAGCGGCTGCCCGTTGTCGTAGGTCTTGTTTACGCCTTTAACTTCTATCAACATTGCAGTGTCCTATTGCAGTAATACACCGCAAATATAGATATATTTTGCGTCCGAGCAAATATTTTCCGGGGAAATCTCTAGAAAAGTTCCTCTTCCGTCGGCTCCTCAGGCTGCAGGTTCTCGGCGTAATGGTTGGAGAACTCGCAGCCGCAGTACGGCTGGTTGTAGAAATGCTGCTCGTGGATGATCTCGGCTCTGCGCGGCTGCAAGCCGCCCTTTCGCCAGTTCTGGGTCCACCAGATCAGCGGGGCTGAGTCAGGGAAGGTCTCGTTGATCATACCGCAGGCCCAGGCTCCGGCAGCGTTGACCTGATCGACGTTCTTCCAGCGGGAGGATGCGAGAGAAGAGGTCATCACCGTGATCCCGTGGGCAGAAGCCCAGGCGGCCGCCCTGAAGAGGCGGAAGCGGAAGCACTTGACGCATCTCGCGCCGCGCTCCGGAGTCTTCTCGAGTCCGGTGGCGATGCTCAGCCAGGAGTCGTGGTCGTACTCGTCTTCGTGCATCTCCACTCCGAGCGAGTCGCAGTAGCGCCGCAGCTCGTCGCGGCGATGATTGTACTCTTCGGCCGGGCAGATGTTGGAGTTGCTGAAGAATACTACGGGAGTGATGCCGTTTGCGAGCATACACTCCAGAATTGCGCCGCTGCAGGGTGCGCAACAGGCGTGAAGGAGCACCTTATCCGCTCCACCGGGGACTGTCAGCTGAAGCATTATTCTATTGACTTGATGTCTATCAGGTTGTTTAGTATCGCGTATACCGTCAGGCCCGCCACAGTCTTGATGCCGGTCTTGCGCGTGATGTTCTTGCGGTGCGAAATGACGGTGTTGACTGATATATGGTGCCTGTCGGCTATCTCCTTGTTGATCATCCCGTGAGCCACGCTCACGAGGATCTCCTTCTCGCGGTCGGAGAGCTCTGCGCCGCGCTCGTCGCTGTCCGCCACGGCTTTCGGCTCCACGTCGCTGCGAAGCGGATTCTCCAGCAGGTGCACCATCGGCACGAGGATGTTGTCCTCGATGTAGGTGTGGGACCTGAGGTCGGTCTGAAGGTTGAATATAAATGTCAGCAGAGCAATCCGCCCGTCATCGTCGCACTCGTGCGGAAGCGACTTCATCACGAGACTCTTGAGGTCGGAGAGCTTCTCGTCGATATTGGAGTGGTTCTCCTCGAAGTCATCGATGCTGAACGACGGATCCTGCCGGCCGAGGATGAGGTTGCGCACATACGGGATCACCTTGCCTTCCTCAAACTCGAAGTGGCTCCGAAGCTCGCGCTTGTACAGGGAGAAGAAGTCCCAGATCACCTGCTGCTGCGGCTTCTGACAAGGCTCGATGAGCCTCTCGATCGAGGCCGCCATAGTCTCGAGCGCCTTCTTGAGGTAATAGTCGTGAGAGGAGTGGAGGTAGCGGAGCACATCGGCAACGCTGCATCTCCTTAGGTCTGCGGCCGCCGGCACGAAGTCCGGGGACGAATAGACTCTGCAGAGCAATATGGCCGTATCCGCATCAATCCCGTGCTGCACACATACTTCGGAGACTGTTCTCTCCCCGAAGCTGCCCACGATACCCAGGCGCGAAAGCACCATCAGCAAACCTGGATTCTGCTCCACGAGCTCAGATGCTTTCATATTAGCGGAAAATAAGTCCATATCTCCGCAAATATACATAAACTGCGGCGGATAAAAAAACAGTTGTTTATTTTTTGGCGCCCCGCGCATCGTGGCAGATGCTGCAGGCGCTGCACCCCTTGCACGCGGAGCAGCTTCCTCCCCCGCAACCGCCGCCCCCCGAGCAGTGACCGCCTCTGAAGTAGGTCCGCAGCGCGAGGGCAAGCAGCGCGAGTACTAATACAAGAATGATTATTGAAGCAAGGTTCATATTATCAGACGAATAATCCGGCCACCAGATATGCCAGCAGCGCGCAGACATAGGCCACCAGACACTGGAATCCCACCATCGCCCAGGCACGTCTGCCACCCAGCTCCCTGCGTACTGCGGCGATCGCGGCAACGCAAGGGGTGTAGAGCAGGCAGAACGCCAGCATCGGCACCGCAGTCAGCGGAGTCAGGGCGGAGGCCACACCAAGCACCTGCAGGGTTGCGACCACGCTCTCCTTGGCGAGGAAGCCGGTGATCAGCGCGGTGACTATCCTCCAGTCGCCGAGGCCTATAGGAGTGAAGAGCGGGGCGATCAGCCCGGCTATGGCCGCCAACATGCTGTCCTGCGCGTCCACCATACGGAGCCTGAAGTCGAAGGACTGCAGGAACCAGATGACGATGGAAGCGATGAATATCACCGTGAACGCCCTCTGGAGGAAGTCCTTGGTCTTGTCCCAGAGCAGGTGGCCCACATTCTTTGCGCCCGGCAGGCGATAGTTCGGGAGTTCGAGCACAAACGGCGCCGGCTCTCCGGCGTGAGGCAGGGCCTTGGCGCAGAGCGCGACTATTATCCCCACCAATATCGCCGAGAGATAGAGTATTACTAGCACGAGGCCGCCGTGCCCCGGGAAGAATGTGCTGGTCAGGAAGGCGTAGATCGGGATCTTGGCCGAGCAGCTCATAAACGGAGTCAGGAGCACCGTCATCTTCCTGTCGCGGGCGGAGGAAAGAGTGCGGCTGGCCATCACCGCAGGCACCGAACAGCCGAAGCCGATGAGCAGCGGGACGATGCTGCGTCCGCTCAGTCCGATGCGGCGCAGGAGTTTGTCACTCACGAATGCGACCCTGGCCATATAACCGCTGTCCTCGAGCAGGGAGAGGAAGAAGAAGAGGAGGATGATGATCGGCACGAAGCTGACCACACTGCCGACGCCGCCGAAGATGCCGTCGGTCACCAGGCCCCTCACGGCCGGGGAGACATCAAGCTTCTCCATCCCCGCATCGCAGACGCCTGCGAGAGCATCGATCCCGCTTTGGAGCAGATCCTGTAGCGGCGCGCCCAGCACATCGATGGAGAGCCAGATGACCATCGAGATGATTATGAGGAAGATGGGTATTGCGGTGTACTTGCCGGTCAGGACCTTGTCGATCGCACGGCTGCGGCGGTATTCCTTGCTCTCGTGGGGCTTCACGACCGTGCGGTCGCAGAGCTTGCGGATAAAGGAGAACCTCATATCGGCCATCGCTGCGCAGCGGTCCAGTCCCCTCTCCTGCTCCATCTGGCAGATGATGTGTTCAATCATCTCTTTCTCGTTATCGCTGAGTCCGAGGGCTGAGACTATCGCCTGGTCGCCCTCGACTATCCTGCTCGCGGCGAAGCGCAGCGGAATCCCGGCTCTCTGGGCGTGGTCTTCCACCAGATGCATTATCCCGTGCAGGCAGCGGTGGACTGCGCCGCCGTACTCGTCCGGGTGGCAGAAGTCCTGGCGCACAGGCTTCTCCTGGTACCTGGCTATGTGCACCGCGTGCTCGATGAGCTCCTCGATGCCTTCGTTCTTCGCAGCGGAGATCGGCACCACAGGCAGGCCGAGGATCTGCTCCATCTCGTTGACATTGATGGAGCCGCCGTTGCCGCGCACCTCATCCA